>JARRJS010000115.1:0-9997 GCA_037388885.1 Gemmatimonadota bacterium
ACCCCATCTTCGTGGAAGACTTTCCGCTTGCGCCGGGTCAACAGGCGCCCATGCGGCGCTTCAAGTGGATCGGCGGCGGCTATCCCGGGACCATGGGAAACCCCGTCGTGGCGGGCAGGGCCATCACCTGGGATGACCTTAGGCATCGGGCCCCGGTAGTCATGATCACCGAGAACATGGCCCGGGAGTACTGGGGGGATCCGGCGCGGGCCGTGGGACGTCGTATCTGCACCGGCTTCGAGCCCGGAGACTGGCGGGAGATCATCGGCGTGGTGGGCAACGTGCGCGACGACGGCATCGAACGGGACCCGGTGGATATCGTTTACTGGCCCATGGTCATGGATCGATTCTGGCCCGAGACCCGGGGCGACGCTCCCTTCGTCCAGAGGACCATGACGTACGTGGTCCGGAGTCCGCGGGTCGGGACCGCGGGGTTCCTCGACGAGATCCGGCGTGCCGTCTGGGCGGCATACCCCAACCGCACCCGGCCCCTGGGCAACGTCCGCACCATGGCGACCCTCCAGCGGGAGTCCATGGCGCGCACCTCCTTCACCCTGGTGATGTTGAGCATCGCCGCTGCCGTGGCGCTTCTTCTGGGCGTCATCGGGATCTACGGGGTGGTCTCGTACGCCGTGGGCCGGCGGACCCAGGAGCTCGGAATCCGCATGGCCATGGGTGCGAAGCCGGGGATGGTGACCCGGATGGTCATGAGGCAGGGCCTGGTGCTCGCGCTCGTCGGAGTCGTCGTGGGACTGGGCTTGGCGGCGGCGGCAACACGCCTCATGGGCGCGATCCTCTTCGGGGTGAGTCCCCTGGATCCGCTGACATACGGTCTGGTGGCTATAGCGCTGCCCGGCATCGCTCTGCTGGCGACGTATGTCCCGGCCCGCAGAGCGGCCGGCGTGGATCCGGCTGCGGCCTTACGGGCGGAATGATGCGAGACCGCCGGCGCCATGCCAATGGCGCCGGCGACCGGCTATGTGCTACACACTCTCGAGATAGGCCGTCTCCCCGTGGAGCCCCTCGTCGAGACCCATCTGCTCCATGGCTTCGGACACCTTCACCGGCGTGATCTTGTTGATCAGCGACAGCATGATGTACGTGAATCCGAACGCCCACACGGACGACAGCACCACGGCGACCAACTGCTTGAAGAAGAAGCTCGGGTTGCCGGCGAAGAGGCCGTTCACCCCCCCGGTGGCCGCGGAGTTCCACGCCGTCGAGGCGAACAGTCCGAGCAGGACGATGCCGAGGAAGCCACCCACGCCGTGGACCCCCCAGACGTCCAGTGCGTCGTCCCATTGCAGCCTGTTCTTGAGACGGACGGCGTAGTAGCAGACCAGGCCGGCGATGGCGCCGATGAGCGCGGCGATTTCCGGAGAGACGTACCCGGCGGCCGGCGTGATCGTGGCGAGGCCGGCCACGGCGCCCGTGAGCAGGCCCAGGAATTTCGGCTTGCGGAAGCTCACCCACTCCACCAGCAGCCACGCGATTGCGGCGAACGAAGCCGCGATATCCGTGTTGAGGAACGCGACTGCCGTGATGGAGTTGACGGCGAACTCGCTGCCCGCGTTGAAACCGTACCACCCGAACCACAAGAGGCCGGTGCCCAGGGCCACGAGCGGAATGCTGTGTGGCCCCCGGTCTTCCACTGCCCGCTTGCCGACGTACAGCACCGAGGCCAGCGCGGCCAGACCGGCGATGTTGTGAACCACGATGCCGCCGGCGAAGTCCTTGACGCCCCACTGCGCCAGAAGCCCGCCCCCCCAGATCATGTGGACGAAGGGGAAGTAAACGAAGACCAGCCATGCCGTAAGGAAGAACATGTAGGCCTTGAACGTGACCCGGTTGGCGAACGCCCCCGTGATGAGCGCCGGCGTGATGATGGCGAACATCATCTGGTAGGCGCAGAACACGATCATGGGGATCGTCGGATTCGGCGACGGCGTCTGAAGCGTGATGCCGTGCAGAAAAGCCCAGTGGAAGTTACCGATGATCCCGGCGAAGTCCGTGCCGCTCTGCAGGCTGCCGGAGAAACACATGGAAAAACCGAACGCCCACCAGAGCACGGTCGTCCAGCCCATGGACACGAAGCTCTGGATCATGATGGCCAGCACATTCTTGCGTCCCACCAGGCCACCGTAAAAAAAGGCCAGCCCCGGAGTCATGAGCATCACGAGGCTGGAGCACAAAAGCATGAAGGCAGTGTTGCCTGTGTCGAGGTGCAGCATTGCGTCTCTCCTTAGGCATCGCGCCGCGGGGCCCAGCTGTCATGTGCGGACTGCTGGCTCTGGGTGTGTCCCGGCGTCGAGCATTACGGAGTTAGGCCTCAGAAAGGCATCCTGCAAGTCGCCAGACCCCGACGCGGGAGAGGCGAGGAAGAGGGCGGGCAGGTGGTCTACGCTCCCCCTCAATTCGGTCAGAAGCCTATGGCGAACACGCCGTAGGTCCTGCCCACCACCGCACTCCGCACCACGGCCGCCGACACGTATGGCTCGAAGCTCCGGAGGGAGAAGCTGTGTGTCGCCCGCAGCGCATACTCCATCGCCTGCCCCGCGAGGTTGTGGTAGAAGCGGGGGCTGTCCTTGAGAAGGAACGCGATGTCCCCATCCAGGCGGACGAAGCGAAGGGACACCTGGCTGCTCAGCTCCGCGAAGAGCGAATGGTCGGGGTCGTTGTAGGCGTTCCATGCCACCATGCAAGTCACCGGCACCGCCGACGGCGTGAACTGCCCGGCGATTTCTTCGGTGTGGGCGCCTGTCGACTGTCCGTTGACCACACCGCCGAAGTTGGTGAACCGCCCGGTATCGCCGGGGCCGGGGAAGTAGTAGTCCGTGCCGGTGAGCGTAAGCTCGCCGGCCCCGAATTCCCGGTCCCACGATAGGTACGTGTCGATCTCCTTGTAGTCCCGCCCGTTCAGGTCGGGGTTTCTTTCGACGCCCCACGCGCTCCACACGCCGATGGTGACGGCCCGGGCGGACACATGCACATCGGGCTGCAGATTGACCTTGTCCAGCACTTCGCCACGCCAGATGTACCGGGACACCAACGCGCCCTCGACTGTCACAGTCCATCCCCTGGACGGTTCCGCCTGGGCGGCAGCTACGCCGGGACAGCCAGGGCTCAGGATGGCCGCGAGCATCAGCGCGCGCACGGCCTGACTACGATTCCGACGGATCATTGTGGGCCTCATCGGTCACACTATGGTTCTGCCACCGCCACGGCCGGGACGAAAACCACAAACCACCGTAGCCATGGAGCAGGCATTCCTCATGTAATCGGTGATGAAAGTAGCGCGTCAGGTCGATACTACGCCACGGGAGGGCTTCGGGGTCTCGGGCCGCAACGCAGAGGTGGAAGGAGCGGTAGGCGGTCAAGCGAGGCGACCGGCACAAGGGTGGAGTCTCGAGCGTTTTTCAGGTAGGGACGGTGAGCAGCGGGTCTGCTGTGGACGCCCGGGAGCCTAGGACCATGCGCGTGTACGGACCTGGCCTCACGACCGCATTCGCGAAATCCTTTTCGCGCGGCGCCGTTCTATGCGCGTTGATCCTCTGCGGTTGCCATGGCGATCCCGCAGCGCCTCCGCCGGGAACGTCGGGCCTGTGGGCCCGCTACACCCCCTTCCGCTGGACCCACGATGGCAGTCCGTACCGGTCGGCGTTCTTCACCGTCTACAGCGACGCCGCACCTGACGCGGTGAAACGGCAGGTCGGGGAGATCGCGGATACGTGTTGGGCGCAGATCCTGAAGCTGTTCGACGTCGACGACTCGACGACGTTCAGGTACCCACCCGGCGCATCGCGCCTGGAGATCTACATCAACAGGAACCACGAAGAAGGCATCAACTGGGCGTACTGGGGTGGCTTCATCATCACCATCCGAGCAGCGGAGATCACGGGCCACCGACATGACTATGTCGTGTACACGGTCGCACACGAGCTCACGCACGATCTCGAGTTCCTGATCGAAGGGCGCGAAGATCTGGGTACCGATGTGTGGTTCAAGGAAGGGATCGCGACGTTTATCGGTTGCCTGGAGAGCACGGCGTTCCGGACCATCCGCAGCCTGAGCGAGCTCGATTCCTGGATCGCCCAGAACCGGGATGTACCGGGTGGCGGCAACCCCATCGCCATTCACCAGGACTCGGACTATCCGCCAGAGGCGGACCGAAACCAGTACTACCGGCTGTTCGAGCTGGCGTTGCGCTATCTCCTGGATGAGCAGGGGGCCGGGCGGTCGGTTCAGGATGTACGCGACGTGTTCGTCGACCTGAGCGACGGGATTCCCTTCCCCGTCTCGTTTCGGGAGCGCTTCGGCATGGACGTGGACGATTTCGAGGCGGGATTCTTCGATCACGTGAGGTCGTATCTGAGCCCCGTCGCCGCACTCACGCTCGCGACGGGACGCGTGGAAACGGGGCGTCCCTGACCGAGTCCAGGTCGGGCCTTCCCACCCAAGGGGGTGGCCAGACCCCCGCTCCCCGACGCATCTTGCGACCGGACCGCCACCCCAGGACCGGACTGCCGCCCCATGGGAGATCTTCGCGCTGCGCTGCAGGGCCTGATCCGCCGCCCCTTTTCCTCTGTGGTAGCTGTCACCATCCTCGCCCTGGGCCTGTCCGCCGGCGCTGGCGTCTTCACCTATCTCAACGGATTCCGTCAGCCGTTCCCCGGCGTCGACGCCCGGCGTCTGGTTCGGCTTTTCGACGCCACGGACGCGGATCCCTACGCCAACCCCTCGTACCTCGACTATCTGGACTACGCGAAAGGGGCCACCGGGGCCTTCGAAGGGATCGCAGCGGTCCAGTCGGGATACGCGGCCAGCATCCGCCACGAAGCCTCGACGGAAGTCGTGTTTCTGGAGGCCGTTTCCGGAAACTACTTCCCTCTGCTGCACGTGGAGATGAGCGCGGGGCGAGGTCTGAGGGTGGAAGACGATCTCCCCGGTGCCGATCCGGCTGCCGTGATCTCCTACGGTTGGTGGCAGCGGCAATGGAACGGCGACCCCTCGGTGATCGGCTCCGTGGTCTATTTCAACTTCAGGCCCTACACGGTGGTGGGGGTGGCCTCGCCGCGCTTCCTGGGCACCGTGGCGTCGTACCGCCCGGACGCCTGGCTGCCCTTCGAGCCTTTCAAGGCACGCTACACGAGCTGGGCCCGGGCCTCGGAGCAACGAGATGTCCCCCTCGTGAAGGTCCACGCGCGCCTCCGCAAGGGAGTCACCCGGCAACAGGCCACGGCGGAGCTGCGAAGGTTGGCTGCCGGGCTCGACGAGGCCTACCCCCGTCAAGGTGGCCGGGCCCGCCGACCTGTTCTGGCCCCGGTCACCTGGATCGATCCTCGCGCCCGGGCGGCCGAGGCGGGGACACTGCGCGTGATGATGGCGGCCGCGGTGGGATTCGTCGTGCTCGTCTGTGCCAACGCCGGGAACCTCCTGCTGGCTATTGCCGCAGGCCGCCGCCGTGAGATGGCGCTGCGGGCGGCCCTGCGTGCCACGCGGGGCCGCCTCTTCCGGCGGACGCTTGCGGAGAGCGCATTGTTGGCGGCAGCAGCGGGCGTGGTGGCTCTTGCCCTGGCAGGGCCGGCCGCCATGCAACTTGGATCGTATTTCGCCCGGCCCAGCATCTGGGGCGCAAACGTCGCCCGGCATGTGGCCGTGGATGCGCGCGTGGCCTGGTTCACGGTGGTGGCGTCCCTGGCGGTGAGCGTTCTGGCGGGCCTGTTGCCCGCCGTGGCCGCGTACCGGCGCGATGTGGCGGACACCCTGAAAACGGGTGCCGGGGATGGGGAAGGTCCCCCCCGCAAGGTGGGAAGGTGGCGGATCCCCGGAGCGAGGGAGTTGATGGTCTCGGTCCAGGTGGGTCTGTCCGTGGTGCTTCTCGTGGTGGCCGGACTGACGCTCCGCACGCTCTCCAACGTGAACGACATCGACCCGGGGTTCCGGTACCGGAACCTGCTTGGCAGCTATATCTCGACGAGCAGCACCGGCGTAACGGTGAACGAGAGGGACCACTGGTTCCGGAACCTGGCCGAACGTCTCACCGAGGAGCCCTGGGTGCGGGCGGCCACCATCTCGAACCAGCCCCCGCTCTCCCCACACGGCACGGCCTCATTCAGACTGGAAGGTGCCGCCGAAGACGTCGACATGGTGTACTCTACGGTCATCCCCGGGTATTTCCGGACCCTCGGCATGACCGTCGTCCGGGGCCGCGCGTTCACCCCGGGGGACACCCTCGGCGCGCCGAAGGTGGCCGTGGTCAACGAAGCCCTGGTTCGCCAATACTTCCCGGGCAGCGACGGTTTGGGACGCCGGTTGTGGTGGCCCGGTACCACCGGGGCGAAGGACCGCGCATACGAGATCGTCGGCGTGGTGAACGACGCCCGCGTCAGCGACTTCCTCGCGCAACCCGGGCCATCGGTCTACTTCGCGAATCCGCAGCAAGCCTATGCCTCGGGGAGCGGGCTGACCGTCGCCACGACCATCGATCCCGCCGCCGCCGTTCCTCGCCTCTACCAGTGGCTCCGGAACTTCGAAAGCCACATCGCCATCGTGAACATCGTTCCGTACACCGAGGTGGTGCGCGGCTTCACGTACGCGCAACGCATGAACGCGCAGATGTTCTCCGCCCTGGCCCTCCTGGGTCTGGTGCTGGCGGTCGTGGGCATCTTCAGCGTCATGAGCCTGGCGGTGACCCAGCGTACCCGGGAGATCGGCGTTCGCATGGCCATCGGAGCCCGCCGCGCGGATATCCGTGGCATGGTCGTACGGAGGGTCGTCGCACCCGTCCTTCTGGGTCTTACAGGGGGGCTGGCCATTTCATGGGCGCTGGCAGGTCTCGTGAAGAGTTTGCTCTTCGGAGTTGCCGCCACAGACCCGCTCAGCGTCGCCGCTGCGGTTGTGATCTTCCTCGTGGTTGCGCTGCTCGCCGCGCTTTTGCCCGCCCACCGCGCTGCCTCGGTCGACCCCATGCGCTCTTTGCGCGTGGAGTGAGTGGCGGGCGAGATGATCCGTGCCATGTGGATGATCGGAAGACCCAACAAAAACAGGAGAACGACCAGTGGACCAAGCAAGGCGTGGAATCTGGGATATGTGGCTCACGGCTCTTGCCGCTGGCGTGGCCCTCGCGGGCTTCCTTCTGGCGTTCTTTCCAGCTTCCGTTCCTGTGAACGCTCTCATCAACCGCTACGCCGATCCCGTGTTTTGGCCCGAAGGCGGTTTGACGCCGTCGATCCTGGCGTATCGCAGTTGGGTTTTCGGTGTGACCGGTGCCGTCATGGGCGGGTGGGGGATGTTGATGGTCTGGGTGGTTCGCGGGCCGTTTCGCCGGCGCGAGCGGTGGGCGTGGGCGTCGTTGGCATTGCCTTTAGCCTGTTGGTACCTCGTGGATACGGCATCCTCGTTGGCGCACGGTGTGGTCTCGAATGCCATCCTGAACACGGGGCTGCTCGTACTCTTCGCGCCGCCCCTCATCGGTTCGGCCCCGACGTTTCTGCGTTCGCGTACGTGAGCACAGACCGTCAAGGGGAATTCGCCGACGATCGGAACCGCGGGTGGCCCTGGAGCTGGGCGGCGCGCAGCAGATCGGCGGCGTATCTTGGAGGATCCGTCCACCCTCTGGAGGAGGCGTTTCACCATGTCGCGGATCCTCAGACTCAGCGTCATCCTGATCGCCCTCACCATCATTGCGCTGGTCGTCGGCCTGAACGCGTGCACGCGCGTCGACAGCTACGAGGTCGCGGTGAAGAAGAACGCCGTCACCGGCGCCGTGTCGAACCAGATTTACGCGCAGGGCCTCTACCACTCCATTTTCCGCAGCTGGACCACGTACCCGCTGCGGGAGATCCAGTATCCCACCGGCGCCGCCAGCGAACGGCTCACCGCTCTGACGTCTGACCAGCTCACCATCGGCATCGACGCAGCGTTCCGCTACCGGCTCCTGCCGGACTCCGCCCTGCACCTCTACCTCACCATCGGGGACAGGGACGACGTCCACACCTTCGTCTACAACACCTACCGCTCCGCCGCGCGCGACGCCGTGTCCAACATCGCCGCCGCGGAAATCCTGTCGAAGGAGCGCACCGGTATCGGCCAGCGGATCCGGGAGCTGATGGCCGACAAGCTGGAGCCGCGCGGGGTCCAGATCACCGAGTTCTTCGTACGCGACATCGAGCCGCCCCAGTCCATCCGGCAGGCGATCGAGCAGAAGCTGGCCCGGGAGCAGCAGGTGCAGGCCGAGGCGTTCCAGACGCAGGTCGTCGTGGAGCAGGCGAACCAGCGCAGGGCGGAAGCGGAGGGGATCCGGGACGCCCAGCGCATCATCGCCGAGAGCCTCGCCGGGACGTCCGGGGAGCGCTACCTCTACTGGCGTTACCTGGAGTCCCTCATGGAGATCGGAAAGGGCAATAACAACCTGGTCATCGCCCCCACGGACGGCGGCGTGCCGGTCTTTGTCACCACGGGCCGTAACAACGGGCGTTGATACCGGCGGGGCGGCTCCGGACGCGAGGCCGGGCAGCACGCGGCACAGGGGCTGCCGGAGCCGCCGCCCGTCGTTTCGCCCAACCTCAGGTCGTGGACTACGTCGTGAGGGCGTCCTCGGCCGCCGCTTCCTCCCACGGCCCTTCGGTCACGGCCGACAGCCTCTTCATCAACGGGATCAACGCGGCGGCGATCACGGTTCCGATCACGGCCACGATGCCCAGCTTGGTGAAGAGGTTGGTGTAGAGCGGTAGAGACTGCACGGGACTCGTCACGCTCTCGGGCACGCTCGCGTACGTGGCCACGGCGCTCCCGAGGTACTGGGAGATCCCGCTCGCGAGGAACCAGATGCCCATGATGAAACCGCGCAGCGAAGGCCCTACGTAGCGTGCGACCATCGCGAGGCCGAGACCGCTGATGAGGAGCTCCCCGAGTGACTGGAATCCGTAGCCGCTGACCATCCACCAGAATGAGACCTTGCCCGCGTTGGCGAAGTGACCACTGAATCCGTAGATGAAGAACCCGAGGCTCAGGACCGCGAAGCCCATGGCGAATTTCGTGGAGATGTGGAAGTCCCCGCCCTTGCCTTTGCCCAGGCGCGTATAGAGCCAGGCGAGCGCTGGGCTCAGGATGAAGATCCAGATGGGGTTCAGGTCCTGGACCTGCCCGGCGGGCACGTGGTACCCGAAGAGGTCGAGATTCACGTTGCGCAGCGAGAAAAGCGTGAGCGACGTCGACATCTGCTGATAGAAGATGAAGAACAGCATACCGAGGCCCGTCAGGATGAGCACGGCGATGAGGCCCTTGCGCTCGCGCTCGCTGCCCCTCCACATCATGACCGCGAAGATGACGAGCATGCTGACGAACCCGAGGATGACGGTCCCCCTCGCGACCTTGAGGTTCTGAATGATGAACGCCACGAGCACGATGCCGATGACGATTCCGATGAGGACCAGGACGAGGCGCTTCACGTTGAGGGGCTCGAAGTCGGGCTCGGAGCCCACGTGCTGGAGATAGCGGCGCAATACGGCGTAGGAGAGGAGGCCGGCGACGAGCCCGGCCGCGGAGACCGCAAACGCGAGATGCCATCCGAATTTGATGGCGATGAGCGGTGTCGCGAACATGGACACGGCCGACCCGATGTTGACCGCCATGTAGTACATCGTGAACGCGCTGTCGATCTTCGCGGGGTCGCCCTCGTACAGCTTGGAGATCAGGTTGGCGGGATTCGCCTTGAAGATGCCGCCGCCCACCGCCACAATGCCCAGCGCGGGGAACAGAAGGCCGGGGTGGTTCGGAATCGCGAGCCCGATGTATCCGAGGGCGAGGATCATCGCACCGAGAACCATCGTGCGGCGGGTCCCCAGGAGCTTGTCGCCGATCCAGCCGCCCACCGCGGGAACGGTATAGGCGAGCGCCGCAAACGCGCCGAAGGTGAGGGCGGCGCGGTCGTCGGTGTAGCCGAGCTTCTGCACCATGAAGAGCACGACGATGGCTACCATGCCATAGTAGCCGAACC
>JARRJS010000116.1:0-14775 GCA_037388885.1 Gemmatimonadota bacterium
CGGCTCGATCACCTTCCGCAACTGGCACCCGGTGGGCGTGGACGAGTACGGCTACGCCGCGCCTGACCCGCTGAATCCTGAGCTGGTGTACGGCGGCCGCAACGTGACGCGCTACAACAAGGTCACGGGTCAGCGCGAGGCGGTGGGCCCGGCGGCGACGGGCGATGTCCGCGTGCGCACGGTGCGCACGGCGCCGGTCATGTTCTCGCCCACCAACCCGCACGTGCTGTATTTCGCAGGGAACACGCTGTGGAAGACGTCGGACGGCGGCGCCCACTGGCAGCAGATCAGTCCGGACCTGAGCCGCAAGACATGGCAGGTGCCGGCGAGCGTGGGGATCTTCAAGGACGAGCCGTCGGCCAAGCCGACGCAACGCGGCGTGATCTACACCATCGCGCCCTCGCCCGTGGACTCCATGACCATCTGGGCGGGTACCGACGACGGCACGATCCACGTCACCCGCGACGGCGGCAAAACCTGGCAGGACGTCACGCCGCCGCAGCTGGTGCCGTGGGCCAAGGTGTCCATCATGGACGCCGGCCACCACGACGCCAACACGGCCTACGCTGCGGTGAACACCATCCGGCTGGACGACCTGAAGCCGTACATCTACCGGACGCACGACGGTGGCAAGACGTGGACGGAGATCTCCAACGGCATCCCGGACGGCGAGACGGTGAACGTCGTGCGGCAGGCCCCGGAGCGGAAGGACCTGCTGTTCGCCGGCACGGAGCGCGCGACGTACGTGTCGTTCGACGACGGCGACCACTGGCAGTCGCTGCGGCTGAACATGCCGGCGACGTCGGTGCGCGACCTGATCATCCACGACAACGACCTGATCGTGGCGACGCACGGCCGCGGCTTCTGGATCCTGGACGACATGACGCCCATCCGCGAGATGACGCCCAAGATCGCCGGTGAGGACGTGCACCTGTTCAAGCCGGAGACGGCGACGCGCGTGCGCTGGGACACCAACACGGACACGCCGCTCCCGGCCGACGAGCCGGCCGCCCAGAACCCGCCGGACGGCGCCGTCATCGACTACTGGCTCAAGAGCGACGTCCAGGGGCCGGTGACACTGGAGATCCTGGGGGCCGGCGGCGAAATGCGCGGCCGGCCAGAGCGGCGCGAGGGCGGCGAAGGCGGCGAACCCGGTGAGGGTGGTGAGCGTGGTGAGGGTATGACGACGGGCCGGCCCGCCTTCTTCGGTGGCAGCCAACAGCAGGGCGGGATGGTCATCCGCCGCTACACCAGCGGGCATCCCATCGGGTTCACCGATTCCGCGTCGCTGGACGTGCCGACGTACTGGCTGCGCGCGCCACAGGAGATCTCGACGAAGGCCGGTCTGCACCGATTCGTCTGGGACCTGCACTACACGCCGCTGCCGGGCGGCCGGAACAGGCTGCCCATCGCGGCGGTGCCACACAACACGGTCGTACCGCCCAACTCGCCCTGGGTCGCGCCGGGCACGTACACGGTGCGGCTGACCGTCGGCGACAAGAGCTACACGCAGCCGCTGACGGTTCGCTTGGACCCGCGCATCAAGAAGCAGCCCACCGCACTCCGCCAGCAGGCAACCCTGACGCTGGAGATGTACCAGGGCGCGATGCGTGTACAGGGCTCCATCGGCATGCTGCACCGCATCCAGGAGCAGGTGAAGGATCGCATCGGCAAGGCGCAGGGCGCCCTGGTCGATAGCCTCAAGGCATTCAACGCCAAGGCCGATTCTTTGATCGGCCAGAGTCGCGGGCGCTTCTTCTACGGCGGTGGCGGACCCGAGAACGAGGAAACGCTGAACGCGACGTACCGCGGCCTCAGCATGATGATGTCACGCCTCGAAGCGTCGGACGCGGCACCCATGGACCGCATGGTCGCCGCCAGCGTGACGCAGCAGGCGGCCCTGCAATCGGTCATGTCCAAGGTCATGAACCTGATGAACGAGGACCTGAAGTCGCTGAACGACCAGCTGAAAAAGGCGAAGCTGGAGCAGATCGAGGGGCCGGGCGAGGGGGGGCGCGGGCGGCGCGGGCGGCCGAGACGATGAGCCGCTGAAGAACGGAGAACCGGAAAGCGGAAAGCGGGATCGAAGCCGCGTTCGTCGGGCTGGTCGATTGCCGGTCCGCGCATGTCGCCGGAGTCCTGCGCGAACCGGCGATCTGGCGCAACCTGCGGTCGCGGCTTCGATCCCGCTTTCCGCTGTCCGTTCCCCGCTACCTGATGCCCGTGTCGAAATTGAACGTGACGAAGATGGAATCGGCGACCGGCACCTGGAGGTCCTTGGGCTGTCGGCCCAGGATGGGAGCGTCGGAGTCCGGCACCACCGTGTAGGCCCCGGGGTCCAGCCGGATGGCGAACCGGCCGTCGGTCCCGGACGAGAACCGCTGCACGTCGCGGCTGCCCTGGAAAACGGTGAAGCCGGCGGCGAACGGCTGGTCGCAGGGGTCGTTGGCGGTGCACACCGGCTGGGTCGGTCCGCGCAGCACGAGCCCGTACACGCGCACGGATCCCAGCGTCCCGATGTTGTCGGCGCACGCGACGACCGCGCCCGCCAGGCAGAGCGCGGCGGCCAGGTAGAGGCGGCGTTTTCGACTGACCATCATGGTATAAAGATAACGCGCCACCCGGCGATCGCGGGACGCGGTAGCATGGGAACCGAGATCGCCGAGGGCCACCCCTCGTCGTGAGGCAGATAAAAGAGTATTGTTGGTTTTCCTGATCTCGCGCTCTCTACACCAGGAGCCAACCATGCCCGGATCTCACCGTGTCTTCCGCGCCATCTCCGTCCTCGCCGTGTTCGTCGGCACGGCCATCGCCTGCCAACCGCCGGAAACCGGCCAGGCCAATGGACCCTTCGATCTCATCGTCCGCAACGGCCACATCATCGACGGCACGGGCTCGCCGTGGTACGCGGGCGATGTCGGTGTGCGGGGCGGGCGTATCGCGGCCATCGGCGACCTATCGGGCGACTCGGCCAAGCAGGTGATCGATGCGAAGGGCATGGTCGTGGCGCCGGGCTTCATCGACATGCTGGGCCAGTCGGAGCTGACGCTGCTGGTGGACCCGCGTGCGCCGTCGAAGATCTTCCAGGGCATCACCACGGAGATCACGGGCGAAGGCGAGTCGGTGGCGCCGCTGGACAGCGCCATGGTGGCGGAAAACATGGCGATGTACAAGCACTACGGCATCACGCCCGACTGGCGCACGCTACCGGAGTACTTCGCAAGGCTGGAGAAGCAGGGCACTGGCATCAACATCGGCACGTACGTGGGCGCGGCGAGCGCGCGGGAGATGGTGCTGGGCTACGACGACGTGCAACCGACAGCCGACCAGCTGAAGCAGATGCAGGACATCGTGGCGCAGGCGATGCGCGAGGGCGCGCTGGGCGTGTCCACGGCGCTGCAGTACCCGCCGGCCCCGTACGCGAAGACGGACGAGCTCATCGCGCTGGCCAAGGTGGCGTCGCAGTACGGCGGCATCTACGCCACGCATATGCGCAGCGAGGGCAATGCCGAGATGGCGGCCCTGGATGAGGTGTTCCGCATCGCGAGGGAAGCGGACGTGTCCGTCGAGATCTTCCACCTCAAGACGGCCGGCACGTCCAACTGGGGCAAGATGCCGCAGGTGGTCGCGCGCATCGACTCGGCGCGCAAGGCGGGCCTGGACATCACGTCGGATACGTACGCGTACACGGCGTGGGAGAACGGCATGTCGGCGTTCATCCCGCCGTGGGCGCACGACGGTGGCACGGACAGCCTGGTGGCGCGGCTGAAGGACCCGGCCACGCGGGCGCGCATTCGGAAGGACATGCTGACGCCGACGTCGTCGTGGGACAACGAGTGGCAGGAGATCCCGGGCTCCGACGCCGTGCTCGTCACCGCCGTGAACAACCCGGACCTGCGCCCGTTGCAGGGCATGCGCCTGGACGCCATTGCGAAGCAGTGGAACGAGGACCCCATCGATGCCCTGTTCGACTTCCTGGTGAAGGACAACGCCGGTACCTTCGTCGCGGTGTTCGGCATGTCGGAGCCGGACGTGGAGCTGGCGCTGAAACAGCCGTGGGTTTCCATCGACAACGACGCGTCGGCCAGCTCGCCGGAGGGCATCCTGGGCCAGGAGCACCCGCACCCGCGGGCCTATGGCACGTTTCCGCGCATTCTGCGCAAATTCGTGCGGGAGCAGCACCTGCTCACGCTGCCGGACGCCATCCGCAAGTTCTCGGCGCTGGCCGCACAGCGTGAGCACCTGACCGATCGCGGTGTCCTCAAGAAGGGAATGTGGGCCGACATCGTCGTGTTCGACCCGGCGACGGTGACGGACAAGGCGACGTTCGAGGATCCGGCGCAGTTCTCGGTCGGCATGGAGTACGTTCTGGTGAACGGTGTGCCGGTCATCGCGCAGGGGAAGATGACGGGCGCGCTGCCCGGGCAGGTGCTGCGGGGACCGGGGTACGAGCGGTAGCGGCTGCTGGCGGGGCCGCCGGCTCTGCGATGGGCTGAAACGCGGACGGTGCACCAGTCGCCAGTTCTGAAACGCGGACGGTGCACCAGTCGCCAGTTCTGACGCATAGGGTTATCCTGGTGACCCGCCGTGGTTTTGGGAGTCATCGGAAACACGGTCGAGAACGCGCTGGCGTAGGTCCAGGAAGCACCGCCACTCTCGGTGCCCAAGATCGCGGGCCGCGCCCCACGGACAATGGGCGGTGGTGAAGGTAATTTTGCGTCAGCCCGGTGGCACAATGGGACGAAACTGGCGACTGGTGCACCGTCCGCGCGCAGGCGCCGTCCGCGCGCAGGCGGTCCGCGCGCAGGCGAACACGTTGACGCGGGCGGCGTGGGCCTGAGATCCCCGTTTCCGCGTTGCGCTCTGCGATGAAAGCGTCGGCCTGGGAATTTCGTCATCGCGCCCTGCTGAACGGCGCCGTCTTCCTGGCAGGGTTCACCGTGGGATCGGTGCGCCCCGGGGCTGTGGCGGCAAGGCTGGCCGGGATGCCCGGCAGCCCGGCTTCGGCCGCAACGGTACGCACGGTTTGCATTGCCGCCACGCTCGTCCTTCTCCTTGCCGCAGGCATCCGGACCTGGGGCACGGCGTACCTGGGGGCCCCGGTCGTATTCAGCAGCGGGGTGCACACGGACGCCCTGGTGGCGGATGGGCCTTACCGTTACGTGCGCAATCCGCTCTACCTGGGGACTCTGCTTCTGGGTGCCGGCCTGGGGGTGCTCGCCGGGCCATGGGGCTGGGCGATCATCGTGCTGGGACTGGCCCTGGTGCAGCACCGCCTGGTGGCTCGGGAGGAGGCCCTCCTGGATGCGCGGCTCGGCGAGCCCGTCCGTGCATATCGCGCCCGCGTCGCCCGGTGGCTGCCCGGCCTGCGGCCTCGCCTCCCCGCCGGCGGTGCTGATCCCGACTGGAAGGCGGCATGGAAGGCTGAAGCACCCATGTGGTGCTTCGCAGCGGCCATGGCCTCGGTTGCCGCGACCCTCTCCCTGCGGCCGTTCCAGGTGCTCGTCATCGTGGGGGTGGTGCTACTGGTCGTGTCTCACCGGCGGGGAGCGCAGCCGGCGCGCCCCGGTGGCTGAGAACCCGACACGGCAACTCGGTGCAGGTGCGCGTGTCGGTCCTACCGCCGCTCCACCACCGCGATCCGCCCATCTGCCTGCGCCACCAGCAGCTCGGAGCCGCGCACAGCCAGGCCCACCGGATGTTCGATCCCCGGCACCGTGTACGCCCCGACCATTTCCTCCGTCCCGAGGTCGATGACCAGCAGCGTGGAGTACGCGGCGCTGATGGCATACAACCGACCGTCCGCCACCGCCGCACCGGTCACGACGTAGTCCGCCAGGCGCCTGTCCGGGTCCTCCAACGCGAGCCCCGCCCCTAGCGTTGGCACGAACTCGGACGACAACACCATGTCAGCACGTGCGAATCGCGACACGACGAGCTGGCGGTGCCGTCGGCTGGGCACGCTCACCGTGATGAGCTCACGCGCCGCCGGGTCGTAAGCGAGGGACAGGACGTACATCTGGTGGGCGCGTACCGTCTGGAAGCGGCTCAGCCGCAACTCCCTGACCTGGCCGTCGGTGAAGAGGAAGTGTCGCCACTCGTCCTTCTCGCGGGCCGCGGTGTCGGGCAGCAGCAGCGCGTAGCTCTTGTTGTCGGACAGCACGGCGAGGGTGTCGCCACCCAGGAATGCGGTGCCCGCGAGCGGCGTGAGATCGATGCTGAAGCCCGGGTCCAGGACGACGCGGTGCAGCTTGCTTGACCGCGTGCTGTCCAGCAGGACCACGTCGTATCTGTCGGTGACCGCCAGGAACCGACCCGTCGCCGGGTCCCGGGCCAAGCCGGTCAGGGTCCCCTCCAGGGGAACGGCCATGCGCTCCCAGCCCTTGACGGGCAGCGTCGGCAGGTCCGCCAGCGGCCCGTGCGCCGGATCCGGGTCCGCGGCGTCGGGGTCCGGCTTCGGGACGGCCCACGCGCCGCGCAGCGAGATGTGCGGCGGCTGTAGCTCCTCGAAGGACCACACCCAGTGCCGCGGGTTGAGGGACAACCGGACGGGATCGCCCTGGCCGATGTACGGTGGAGGGCCGGTGGACACGAATGCCTGGAGCGCGTTGGCGGCGACGATGACCATGAACAGCCCCAGCGCGAACCAGCCGGCCCGGCCCGGCTCACGCACTCCGCCCTCGGGCGCCAGCCGGCGCACGAATAACAGCAGCACGCCGATCACGGCCAGCACTGTGACGTGGATGACCCACGCCCACACGTAGGTGTGCACGCCGAAGATGGCGGCGCTGAACCCCTGTCCGATGTCGCGGGCGAGGTGGAGCGCGGAATGGCGGATCGCCATGAACGTGCCCCACGCACCCAGCAGGATCGCCATGCCGACATAGCGCGGCCGCGGACCGTAACGGATCACGAACAGGCCCGTGAGCGCGATGAGCACCATGGACGTCCGCTCGGCCCAGCACAGGATGCACGGGGAGTCTCCGTGCAACACCCCGAGCAGCACCGCAGCGGTGACGGGGCCACCCGTCAGCACGATCACGACCCACGCCAGGATGCCTCGCAGCCGGTCTTCGGAGAGCGTCTTCACAGGTTGACTCCCGGCACGAAGGACCCGTGGGTGCCGATGAGGAACAGCACCGCCATGATCACGCAGCTGGTCACCAGCAGCCCGAAGGCGAGGCGTTCGCGCTCGGGCCGGCGCCAGAGAAGCCACGCCGCCCAGAGGATGAGAAGGAAGTTCAGGAATTCCATGACGGACCTGTGGAAATGGGCTTCACGCTGCCCGGACGGATCGATGTGCGTCGGACGACGCCGGGTTCACCGGGTAGGACTTGTCGGTCCGCAACATTCGACGGCGGGGACGCAGTTGTCAAACGCGGAGGCGTCAACCCCGCGCCTGCAACCGCCGGCTCGCCACCATGCCGAAGCCGGCGGCGGCCAGAGCGCCGAGGGCCGCAATGAAGACGGCGGCCCGGGACCCGAGCGCATCCGAGATGGCCCCGATGATCGGGCCACTGATGGGCTGGGTGCCGATCATGAGGATCGCCTGGAAGGCCAGGACTCGTCCGATCATCTGCTGGTCGGCGCGGATCTGGACGATGGCGGAGGTCGCGGTCATGTAGGCCACGCTGGCGGCCCCGACCACCACCGCCATGACGATGGCCAGCGCGACGTTGGGGACGGCCGACAGGGCAAGAATGGTCACGCCGAGAGCCACGGCTCCCGCGACGACGGTCTGAATGGTGATGGTGGTGCGCCGGGCGACGAAAAAGGCGCCGACGAGCGCCCCGACGCTGAACGCGGAGTAAACGACAGTGAACTCGACGTCGCTGCCGTGGAGCCCATGCTCCACGAACAGCGGGAACAGGACGGCGAAGTTGCGGGTGACCAGGCCGATGATGAGGAGCATGCCGAACGGGACCCACAGCTCGGGCACGCGAGTGACGTAACGGATGCCCGCGCGGATCTGGCCGGGGCCACGGGGCGCCGCCGTGACGGTGCGCAGCTCGTTCGTCCGCATCATGGCGAGGGCGATGAGGACCGTGGTATAGGACACGGCGTCGATGGTGAAGCACCAGCCGTAGCCGACGGTCACGATGAGCAGCCCGGCCAACGCCGGCCCGGCGATGCGGGACAGGTTGACCATGGCGCTGTAAAGGGTGACGGCGTTGGGCACGTCCCGGAGCGGTACCATCTCGTTGACGAACGTGCGCCGAACCGGGTTGTCGAAGGCCAGCATGACGCCGCCGGCGACAGCGGTGCCGTAGAACGCGAGGAGGGGCACGTCGTGCATGAACGCCAGCGCCCCCAGCGCGAACGACTGGAGCATCTCCAGCGTCTGCGTGGTGAAGAGCAGCTTGCGCTTGTCCGTCCGGTCGACGATCACGCCGGCCCAGGCGGAAAACAGCAGGATGGGACCGTACTGGCACGCCGACAGGATGCCCACCGCCACGCCGCTCCCGGTGCGGTGCAGCACCAGGAGCGTCAGGGCGATCCGGGTCAGCCAGTTGCCGGTGTTGGAGACGGTCTGGCCGGCGAAGAACAGCCGGAAGTTCCGCGACCCCAGCGACGCCAGCGTGCGCCGGACGAAGCCGGGCGCCGGGGTCGGAAACTCCGAGTCGTCCACGAGAGAGTGACTTCCGCTTACCGCCTGTCCCGCCCTTCCGGGGCTACGGCTTGTCCGGCCCCGGGTTCAGCTCCGTTGCCCGCTTCAGGAACGGCACCCCTTCGGTCATCCACTCGGGTGCCGGCGCGCCCTTCAGGTAGTGGTCGAAGAACTGGAAGAACCGGGTGGTGAAGTCGATCCGGTTGCCCAGCTTGCTCAGATGGTGGCCCTCGTCCCGGTACGCCAGCAGGAACGCCGTCTTCCCGTTGAAGCGGAGCGCGTTGTAGAACTTCAGGCTCTCGTTGAACGACACCGTCGGGTCGGCTGTGCCGTGCATGATCAGGATCGGCTGCGACACCTCGGGCACGTGGTTCAGCGCCGACTCGTCGTGGTAGACGTCCGGCTTCTGCCATGGTGAGAAGCCCCAACGGCCCTGGCCGTAGATGTAGTACTGGTTGCCGTTGGCGCCGGACCCGCCGTTCACCTGGTACGACCAGCCCCATTCCTGGCTGAAGTCGGTGTACAGGTCGGTCACGCCCGCACCCTCGCCCACCGCGGCGAACAGCTTGGAGCGCGTGCCGATATACGCCGCGCCCTCGCCGCCGTAGCTGTGGCCGTGCAGGCCGATGTGCGCCGAATCGGCGTAGCCCAGCTCGATGACCTTGCGCGTGGCGGCCTCGACGCAGTTCAGCTGGTCGTCGTGGGACGAGCCGGTGTTGTAGTAGATGTCCGGCAGCATGACGATGTAGCCGCGGCTCACCGCCTCGATGGTGGGACGGCCCATGCTGACGAACAGCTCCGGCATGGGATAGTGGTTCAGCAGCTGGGAGTTCTTCTCGTAGAACGTGACCAGCATGGGCCTCTTTTCGCCCTGCTTGTAGTCGTCGGGCAGCCAGAGCAGGCCCTGCAGCTTGTGGCCGTAGCGGTCGGTGAAGCTGAACAGCTTGCTGTGCCCCCACCGGTACTCCGCCTGCTGCGGGTTGGAGTCGGTGATCTTCTTCGCCTTGGCGAAATCGGCGCCCGACACACGCAGGTCCGGCGACTCGGTGAACGTCTGGCGCGCGAACAGGTACCGGTCCGCGTGCGCGGCCTTTTCGGGGATGTCGTACTGGGCGTCGTCGTACACTACTTCGCTCAGCTTGCCCTTCGCGAGCCGGTAGAAGCCGGCCTTCTTCGTCAGGTCGCCGAACGCCCGCAGCGTGACGGGTTTGGACAGGTCCCACTCCTGGCCGGTTCGCACGCTGCGGCTGGCCATGGAGTCGATGGGCTCAATGCGCACGGGACGGAGGATGATCTGGTTCTTCGCGCCGTAGCCGCCGGTGATGTTCTCCGCCTGGCCGCCGTTCAGGGGCAACGTCCACAGGTCGTAGCGGTCGTCGATACAAGGTGTCGACGAAGCTGGGCGCGCCGGCGCCGAGGGTGGTGGACTTGCCGGCGTCCAGGTCGTACGCGTGGAACTGGTCGTCCTTCCAGTACAGGAACGTGCGGCTGTCGGGCGCGATGCCCATGGCGCCGCGGGTGAGCTGGTCCTTGAACATCAACGTGCGCTGGCCCGTCGTCGTGTTTACGCGATAGAAGTCTGCGGCCGACGGTTTCCAGTCGGAGATGTAGGCCCGGGCATCCTGCCCCACGGCCCAGCGGCCGTCGGTGGAAATCTGGATGTCGCGCAACGTGGAGTCGCTGAGGGCGACGTAGGCCTTCCGCCCGACATCGAACGCCTCGCGGTACGAGAAGTTGCGGTCGCGGCTGGCGCGGCCCATCTGCACCGACTGGATGTAGCGGTCATCCGTGCGCCACACGTCCAGGTTCGCCGTGGAGTCGCTGCTCTCGACTTTCGCGGTGTCCGCGGCCGGCTCCTGCGGCATGGCGCCCAGGAACACCAGCTTGCCGTCCTGACTCCAGGTGAGCGGCGTGCGGTCGCTGATGACCCAGCCGTCGGGGAAGCCCGACGCCGTCGTGTCCAGCGTGGCCGGCGCGAGCTTCGGGTCCACGAGCGCCGCGCGCACGTCCGGCACGACGAGGAGCACGTTGTCGCGCTGGAGCTTCTTCGGTACGTCCTGGCCCTTGAGCACGGCCAGGCCGTTGCCGGCATCGTTCCAGGCCATCTGGCCATAGATGCGCGCGTCGTTGTCCAGCGCCTGCGTGATGCCCTTGGCCAGGTCGACCACGAACAGGCCGTTGGCATCCTTGACCTTGGCGTTGACCGTGTAGGCCAGCATGTCGCCGGCGCGATTGAACGCCGCATCGCCCACGCTGCCCAGCAGCTGGCTGCGCCCCGTCGTCAGGTCGACGAGGATGGCGTCGGCGCCTTCGCTGGACGGCTCGCCGCCGCCGCGGCCGAACCCGCCGAAGAAGCCGCCGAACCGACCGAACCGACGACTGCGCGGCGCCGGCCGGTCGCGCAGCAGCACGAATTTCGAGTCCCGGGAGAAGACGGCCGACTGCATGTCGTGCCAGACCCGGGTGTCGCCGGTGGCCAGGGTGCGGAGCTCCATGCGGTGGTGCACCGTCGGCCCGCGACCGTTGCCGCGTCCACCGGCGGAAGGCGCGCCGGGTGCGCCCGGCCCTTCACCACCCCGCCCGCGCCCGCCACGCTCCGCTGTCGAGTCCACCTCGAACGCGATCCAGCGCCCGTCGGGCGAGAACACGGGGCTCGACGCGTCGGCGATGGCCGTGTCCTTGTTCGTCGCGAGGTTCAGGATGTGGAGCTCGGGCTTCTCCTCGTCCCGGGCCACGTTGGTGTGCCGATAGACCCAGGCGACCCAGTGCGCATCGCTGGAGATGGCCTCATCGCCGATGACGCGCCAGCGCGAGTAGTCGGGGACCGTGAGGACCTTCTTGGCGTCCTGGCCGGAACGGACCGCGGCGGCCCGAACGGCATCCTGTGCACGGGCGGCGTGCGGTGTGCCCGCCAGCGTCATCAGGGCTCCGACAAAAAGGACGGGTAACGAAGAATGGCGTATTCTGAACACGGGGGGCTCTCCAGGTCTCGTGTGGTCCGGCAAGATACGGCTTTCGAGCGGAAAGCGGAAACCGGAAAACGGGATCGAAGCGGCGTTCGTCGGCCCGGTCGCCTGCCGGTCCGCGCACGTTACCGGATCATGCGCGGACCGGAGAGACGGCGCGGGAGACGGACGCCGATCCGATCCCGTTTTTCGCTGTCCGTTCCCCGTTCCTCAGTAGATCCCGGTGTCGAACGTGAGGGTGACCGACACGGAGTCGCGGGCGGGAACCTTCAGGTCCTTCGTCTGCTGGCCGAAAACCGGCGCATCGGGGTCGGGGACGACCACGTAGTCGCCGGGCATCAACCGGATCGTGAACCGGCCATCGGTGCCGGACTCGAAATGGAGCACGCTGTCGCCGGCCTGCGTGATGGTGAAGCCCGCGCTGAACGGCTCCACGCACGGGTTGTCGACCGAGCACACGAGCTGCGTCGGGCCGCGCTGGACGAGACCGTTGACGCGTACGAGGTCCTTGTTGCCGACGCCATCGGCGCAGGCTACGAGTGCAAAGGCGAGGATTGCGGCGCTGGTGATCCGGGTTCTCTTGCTCATGCGGCTATCTCTCGAGAAGCAACCGGCCGGAGGGATGATCCGCCCCGTTCAGGAAGATAACGTTTCGAGGCGATGTGTTGAGACGACCCGGCTCAGCACCGTTCTGCCCGTGATGCAGTTGTTCACTGCGGACTCCGCCCCCTCAGCGTCTCGACGCCGAGGCGCGGAACCGTCGTCAGGGGAGCGGCCGGCGTGAACCGCACCACTCGGCTCTCCCCCGGCAGCAGGTCGAAGAAGTCGTCCGACATCCGGCCCTCCACGCCCTCGAACCACAGGTGCACGTCGCGGGCGAGGTTTTTTGCCGCGACGGTGATGACAAGGTCGTCGCCGTCGCGCTGGACCTGCGTGGTAATCTGCGGGTCCGGCAGGCGCTGGTGCTTCGGACGGGCGAAGTACAACAGGTCACGCGTGGTATCGGCGGGCGTGGTGAGCTCGGCAACCAGCACGACGTCGGAGGAATCGGCCTCCGCGGCGGCGTCTCGTCCGCCGGCGCCCGCGGTGCCACCGGTCGCATGCCGCCCCAGCGCCTCCGCCAGCGGCACGCTCAGCGCCACGATGCTGGTATCCGCCGGCAGCGTGACGGGCGACGTCGTCGTGTACAGCTCCCGGCCGTCGAACGTCAACGTGCGCACCGTGAGCGTGCCCTGCACCGGAGTCAGGCGGTCCGAGACGACGTAAACGCGCACCGAGTCGTGCTCCAACGCGGGCGACACCAGCAGCGGCGCGAACGCGCGGCGCACGTAGTACTGGAGCGCCTTCCAGCGGCCGTAGTAGTCGCGGCCGGACCAGGACACGACGGGCCATGTGTCATCGAGTTGCCAGTACAGTGTGCCCATGGTGCGGGGCATGGCGCGGCGCTGGGCCTCGAAGGCGATCTTCAGGCCCTCGGCCTGGAGCACCTGGCTCAGGTAGACGAAGCGGTCGAAGCTCTGCGGCGGGTCGAACCAGCGGGCCATGTAGGCGCGGATGGTGGAGTCGCCCATGGCGTTTTTCTGGTGCGCCGCCATGACCGTCGAGCCGACCTCCCGGTCTCCGGGCCCGGTGAACGACGCGATGGTGGCCAGCGGCGGGTAGGCCTGGAAGCCGAACTCGGACATGAAGCGCGGCAGCAGGGTGCGCAGCGTGTCGAACGGCTGCCCGCCCCACCACACGCCCCAGTAGTGAGAGTCGTCGGTATCCATGGACGCGGCGTGGCCCCAGCCGATGGTGGGCGACGACTCGTGGTAGAACACGCCCGGGTCCAGGGAGTCCACGACGGCCGGCAGCAGCTCATCAAACAGCTTGACGTAGCCGGCCCAGACGGCGGCGGAGTCGGCGGGCGAGTAGCCCATGGCTCGCTGCCAGCCCCAGTTCTCCCAGCCCTCGCGGATCTCGTTGTTGCCGCACCAGAGCGCCAGGCTGGGATGGTTGCGCAGCCGCTTCACCTGCTGCTCCGCCTCCACCCGCACGTTGGCCAGGAACGACGGCGTGACGGGGTACATGCCGTTGGCGAACATGAAATCCTGCCAGACCAGGATACCGTTCTCGTCCGCCAGGTCGTAGAACAGGTCCCGCTCGTAGATGCCGCCGCCCCAGACGCGCAGCATGTTCATGTGGGAGCCCACGACGTCGCGGAACAGCGCGGCGTAGCGGGCGCTGTCCACGCGGGGCGTGAAATGGTCCTGCGGGATGTAGTTGGCGCCCTTCATGAAGACCGGCACGCCATTCACTTTCACGTAGAAGCTGCGGCCGATGCTGTCCGGCCGGTTCACCACTTCGAGGGTGCGCAGCCCGATGCGGCGGCCCAGGGTGTCTCGCGCCATGCCCGCCCGCACGTCCGCGATGACCGTGTAGAGCGGGTGCGGCCCCAGTCCGTTGGGCCACCAGCGTCGCGGGTCCGGAATGCTGAAATCGATGGCGACGTGGTTCTCGCCGGGCACGAGGTGCACGCTGCGCTCCACCTTCGGGAAGGCGTGATGTGTGCCGCGCACGACGAGCGTGCCGTCCATCGTCGTGTCCGCCTGCACGGTGACGTGGGCGGTGAGCGTCGCCAGCGTATCGTCTAGCGTGCGCTGCTGGACGAACAGGTCCCGCAGCACGACGCCGGTCCACGCACGCACGAATGCGGGCCGCCAGACGCCGGCGGTGACGAAGCGCGGGCCCCAGTCCCAGCCGTAGTGGTACGCCGCCTTGCGGGTGAACACGCGGGTGCCGTGCGGGTCGTTGCCGGCGGGCAACCGGTACGGGAACGCCGCCGCCGTGCTGTCTTCCCGCGGGATGGGCGAGTGGAACACGATGTCGAGCCGGTTGCGCCCCTGCTGCACCAGCTTCGTGACGTCCACCGTCCAGGTGCGGAACATGTTGTCGGCGCGAAGGACCGGCTGGCCATTCAGGCGCACGTCCGCGTAGGTGTCCAGGCCGTCGAATTGCAGCTCGAAGTGGCGGTGTCGGAAGACGAACGACGGGATGCCGAACGTGGTGGCGTATTCCCAGTCCCGCCGGCCGATCCACTGGAGATCCGACTCGTTGGTCCCGTCGAACGGGTCCGGGATCACCGAGTCCGCCAGCAGGTCGGTGTGCACGGTGCCGGGGACGCGGGCTGCGCGCCAGGTGGGGTCGGGTGCGGGTCCGGCG
>JARRJS010000117.1:0-8284 GCA_037388885.1 Gemmatimonadota bacterium
GCCGGCGAGGGCGCCGATCATGTAGGTGTTGTTCTGGAGGAAGTTCATGCCCATGCGCAGGTCACCTGGCCGGTGCCCATCTGTCCGTCCGGCGGCTTCGACATCGGCGTCGCCAGCGTGGGCATCTGGTGCAACATCAACGGTGACCTGCGCATGGGCATGAACTTCCTCCAGAACAACACCTACATGATCGGCGCCCTCGCCGGCGTGGACGTCGGCGCGAGCGGCTCTCTGGGCCTCGGCCTGTGCGTCTCCCTCTGGGGCGAGGTCAAGGCCCAGGCGGAGCTGGAAGGCGGCTACCGCAGCGACGGCGCCTGGTACGTCCTGGGAGACGCCAGCATCGACCTGCACGGCGGCGCCAGTTACGGCGTCGGCGTCGACGACGTCTGTCTCAACCATTCGAAGAGCTTCACCATAGGCCTGGGCGCCGAAGGGGAGCTCGGACACAACTGGAACACCGGCGAAGGCAAGTTCTTCAGGGTGCACTTCCGATGATGCGTTCCGTCACATTTTTCGCCCTGGCCCTGGCGCTCGCCGCGCCGGCCGCCGCCCAGGCCCCGGACACCCTCGCCTGGGCCGGCGCCGACGGCGTCTACGTATGGACGGGCGGCACCGTCGTGTCGGCGGCGCACCCGGTGGACGGGGTCGTCGCCCACCGGGTCGAGCGGCGCCAGGGCAACGGACCATGGCGCGCGGTGGCCGACGTCTCCGCCGTCGCCGACCAGGCCGCACTGTTCACGCCCCTGGACTCTCTCACGCGCCGGCTGGTGGTGCGGGCGCTGGGCCAACAGGATGAAGCTGCCGCCTGGCAGTATATCGTGGCCCACCCCACGGCGGACTCCCTGGCGGCCATCATTGGCGATCCGGCCGTCCGGCGCCTGTTGGGCATCTATGGCATCGACCACGACGTCAAGCCGGGTGATCGCTGGCAGTACCGTGTCAGCGACGTCAACGCGGCCGGGCAGGTGTCCAACCCGCACATCGGTGTGCCTGTCGCTTTCCCGTCGGACCTTCCGTTCCCGCCGGTTCGGACGCTGCGCGTCCAGGAACACGATTCCCTCATCGATATCTACTGGTCCGTCGGGGGCGGCCACCATGCGGCGCGCTCGCTGGAGGTATGGCGGCGGGAGGGGCACGACGGCGCGTTTCAGAAGGTGGACTCCATCAGCTTCTTCATCGTGGTCGGCGACTCCGTGCAGGCACGGTGGCGCGATACCACGGTGATGCCGGACCACCAGTATGCGTACTATGCGGTGCCGCGAGACGTCTTCTTCAACCGCGGCACGCCGTCCGATACGGTGACGGCCTATACGGTGCCGTTGCTTTCGCTGCCCCTGCCGGACTCGCTCCGGGCCGTGGGCACCGAGGATGGGATTCGGGTGAGCTGGCACTATGCCCAACCCGACCGTGCGCGCTCCATCCGGGTTTATCGATCCATGTCCCTGGACAGTGGCTGGGTGCAGGTGGCGGAGCTGCCGACGCGCGATACCGCCTTCACCGACCCGTGGATGCCGCCCATGCGCATCGTGTACTACCGACTGACGGTGACGGGTGTACGGGGCGAGGAATCGCCGGCGACGGGCGCCGCCCTGGCGTACTTCAAGAGCTCGCTCGCGCCCGCGCCGCCCGCTGCGGTCACAGTGACGGCCGGAGATGCCGGACCGGTGGTGAGCTGGGCCCCCAGCCACGACGCGCTGCGCGGCTACCGCGTCTATCGAACCGACGCCCCTGTGGACACCGTGAGCCCCGAGCTGACCTGGGCCGTGGCGAGCCCGCTCCTGCCGCCCGGCGACACCCTGTTCGTGGACAGCGCGCAGCTGGCGACAGGGCGGACGTACACGTGGGTGGTGCGGGCCATCAGCACGAGCGGCGTGCCAGGCGAGTACTCGAACCCCGTGCAGCTCACGACCGCCACCGCTCCGCCGCCCGTGCCCACGGGCCTGCACGGCCGCACGGACGGATCCACCGTGCTGCTGGGCTGGGACGACATGACGCAGACGGACCCGGTCGTGTCCGGTTACATCGTCCTGCGCCACGCCGATGGCGATACCGTTGCCGAGCGTCTCACGCCGCGAGCCATTCCGGTGCCCCACAACGCCTTCCGTGACACAACGGTGCAACCGGGCCATGCCTATGCCTATTCCCTACGGAGCATCGACTACCTCGGGCGCATGAGCGACCCGGCGGGCGCCGTCCAGCTGCACGTGCCGGTGTCCCGCCCGTTGCCGCCCGCGGCCCGGGCGCTGCCGGCCGCCGGTGGCGTCACGATCGAGTGGGATCCCGTCGCCCGGGGAACGGTCCGCATCTACCGCTACGTCCGGGGCGGCCGCCCGCGCGTGATCGGGGAGGTGCCGGGGAAGGCTGGCCACCACGCGGACAGGACGGCGAAGCCGGGCCAGCGGTATTTTTACCGGTTGTCCCTCGTCGTGAACGGCGTCGAGAGCGCGCTGGGGCAGGAAGTGAGCATCAAGCCATGAGCCACGACGACCATCGTTCCCGATTCGCTTTCCTGGCGTTCCGCGGCTCGAACCGAACCCCGCGTGGTGGGGCCGGGGCCGCCTGGCGGCCGCTCCCGGTGCTGCTCGCGCTGGTCATCGGTGCACCCGCAGGACCCGCCGCGGCCCAGGGGCTCAACAACGTAAACTGGTTCCACGCCACCGGCCGGTTCTCCAGCTATGGTGAGCTGTACGGCCGCAGCGGCGTCGGCCAGCCCGCGCGGCCGGGTCAGACGGGGCGCATCAACGCCGACATGACGTTCAGCTTCGCCAACGGCCTGCTGGTGGTGCCGGTGGGCCTGATCCTGTCCACCGACCAGGTCGCCGTCCGGCAAAGCATCAACCAGATCGGCATCAGTCCCACGTGGCGTTGGGCGACCGTCCATATCGGCCACTTCTCACCCCAATATTCGCCCTACTCATTCACCGATGCGACGCTCCTGGGTGGTGGCGCAGAGGTCAAGACGAACCTGTTCCGCGTCGGCGTGATCGCAGGCAAGGCGCGGGACGCCATCGCCCCGACGCCGGGGCAGATCGTGGTGCCCGAGTATCAGCGGTCCATGCAGGGCGGTCGGCTGGGTGTCGGCCACGCGGACGGGCTGCATCTGGACGCCTTCTTTCTGCACGCGCAGGACGACCCGGGCTCCATCGATACCACGTTGTTGACGACGCCCCTGACCCCCGAGGCCAACACGGTCACCGCGCTCAACGCCGGCGCTCCGCTGGGCGCCCGGGTCCGGGTCGAAGGGGACCTCGCCTTTTCCCGGTACCAGGCGGATCGACGCGTCGACTTCGATGCCGTTCGTGGCCAAGCTGCCCGGTTGGCACTCGACTACGCCGGTCAGGGTGGCTGGACCGCGGGCGTGCAGTTCGAGCAGGTGAACGGGGGCTTCCATGACCTCGGGAACACCGGCCTCAAGAACGACCGCCGCGACATCCGGCTGCGCGGACAGGGACGGCTCTGGAAAGGGCGTCTGGCCCTCAACGGAAGCGTCGGCTTGCGGCAGGACAACCTGTCCGACGCCCTGGATGTGACCAACCACCGCACCATCGCCAACTTCGCCGGCACGTTCCAACCCGTGCCTGCCTTCGGGGTCGATTTCCAGGTCGCCAACGACCGGCAGCAGGCGAGCGCGCTCATCGCCTCACGGTCCCAGCACACGGTCACCGGCAATTATACGATCACGCCCCGGCTGGTTCTGCGTACCGGCCGGGTCCAACACGTGCTCTTCGGCATGGCTGCGTTCCAGAGCGCCGTGAGCACCTCGCCCGGGACCACCACCGAGATCGACACCCGCACGCACACGCTCGTCGCCAACTGGTCGGCGACCCTGCCTTCCGGGCTTACCCTGAACGCCAATGTCACACGGGCCGCCACCGAGTTCCAGCTCGACACTCTTTCCGCCACCACCACCATCACCACATTCTCGCCGGGCGCAGCCTACAGCGCCGTTCAGGGAAAGCTGCAGGCGTCGTTCCATCTCCAGTTCACCGGTACCCGGCTGCAGAATCCGGCTACCCCCACCACCACGGCCACGCACGAGGTATTCCCCGTCCTGCAGGTCCGCTACGCCATCGACGCGCGGCAAAGCCTCGTCTTCAAGAGCAGTTACCGCCGCTATGACATGAGCAATGGGGCCACGCTACCCGGTGACCCCCAGGGAACCGGCACCTTCACCGAACGGATTGTATCGCTCGGATATACCGTGTCCTTGCGGTAGGATAGGATGGCGGCACCAACCGCCGCCGGTACGGCTCGCCCCTAAGACCGGGAGCCCGCCCGCGACGGGTGCGCAGGATCGGTTGCCCCGCATACGGTCCGGGCCGCCCAGTCACGGAACCGGGAGGAAACACAAAGAAGGACGGCGGCTCCCACGATCGCTACAATGGCCGCGACCAGCAGCACACCGCGCAACAGGAAACCCGCGAGAGCCACGCACGGCAGCACCACAGCCACAAGGACGAACACGCCGCAGTACTCGAGTCCCGTCCGGAACCACCTCCGCGCCTGTCTCATGACGCCGCCCTTTCCGCAGTCGTCGCGTGTACCCGTCCCTTCATGCTGGCAAGAGACACGCCTTTTTGGCGCTTGTTGTATAAGTTATTACACTACAGTGAGTTATAAGGATATTGAGCCCTCGGGCCACGGCTCCGGGCCTGGTTTTTGTGTGGAAAAATTCAACAGGCGCGGGCGAGATGGTGGACGGACGTGGCGGTAATGACGGCGCAGAGGCGCGTACGAGAGGGCTGTTTCCGATGCACGAGCGGACGTTCAGTGCACGAACTGACGCACCAGGTCGTGGTATCCGCTCCCCACCAGGATGTGGCGCAGGTCGGTCAGCGCCGGGCAGTCGTCGATGCCCGGGCCTTCCTCGGCACTCAGCTGCGCCAGCAGCCGCAACGCCAGGCACCAGCGGAAGCGGCGCAGGTCCGAGCTGACCTTGTCGATGGCGACCTGCGGCGAGGAAAGCCGCTCCAGTTCCGCGGGGTCGACGGCGACGAGCTCCAGCACCCAGCCTTCCTGGTACGGTGCCCGGATCAGCAGCGCCGGCTCGCGCCGGAGCGCCTCATTGCGGCGCGTCCTACGCCCCCGGCAGGGTGCGCACAGGCTGATGGTGCCGGGGCCCAGGTCGATCTGAAAGACGGGATCGCCACGCTCCACCTCGGCGCCGGACGGCCAGCTCACGGCCACGACCCGGCCCAGAAGAGCGGCACCGAAAGCATCGAGCCCGAACCGCGCCGCGCCCCCGCCCAAACGCTGGATCCACGTGTGGCCGCTCGCGTAGAGTCGGTCTCCCAGGACAGCATCACCGCCTCGTCCCGGGTCCAGCACCAGGGCGTCGTCCGCCCGCGCGAGACGCCCGCGCAACGCGGCGTCCAGCAGGCAGTGCTCACAGTCGAAGCCCTGGTCGCAAAGACGGTAGGAGATCAGGCCCGCATGCACCCAGACACAAGACTGCTCGCCCCCGGCCAGCGCGGCACGCCGCCTCGCCCCAGCTGTTGAAATTTTCGACTCCCTGTGTAAATTATCAACAGTAGTTTGAGGTTTTACGTTCTTGTTCGGCTGTGAGCTCATAGTGGGCTCCTGATCGCCGATAGAGATATGCGGCTGAAAGCGCTGGTCTCGTCGCTGGGCGTGCGCCTGCTGATCCCGCTGTTCCTCATCGTGAGTGGGGCGCTGACCGCCTATGCTCTCTTCAGTTTCCGTTCCACAAAAGACCGTTTCCAGCAGTTCGTCGGCGGGGAAGCGTACCGGTCGAGTGGACTGATCCGTCGAGCGACGCACGACGGCATGCTGCTGAACCGTCTGGACGAGGTTCAGGGGACGATCGAGCGTCTGGCGGAGGGGCCGGATGTGGCGTCGATCCGTGTGTACGACAAGGACGGCGCCATTGTGCTGTCGAGCAACCGTCAGGAGATCGGACAGCGGATCGCGGCCGACCAGTCTCCGTGCTCGATCTGCCACGTAGGCAGCGGATCGGACAGCACGCGTCTGGAGGCGGCGGACGTGACGAGCGTGGGTGGGCGGGAGGTGGTGCGGCAGCTGTCGGTGATCCAGAACGAGCCAGGCTGTATGGCGAACGGGTGTCATGCGCATGCGGCGGAGCAGAGCGTGCTAGGCGTACTGGATGTGCAGATGTCCATGCTGCCGTTGGAAAGCGCGCTTGCGTCGGCGGGAAGGCAGCTGATCTGGACGACGCTGGCGCTGCTGCTGGTGATCGGTGTAGTGGCGCTGTTCATCTTCCGCCGGCTGATCTACGAGCCCATCAATCGGCTGCAAGACGGAGCGCGGCAGATCGCAGGCGGCGACCTGTCGACGCGGATCGAGGTGAGCGGGGGACATGAGCTGGCGCTGCTGTCGCGGGACTTCAACCGCATGGCGGAGGACCTGGACCGGAGCCGGCGAGAGGTGACGGAGTGGTCGCAGAAGCTGGAAGAGAAGGTGGTGGCGAAGACGGCGGAGCTGCGATCTGCGCAGCGGCAGGTGTTGCACATGGAGAAGATGGCGTCGTTGGGGAAGCTGTCCGCCACGGTGGCGCATGAGATCAACAATCCGTTGAGTGGTGTGCTGACGTACGCCCGGCTGGTGGAGCGTGAGCTGGCGGAGCAGACGTTGCCGGACGGCGTGCGGCAAGAGCTGGAGCGGTATCTGCACCTCGTGCAGCGGGAGTGCAGCCGCTGTGGCGACATCGTGCGGAACCTGCTGCTATTTGCGCGTCGGGGCGGCACGGCCTTGTCGGCGGTGGATCTGAACGAGGTCGTGGATCGCAGCCTGATGTTGGTGCGGCATCACCTGGAGATGAGCGGCATCGGGCTTGAAGCGGAGCTGCTGGAGCGGGACAGCGAGATCGAAGCGGACGCCGGGCAGCTGCAGCAGGCGCTGGTAGCGCTCTTCATGAACGCCGTGGAAGCGATGAAGGAAGGCGGCCGGCTGACGGTCCGGCTGGCGGGCGACGAAGCCGGCGTACGCATCGACGTGGCCGATACCGGAATCGGTATTCCTCCGGATGCACTGCCGCTCATCTTCGAGCCTTTCTTCTCGACCAAGGAGAGCGAGAGCGGCGTAGGCCTTGGGCTGGCGGTGGTTTATGGGATCGTGCACGGACACGGCGGCTCCATCGACGTGGAGTCGGAGCCGGGAGTCGGCACCGTCTTCCACATCCGGCTGCCGCGCAAGCCGCCGCCGCGGCGTGACAAGGAAGGGGCGGTCGAAGTGGCGGCCGACGCACAGGCCAAGGGCGCGCAGACCGTGCCCGGGGGACATAGGAGGCGGACGTGATGACGCCAAGACGGGCCCGCATCCTGGTGGTGGATGACGAGCATTCGGTGCGGGACTCGCTGGAGACCTGGTTCCGCAAGGATGGCCACGACGTGCGGTCGGCCGCGAACAGCTCGGAGGCGCTGGACGCGTTGGAGGAGGGCAGCTTCGACGCGGCCATCGTGGACATCAAGATGCCGGGCATGGACGGCGTCGAGCTGCAGGAGCACATCCACCGCATCGATCCGCAGCTGGCCGTGATCATGATCACGGCCTTCGCCTCGGTGGAGACGGCGGTGCGGGCGCTCAAGCAGGGTGCGTTCGATTACGTGACGAAGCCCGTCGACCCCGACGAGCTCAGCCGCCTGGTACGTCGTGCGCTGGAGCACCGGCGGCTGCGGGAGGAGAACCTGCAGCTTCGCGGGACGATCGACGAGTTCGTGGCCGGCGACAACATCGTCGGGAGCAGTCCTTCGATGCAGAAGGTCATGGAGCTGGCCGAGCACGTGGCGAAGACGGATGCGACCGTGCTCATCCGTGGCGAGAGCGGGACGGGCAAGGAGCTGATCGCCCGTGCGATCCACGCCAACAGCCAGCGCCGCTACGCTCCCATCATCGCTGTCAACTGCGGCGGTCTGCCGGAGACGCTGTTGGAGACGGAGCTCTTCGGCCACGAGAAGGGCGCGTTCACGGGCGCCCAGTACCGTCGCAAGGGTCGCCTCGAGATGGTGGACGGGGGTACGCTGTTTCTCGACGAGGTGGGCTCCATCAGCGTCAAGACGCAGATCGACCTGCTGCGTGTGCTGGAGACCAAGGAGTTCCACCGGATCGGCGGTACGAAGCCCGTCACGGTGGATTTCCGCGTGATCTGCGCCACCAACGAGGACCTGGAAGAGGCGGTGGAGAGCGGCCGGTTCCGGGAGGATTTCTATTACCGGATCAACGTGTTCACCATCGAGGTGCCGCCGCTGCGCGCGCGACGTTCAGACATCCCGTTGCTGGCGGAATACCTGCTGCGACGTTTCGCCCG
>JARRJS010000117.1:8321-27329 GCA_037388885.1 Gemmatimonadota bacterium
GATGAACACACGCGTCCGTGCCATCAGCCCGGAGGCTATGGCCATGCTGGAAGCGTACGACTGGCCGGGCAACGTCCGCGAGCTGTCCAACGCCATCGAGCGCGCCATGGTGGTCGGCAAGAGCGACGCCATCATGCCCGAGGACCTGCCGCTCGGCGGAGGGCAGCGCGCACGGGTTCCGGGCGCAGCGCCGGATTCGCTGGCCGACGTGGAGAAGCTGCATATCGCCGCCGTGTTGGACCGCACCGGCTGGAACATCACCCGGGCGGCCGAGCTGCTCGGCGTCGACCGCACCACCGTCTACAACAAGATCAAGAAGTACGAGCTGAGCTGAACCGACATCGAGTTCGAGTTCGAATTCGAATTCGAAAACGGCGCAATCCGCCTCGAGGTGTGCTGCAGCCTTTCGAGCGGCCGTGGTCCCGCCGGCGGATGCCCTTCCCCCCGGCGGCCGCCGGTTGCATGATGAATTCGGTTCTGGTGGTGGCGACCGGGAGGCGCTTTCACCGGTGACCCCTGCCCGCAGGAGGTGGCGCGTTTCGAGATCCGGCGTAGCGGCCTACCTGGCGCTCCCCTCGGGGGAATTGCGACGTCGCGCCGACGAGGCCGTGGCCGCGCTCGCCGACTGCCGTCTCTGTCCACGGGATTGCGGCGTGAACCGGCTGGCGGGGAAGTGGTCCGCGTGCAAGACGGGCCGGCACGCCGTGGTTACCAGCGTGTTCCCGCACATGGGGGAGGAATCCTGTCTGCGCGGGTGGCGCGGGTCCGGGACCATCTTCTTCGGCCACTGCAACCTCCGCTGCGTCTTCTGCCAGAACGGGGACATCAGCCAGGGGTTGCAGCCCGGCCCGGCGGAGCCGGGGCAGTCGGCGGACACACTCGCCTGCATGATGCTCGCCCTGCAGGAACGCGGCGTCCACAACATCAACTGGGTGACGCCGGAGCACGTCGTGCCGCAGGTGCTTGAAGCGCTGGCCCTGGCCGTCGAGCGGGGGCTGATCCTGCCCATCGTCTACAATACCAGCGCGTACGACTCACCCCGGGCGCTGGCCTGGCTGGATGGCGTCGTCGACATCTACATGCCGGATCTCAAGACGCTGTCCCGGAACGCCGCGCAGCGCCTGCTGAAGGCGGAAGACTACCCGGTACGGGCCCGGGCAGCCATCCGGGAGATGCACCGGCAGGTGGGAGACCTGGTCATGGACGGTGACGGCCTGGCGCGTCACGGTCTGCTGGTTCGCCACCTGGTAATGCCCGGCATGCTGGAGGACACCCGGGCGGTCCTGGAATGGATCGCGGCGGAGCTGGGACGCCGGACCCATGTGAACCTCATGGACCAGTACAGGCCCGCCTGGAAGGTGCAAGGAGGCGCCTATGCGGAAATCGACCGCCGTCTCACCGGTGACGAATTCCGGGAGGCCGTGGACACGGCCGCGGCGCTCGGTCTGCAGCGATTGCCCCGATGATGGTCCCGCGGCGCCGGGCGCGACCAGGCAACGGCAAAGACGGTCGGGCAGGTTCCGCCACGCGCGGGATGCCCTTCGCATCTCGGGTGCCGGCGCGGCGTTGCTGCTGGCTTCGGGGTTCGCCGGCTCCGGGTCGCCGGCGATGACCAGGCCGGCGGCGCCCGGCGCGGACGAGATGATGCTGCAGGCCCAGGATACTGCGGCCCTCACGCGACTCCGACGCGAGATGGTGCGCCGCCAGATCGCGGGCCGTGGCATCCGTGACAGGGCGGTGCTCCGCGCCATGCGCACGGTGCCGCGACACGAGTTCGTGCCCGGGCCGCTCCTCGCCCTGGCATACCTGGACCAGCCGGTCCCCATCGGTCACGGGCAGACGATCTCCCAGCCGTACATTGTGGCGTTCATGGCGGAGGCGGCAGCCATAGAACCGGAGGACCGGGTGCTGGAGATCGGCACGGGGTCGGGGTACGGCGCCGCCGTACTGGCAGAGCTGGCGCGCGAGGTCTACACGATCGAGATCGTGTCCGCGCTGGCGGAGCAGGCTCGAGGCACCCTGCAACGGCTGGGTTACGCCGACGTGCACGTGCGGACGGGGAACGGGTGGCTGGGTTGGCGGGAGCACGCCCCGTACGACGCCCTCGTGGTGACGGCGGCGCCGGACCGCGTGCCGCCGGCGCTGGTGGAGCAGCTGGCGCCGGGCGGGACAATGGTCGTGCCGGTGGGGGAGATCGTCCAGACGCTTCGGGTGTTGCGGAAGACCGAGTCGGGTTTGGAGGAAGTGGCATCGCTGCCGGTGCGGTTCGTGCCCATGGTGGGCAAGCCGGATACGACGTGGTGACTCATCCTCGGGTTGTGCTCGGCCCTACCGGTGCCGGCTCATCCCCGGCGACGAGGGCAGGCAGGCTGCCGGCCAGCACCCTCCCGAAGTCCAGGTGGCGCCCGTTGTCCTCGTTGCCGCCGGTGGTGACCACCACCATGTCAAGGCGCGGGAAGACGAGGATGAACTGGCTGCCCCAGCCGTTGGCGACGACCATGGGCTCGCCGCCCTGGCCGGTTGGCAGCTCCGCAAGCCACCAGAGGTAGCCGTAACCGCCTAGCGGCTGGCCGGTGTGGAAACGCAGACGCGTGGATTCCCGGATCCAGCGGGCGGATACCACCTGCCGGCCCTGCCAGCGTCCGCTGTCGGCGACCAGGGCCCCGATCCGCGCCATGTCCCTGGGCCGCAGCTGCAGGCTGCCATCCATGAGCGCGTAGCCGTCGACCTTGCCGTAGTCCCAGTTCCAGGTCCCGATGCCGAGCGGCGCGAAGAGCACGTCGGCGGCGAACGCTTCGGCGTGCCGCCCCGTGGCGTGGAAGATGACCCCGGCCAGCAGGTTCACGTTGGCGTTGACGTAGTCCCATCGCGTTCCCGGCGGATCCTTGACTCCGCGCCGGAAGACGTGGCGGAAGAAGGCGTCTCCCGTACCGTGCACGTTTTCGGCCTCGTTGGCCGTCCAGTCGAGGCCCATGGACATGCTGAGCAGGTCGCCGAGCGTTTCCTCTTTCCAGGCAGGCGTGAGCGAATCCGCCAGCTCCGGGAAGAAGTCCGCCAGCGCTGCATCCGGCCCCGGGATGAGGCTCCGATCGATGGCGGCGCCCACCAGCAGCGAGGCGACACTCTTCGTCGCCGATGCCAACCGGTGGAGATCCGCGGGTCCGTAGCCGTGGAAGTACTCGTCCAGCACGAGCCTGTCGTGCCGGACCACGACGATGGAGTGGATCAGGCCCGCATCGCCGTCGGCGATGGTGTTCACCAGGGCTGCCAGGGCACCCCGGTCCAGGCCTGCTTCCTCGGGCGTGGCCACTGGCCAGTCGTCGGCGCCGGAATCGGGTTCGCGGTAGCTGTATGGACCGGCTTCGGCGCGGGCCCGGAAGCCCGGCAGGGCCGACGGGTCGGCCCAGGTCAGGTCCATCGCCGGACCCTGCCGCTGCCCGTAGCTCAGCCGGCCCTGGATGCGGCCGTGCGCCACGTCGACATGTCCTTCGTAGGCGGCCCCGGTCGCCGGCATGGACATGCGTAGCTCCGGCGGGCGGTACGTCGCGTGGGCGATGGGCAGCTCCGACTCCAGCTTCCCCTGTCGCATCACGTGAACGACGCCGGACAGTGAATCCGATGCGCCCCGCAGCTCGAACAGGAAACGGTCGCCCCCGCTCTCGCCGATCCAGACGCCGTGGGTGAGGTCCGCGGCCGACGTCGTCGCACGAGGGCCGCAACCGTACAGGGCCGCCAGTGCGAGTAGCGGCAGGAACCTCGCTCGTGGCAGGAGCACGACCGGCAACCGTCCTTCCTGGTCCATCGCTCACCTCCGAACATATCCCGGGTGGCCCGGGGTGGCACCGCCGGCACCGTCGCTACATGATACTGCGGTGGACGGCGCGTCGCGCAGTCCCGTAACAGCCAAGGATGAACACAATGTCAACGCCCAATCGTCTTTTACAGGGGATTCCGTCCCTGGTGATCCTCGCCTTGATGTCCGGCGCGTGCGCCCACGGCGCACCGGGCGCCGCCGAGCCGGCCACGCCGACACCGGCGCAGCCGGCGAAAGCCGCGCCCGCGCCCCCGCCCGCGCCTGCATCCACGAACCCTTTCTTCGAGCCCAGCACGCTGCCGTTCCACGCGCCGCCGTTCGACCGCATCCACGACGCCGACTACAAGCCGGCCATCGAAGAGGGCATGAAGCGGCAGCTGGCGCAGGTGGATTCCATCGCGAACCAGAGCGCACCGCCGACGTTCGACAACACGCTGGTGGCTCTGGAGCGGTCGGGGGCGCTGTTGACGCGGGCGACGAAGGCGTTCTTCGCCATCACCTCGGCGAACACGGATGACACGCTGCAGGCGGTGATGACGGAGGAGGCGCCGAAGCTGGCGGCCCACAGCGACGCCATCTACCTGAACGGCAAGCTGTTCCAGCGCATCAAGAGCTTGTACGACCGGCGCGATTCCCTGGGCCTGGACGCCGAGCAGATGCGGCTCGTGCAGCACTACTACGAGGACTTCGTGCGCCGGGGCGCGCTGCTGTCCGAAGCGGACAAGGCGAAGTTGCGCGCGCTGAACCAGGAGGAGTCCAAGCTGTCGACGGAGTTCCAGAACAAGCTGCTGGCGGGCACGAAGGCGGGCGCCCTCGTCGTGAACGACAGGGCCAAGCTGGACGGCCTGAGCGACGCCGACGTCGCGGCGGCCGCACACGCGGCGGAGCAGCGCGGCCTCGACGGCGAGTGGGTGCTGCCTCTGCAGAACACGACGCAGCAGCCGGCGCAGGCGTACCTGAAGGACCGGGCGCTGCGCCACAAGTTGTTCATGGCTTCCACCATGCGCACGGAGCATGGGGATTCGGACGATACGCGCGCCGTCATCCAGCGGTTGGCCAAGGAGCGCGCGGAGCGGGCGAAGCTGCTGGGCTATCCCACGTATGCGGCGTACAGCCTGGCGGACGAGATGGCCAAGACGCCGAAGGCGGCCATCGGCTTGCTGACGCAGCTGGTGCCGCCGGCCGTCGCCAAGGCGAAGGCCGAACGGGCTGCCATGCAGAAGCTGATCGATCAGCAGGGCGGGCACTTCCAGCTACAGGCGTGGGACTGGCAGTACTACGCCGAGCAGGTGCGCAAGGCCAAGTACGACCTGGATGACTCGCAGATCCGGCCGTACTTCGAGCTCGACCGCGTGCTCCAGGACGGTGTGTTTTACGCGGCCAACAAGCTCTACGGGCTGACCTTCAAGGAGCGCCACGACATCCCGGTCTACAACCCGGATGTCCGCGTGTTCGAGGTGTACGACGCCGACGGCAGCCCGCTGGCGCTCTTCTACTGCGACTACTTCAAGCGGGACAACAAGAGCGGCGGCGCCTGGATGGACAATTTCGTCAGCCAGTCCAAGCTGCTGAATGACAAGCCCGTGGTATACAACGTCGCCAACTTCACCAAGCCGGCACCGGGGCAGCCGGCGCTGCTGACCTTCGACGACGTGACCACCATGTTCCACGAGTTCGGGCACGCGCTGCACGGCATGCTGTCCAACGTGGAGTATCCGTCGCTGTCCGGCACGAACGTGCCGCGAGACTTCGTCGAGTTCCCGTCGCAGTTCAACGAGCACTGGGCGCTGGACCCGGATGTGTTCGCGCACTATGCGCGCAACTACAAGACCGGCGCGCCCATGCCGCCGGAGCTGGTGGCGAAGATTCGCAAGACGCGCACGTTCAACCAGGGCTTCGCTACCACGGAGTACCTGGAGGCCGCACTGCTCGACATGGCGTGGCACACCCTGAGCCCCGTGGCGCCGCTCCAGAACGTGGACAGCTTCGAGACGCGGGCGCTCCACCAGTACGGCTTCGACATCCCGCAGGTTCCGCCTCGTTACCACACCAGCTACTTCGCCCACATCTGGGGCGGCGGATACGCCGCCGGCTACTACGCCTACATGTGGAGCGAGGTGCTGGACGACGACGCGTTCGCTTGGTTCAAGGAGCACGGCGGCCTCACGCGGGCCAACGGCCAGCGCTTCCGCAATATGATCCTGTCCCGCGGCGACACCGAGGACCCGGCCGCCATGTACCGGACCTTCCGCGGCCGCGATCCGAGCATCGAGCCGCTGCTGGAGAACCGGGGGCTCAAGCCGACAGGCACGACGGGCAGCGGTCGGTAGGGCGAATCAGGGAGCATGGCGCAGGTCGCGGCCTTCGGCCGCGGCCTGCTGCAGGTAGCAGCTTTCTGGGCTCGCGTCACGCGTCACGCGTTCCCGCTTCACGCTTCCTCACGGAGACACTCCATGGCCACTGATTCGATCCTCTACCTGTCACGTTCCGATGTGGAATCGGTCGGCCTCACCATGTCGGAGGTGATCGACGCGCTGGAAGGGATGTTCCTGGAGAAGGCGGCGGGGCGGGTGGAGATGCCGCCTAAGCCGGGCATTCACACGCGCCCGGACGCGTTCATTCACGCCATGCCGGCCTACGTCCAGGGGCTGGAAGCCGCCGGGGTGAAATGGGTCTCCGGTTATCCCGCCAATCCTGCGGGCGGACTGCCGTACATCAGCGGACTGCTCATCCTGAACGACCCGGCGAACGGCATCCCGCTGGCGGTGATGGACTGCACCTGGATCACGGCCATGCGCACGGGCGCCGCGACCGCCGTGGCCGCGAAGCACCTGGCGCGGCGGGACAGTCACTCCGTCGGCATCGTCGCCTGCGGCGTGCAGGGGCGCAGCAACCTGCAAGCGCTGGCATGCAGGTTCGACATCGACAGGGTGATGGCGTACGACATCGATGCGGAGACCGCTCGCCGCTTTGCGGCCGACATGCAGGAGGCTCTGGGCATCGCCGTGCAACCGGTGACAGACCTGGCGGACGCCGTAAAGGGACCGGACATCGTCGTCACCAGCGGCCCGATCCTGAAGCATCCGGACCCGGCCATCCCCGACGGCTGGCTGGCACCCGGGTCGTTCGCATCACTCGTGGATTTCGACTCGTACTGGCAGGGGGCCGCGCTGCGGGAGGCGGACCGGCTGGCCACGGACGACGTCGCGCAGATGCGGTACTACCGGCAGGTCGGCTACTTCCGGGACACGCCGGAGCCGTACGCGGACCTGGCCGAGCTGGTGGCGGGTGCCAAGCCGGGCCGCGAACGGGACGACGAGCGCACCATGGCCATCAACCTGGGACTGGCGCTGGAGGATATGGTGGTGGCGGTGCAGGTGTTTCAGCGCGCGGCGGAGGCAGGCTTCGGACAGCGACTGCCGCTGTGACGTCAGGTAGCAGGCAGGGCACCCCAACGCCGACTGCTGGCGCGTCACGGCCAGCGTTCTCTGGCGCCGATCGGATCCGGAAAGCCGCCGGCCGATTACTTGGACGCTACGCTTTGCTGCGTTTCGACGATGCGGGCGCGAATGGCTGCGCGCACCTCTTCTCCCAGCAGCGGTGAGTTGAGCAGCAGCTCCGCTTTGTGGATCAATGTCATCGCGGTCATGCCATCCCCACCGCGGTTCGTGATGATGGCGGCCGTGACGTAAAGATCTGCGGCCTGTGCGATGTCGCCCACGACCAGCGCGGCATCCGCGGCATCCTGCATGAGGTGGCCCGCCTTCGTGTGATCACCGTTGCGGTCGATGATCGCCGCGGCGACGATCAGGTCGCGAATCCGATACGGATCCCCCGGTGGGCGAAGTCGGGCCGACTCTTCGTGGAGGGCGGCGACTCGGTTCCAGCTGTCCGGCTGGCCATACAGCGCCAACGCTTCCAGACGCAGCTGGTCGGCCCGCGCAATGTCGTAATGGGGGCCGTCGGTTCCTCGCCAGTTCTGTGCCGCGAGCGGGGTCGAACAAAGCACCATCGTGATCAGCAGCCACGGGAATGGCTTGCATCGTGCGTGAAGATGCATGGGACGCCTCCGGTGGGATCGTGGGTGGGTGGATTGTGATTGCCGGTCCGTGCATTCTGCCGGCATCCGGCGAACGGTCACGCAGGAATCGCAACCGTGCCGGTGGGATAGCCAAGCAGCTTCGTTCACCGTGCCAGGGTGACCTTCATTTTGAAGTCTGCACGGACCGGCAAAAACCGTGATGCCAAACGTCTTTGCACAATCCGGTGCAGAGAATAGCGTGGCCATCTTACGTGCCTTTGACCGCGGGTGTACGGGGCTCTGACCCAGGTCTTATCTGACCGAAATTCACCGTTCATGAGATTCCCGATGGATCGCATGGGACGTGGCTGGTTCGGTGCTGCGCAGGCGATGTGCTGTCGTGGAATTGACGCTGGCTTTGGGTTGAAGAAGGGGTGCCGCAACGGCGGCGGCTCCGCTTTGCATGTTCGGACCCGGGCCGACGTACTCTGTGAACACCAAACAGTACCTTTCTCGTCTGACGCCATTCTGGTCCCGGCCTGACGCGAAGATCACCTCGCTTTGGAATCAGTGGACGTCGAGAGGGGCCCGGGCTTCGATGATCCGAGCGCGGATGCAAGCGCGCGCGGGAGCATCGAGCAGGGGTGAGCTGGCGAGCATCTCGGCTTTGGCGACGAGTTCGAGGGCCATCCTCCCATCGTTGGCGCGGTTCGCCATGATGGCGGCCGTAACGTAGTGGTGGGCGGCCTGGGCGACATCGCCGGTAGCCAGGGCCGCCCGTGCGGCTGCCTGCATGAGGCGGCCGGCCTGCCGATGGTCGCCGTAGCGGTCGATGAGTGAGGCCGCCACCAGGAGATCGCTGATGAGGTGTGGATCTCCGGGCGGGCGCAGGCGCGCGGCGCGTTCATGCAGCCAAGCGACCTGCTTCCAGTTTCCCGGCGTGCTGTAGAGGGCCTGGGCTTGCGCGCGCAGCTCTTCCGCGCGGACCACGTCGTAGTGGTTGGCGTTCACCCCGCGCGTGCCGTTGCCGGCGCCGAAGGTCTGTGCCGTGAGTGGTGCCGCGAGCAGGGCTGGAGCGCCGGAAAGAACGAAGAGGAGGCCGAGCGGTGGACTGCGGGTCATGATGACCTCCGAAGAGGTAGCGTCGGGCGGCCACATCGGCCGTCAGCATGGCGTGTTGGGAATGCGAGAGCGGCCGTTGTGATCCGGGAAGGTCCTGTTTACCTTCATCATGAGGATGAGCGGTCTGCCTGACCTGCCTTAGATCGTCAATCGACGGGACCCTTATCCAGGTCTTACCTGCCATTGAGGACCAATACCAATGATCCAATTGGAAGCGTTCGGGTCGTTCGATCTTCACGACGACGGCGAATCGCTGCAGGCGGTGCTGGCTCAGCCGAAGCGGGCAGCGCTGCTGGCCTATCTCGTTCTTGCGCGTCCGGGCGCCTTCCACCGCCGTGACGCGCTGCTCACCGTTTTCTGGCCGGAATCGAATCAGAGTCGCGGTCGCAATGCGTTGTCCCAGAGTCTGACGTTCCTGCGGCGTGAATTGCCCGAAGGTGTTCTGTTGACGCGTGGAACGGAGGAAGTGGGGGCGGCTGCGGGCCGGATCCATTGCGACGTGGTGGACTTCGAGGCCGCGGTGACGCAGGGGCGCTGGGTGGACGCGGTCGAGCTGTACCGCGGTCCGCTGTTGGAAGGCCTGCACGTGTCAGGTGCGCCGGCGTTCATGGAATGGCTGGACCACGAGCGAGAGCGGTTGCGGGCGTTGGCGGGTGATGCGGGCTGGCGGTGGGCGCACGAGCAGATCATGGCAGGGGCGCTTCGGCTGGTGCCGACGGACGAAAGCCGGGTGCGGGCCTTCATCCAGGCACTGGCGAGTGCAGGGGACCGTGCCGCCGCGCTCCGCTTCTACGGCAAATTCACGGCCGTGCTGAGGGAAGAGCTGGACGTGGAGCCGGCGCCGGAGACGGTGGAGGTTGCGGAGGCCGTGCGCGCGCGAACGGAACCGGCGGAGGGGCTGCGGACAGTGTCGACCGACGGGGTCGCTGCTACCCAGTGGGAAGGCGGAACCGGAGGGCCATGGGTGCCTCAGTGGGCGCCCGCACCCGAAGAGGCGCGACGGCCCGAGCCGGGCGTCTTCTCGCGGAAACGGATCTGGCGCGGCGTGGTGGTGCTCGCCGTTCTGGGCCTGGTAGTTTTTCTCGGATACGGACTGGTGCGGTCCCGGTGGACGGGTGGGCCGGGGACGCTCATCGGCGCGGGCAGGGCGGCGAAGTACGACCAGGTGCTGGTGGCCGATTTCGAGAACGCCTCGGATCCCGGACTGGGCCAGATGGTCGCGGAATGGCTGCGCGTGGAGTTGGACCAGTCGGACATTGTACGGCCGGTGAATCCGGTGGAAATCGGCGAGGCGCTGCGCCGCATGGAACGGGACTCATCGCTGGTGGTGGATGCGCAGACGGCGCGCGAGATCGGAGTGCGGGATGGCTATCCGCTGATCATCGTGGGCGCGGTCCGACAGGTCGGCGCCGGCTACCTGTTGACGGCGCGGCTCGAGGCCACGACCGGCGAGGTGTTGGGTCGGTTCCGGATGGCGGCGGAGTCGGACGTGAAGATGGTGGAGGCGCTGGAACGGATGGGCGAGCAGATCCGGTCGCGGATGGGGGAGTCGCTGCACTCGATTGAGCAGAGTCCGCCGCTGGAGCAGGTGTCCACATCATCCCTCAACGCCTTGCGTTTGTATACCGAGGCCGTTCGGCTGGCGGATCGCGAAAGCCGGCCCCTGGCCGCGCAGGTGCTCTTGGAGAGGGCCATCGCGCTCGACACGACGTTTGCCATGGCTTATCTGAAGCTCAACGGCATCCTGAACAGCCTCCTGACGCACTGGGAGCGGCAGCCGGAGCTGAGCCGGAGAGCGTATCAGTATCGGGATCGCCTCACTGAGTACCAGCGGTTGCTGGTGGAGGGTAGCTACGTGTTCGACCGGATGGTGAGCGGTGTGGACACCGCGGTACCGCAGCCGGACGAGTGCGATCTCTACGAACCGCTCTTCCATCTTTACGACGCATACATCCGACGTCACCCGGACGACCCGCGGCCTCTGCAGAATTTCGGGTACTACCAGGACCGCATCGGTCGTTCCCGAGAAGCGATGGCGACGTATCGCAAGCTCATCGCGATGGAGCCTTCCGACCCCGGCGGCTACAACGACCTGGTCATCGATCAGCTGGCGTTCGGGCAGTATGAAGAAGCCCGAGAGACCATCGATCTGTGGCGGCAGCGGCTCGGTGCATCGGCGTCGCTGATCCTGGCTCGCATTTCCCTGGCGGCGCGCAGGGGCGATTACGCCGCCGCCGACTCTTTGATGGGCGCCTACCAGGCGCGGCACGGTCCCGATCCCGATGCCAGCGTGGCAGAGGCGCAGCTGGACGCGGTACGCGGGCGGATGAAGGAGGCGGGTGGGCACTACACCGACGCCGTGCGGCGTACGGAACAGGCGGGCGACTTCGGGCGGCCGGTCGTCTGGGTGGCGAATCGTGCCCTCACCCGGCTGGTGGCGGTCGGTGATACGGCGGAGGCGACCTTGAAAGTGGAGGCTGCGCTGGACCGGGTGCCGGACGACGTCCAGATCGCAGGGACCTGGATCAACGTGGGGCTGGTCCACGCTCTCGCCGGGGATGCAGCAGGGGCGCGCCAGGCCGTGGACACGTTGACGACCATCGGCCGCGGCAACTGGTCCCTGACCCGCGGCGTACTTGCGGCGGCCATCGCCCTGGCGGAACGGCAGCCGGAGCGGAGTCTCGAGCTGCTGGCATCGTCAGAGATCCGGTGCACGTTCAACACGGCCGCGGATCTGCGGGTCGATCCCCGCTGGCGCCGGATCCTGGCGGGGCGGGCCCACGAGATGCTGAACGAGTCTGACGCGGCGATCAGAGAGTACGAGGCGTACTTCACCGACCCGGCCGTCAGCTACCCCGTCGCGCTCGACGCCGTCTTCCGGTTCGACACGCTCGAGCGTCTGGGTGCGCTCTACGAGGCCCACGGCGACAGCGCCAAAGCCGCGAGCTACTATGCCCGCGCCGCCGAACTCTGGAAGGACACGGACCCGGAGCTCCAGCCTCGGGTCGCGCGGTTGCGCCAACGGGCGGCGGCGCTGGGGGCGCCCGACCTGGCGGGGTGAGGGCGACCGTTGCACGGCTGGATGGCGCCCCTCTCGCCGTCCTTGCCCTGACCTTCTACCATCCTCCGGACGGACGCAGTCACACACCCATGCCCCGGGAGGCCCCTGGCGGACCGCAGGTACTGGCTCATGAAGTCCGAGCCGGGCGCCTACTCCATCGACGACCTCGCCCGCGACGGCGAGACCTTTTGGGACAGCGTCCGGAACTATCAGGCGCGTAACTTCATGCGCGACGACATGCGCGTGGGTGACGGCGTGCTGTTCTACCACAGCAACGCGGCCCCACCGGGCGTCGTAGGAGTGGCGGAGGTCTCGCGGGAGGGCTACCCGGACCACACCGCCCGGGACCCGACGTCGGGCCACTACGACGAGAAGGCCACGGACGACGACCCGCGCTGGTTCATGGTGGACATCCGCTTCGTGCGTAAGCTGCCGCGCACAGTGCCACTGGATGAGCTGAAGGCCGAGAAGGCACTGGACGGCATGGTGGTGACCACGCGAAGCCGGCTTTCGGTTCAGCCGGTGCAGAAGAGGCACTTTGAGCACGTCCTGACCATGGCGGACACGCGGCCGGCGCGGTAGCCGACAAACGAACCACCGCCCGGCCGGCGCTTCGGTCCGACCGGAGGTCTCCACACAATTCGCACAACTCCGGCCTTCACGGCGCGGCGTTCGCAGCACATTGTAGGGAATGCGCATCCCCACGCAAAACAACCGGTTTGGCCCGCTTCTGTGGCCGGCGCTGCTGATGCTTGCCACGCTCGGCGTGACGGGCGCGGCGGTGTGGGAAGCGGCGCGCTCGGCGCGCTCGGAGCGGGAAATTGCCGACGAGACGCTCCAGGATTACGCGTCGTTTGCTTCATCGGCGCTGGAACAACGCGCCCAACGGGCGGTGGAGCAGGTCTTCTGGGCGTTCCTGAGCCCGGAGCATATGGGCGGCCAGGTGCACCAGAGGCCGCCCGTGCCAACGGCTGCCAGCCTGGCGCACCAGCTGCCGTGGGATTCGGCGGGCTGCTACTGCCACCGTCCACCCTGGCCGGCGTCGGCGTTCCTGGCCATGGTCCTGGGGCGCGATTCCCTCGAGGTGGTGCCGAATCTGTATGCCGGCGCCGGAACGGGCGTGCTGGTGGACACGGAGTCTGCCCGATTCGCGCCGCTGCTCGACCCCGACATCGCGCGGCGCCGCGCCGTAGCGCCAGACCAGGTGGCGAGCCTGGTTGCGGCGCTCACACGGGACGCGCGGACTACCTACCGGCAGGGATGGGGACTGGGCGTCCTGGTGCGTCCTGCGAATGGCGGCAGTGCACTGGTGGGCTACACGCTGATGCCGACGGCGTGGGGCGACACCCTGTTGTATGCCGTCGCCCTGGACACCGATGCGACCCGCGCGCTGATGGACAGTGTCGCCCGGGAGCCGCTGCTGCCGGATGCCCTGACCGCACGCGCGTCCGGCGGCGTCCAGGTGGCGGCGTCGGTGTCCGGCCCGGCCGGCGATGTATTGTTCGCGACCGACCCGCCGCCGGCTGGCCGCTGGGTGTCGGAAGCCAGGCTGCCGCCCACCGCCGGAGGCCTGGTCGTGCGTGCGGCGCTGCCGGAGTCGGCGGCCGGCGACCTGCTGATCGGCGGCCTGCCCGCCTCACGGCTGCCGGTGCTGGCGGGCCTGCTGGCGCTGGCGTTGATCCTGGCCGTGGCGGCGGCGCTGCAGTTGCGGCGTGCGGCGCAGCTGGCCCGCGCGCGTTCCGATTTCGTCTCCTCGGTTTCCCACGAGCTGCGCACGCCGCTGGCGCAGGTGCGCCTGTACCTGGAAACGCTGCGGCTGGGCCGGTTCCGTACCACCGCGCAGCGGGAGCGGGCCCTGGAAACCATCGACCGGGAGACGAGCCGGCTCGCCACGCTGGTGGACAACGTGCTGTACTTCGACCGGGCGGCCCGGCGTGCGCAGCGTCCCGCACCCGTACCGACCGATCTGGTGGCGGAAGCGTCTGCGGCAGCGCAGGCGTTCGAACCGCTGGCCCGGGCACGCCGGATGGACGTGGTGGTGGATGCCGACGCCGGTGCTCGCGCCCGGGTCGTGCCGCAGGAGCTGCAGCAGGTCCTGGCCAATCTGCTGGACAATGCGGCGAAATACGGACCGGAAGGGCAGAGCATCCGGCTGCGCGTGACCCGGCGCGACGGCGTGGTGGAGATCGCGGTGAGCGACGCGGGACCGGGCGTGCCGGCGGCGGAGCGGTCGTCGGTCTGGCAGCCGTTCCGCCGGGGCGAGTCGAACGCGACGGACGTGCCAGGCAGCGGCATCGGCCTGGCCGTGGTCCGCGAGATCGTGGAGCGGCACGGCGGCCAGGTGAGGGTGGAGGACGCCCCGGGAGGCGGCGCGCGCTTCGTCGTGTCGCTGCCGGCACTGGAAGGGGGCTCGTGACGGCGCACATCCTGGTGGTGGAGGACAACGACGACCTGGCCGCCGGCCTGGTCTACAACCTCGAGCTGGAAGGCTACGAGGTGGAGCGCGCGGCCCGCGGCGATGAGGCCCTTGAGCGGGCGCGCGAGAACCCTCCCGACCTCCTCATTCTGGACCTCATGCTGCCGGGCGCAGACGGCTTCCAGGTGCTGCGCACGTTGCGCGCCGGGGGCATGGATGCGCCCGTCCTGATCCTGTCCGCCCGCGGCGAGGAGTCGGACCGCGTGCAGGGCTTCCGGCTGCGGGCGGACCAGTACGTGACCAAGCCCTTCCGGCTGCTGGAGCTGCTCGCCCGGGTGGAGTCCCTGCTGGCGCGAAGCAGCCGGGGGCCGGAGCAGGCGCCGCCGGCGCGCATCGCGTTCGGCGACGTCGTCGTGGACACTGCGGCGCGGGTCGTGACGCGAAAAGGAGAGCCGGTGTCCCTGACCCCGAAAGCGTACGCCCTGCTTCTGGCGCTGGTCCGCCGTGACGGCGGCGTCGCCACGCGGGTGGAGCTGCTGAAGGAGGTGTGGGGCCACCGCGGCCGCGTGCTCACGCGCACCGTCGACTCCCACATCGCCGAGCTGCGTCGCAAGCTGGAAGAGGACAGCGCCGATCCCCAGCATTTCCTGACGGTGTGGAAGGTGGGCTACCGCTTCCAGCGGTGATCAGGTGGCAGGGCGCCCGCGCTGGCGCGCGGGCTGCAGGTAGCAGGTCTGAGCCGCCGGCTTCGCCCGTTCGTCGGGGGACTGCTCCCCTCGCGGCATACTCACCGTAGCGCCGGGCAGCAACCACAACGAAGGCAGCAGTCTCCCCGCGAAGTGGGATTTGCCGGGAACCCGGACCTGCTACCTGCAAGCCGGTGCGCCAGCACCGGCGCCCTGCCACCCGACGTCACACATCTCGCACAACTGTCGCACGTTCCCGCCACCATCGCGGTCGCGCCGGGTGGCATCATACGACCACGGGGCGGCGATCCCCCCGGCGAACGCGAGCGTGCCGGGTCGCTCCAACACCAACCATCGAGCACAGTCGGAGGCATCATGAGTCGAACATTTCGCAGCGGTCCGCTCGGCGCCCGGCGGATCTGCCTGGCAGCCGTCCTGCTGATGACGACTGCGTCCGCAGCCCGCGCGTCGTCTCCCACGCCCATGCTGGTGAGCGTGGAATGGCTGGCGTCTCACCTGCACGACCCGGACCTCGTGCTGTTGCACGTGGGGGGAAGGGAAGCGTATGACACGGCGCACGTCGCCGGTGCGCGCTTCATCCAGCTGAGCGATCTGTCCACGCCCCACAACATGGACGACGGGTCCCTCATGCTGGAGCTGCCGCCCGCGAGGGAGCTACGCGACCATCTGGAAGCGCTCGGCATTTCAGACGACAGCCGCATCATCGTTTACTTCGGCGACGACTGGCTGACCCCGGCCACGCGTGTGGTGTTCACGCTGGACTACCTGGGGCTGGGCGACCGGACCTCCTTGTTGAATGGCGGTATGGCAGCGTGGCAGCGGGCGGGCCACACGGTCACGGCAGACGTTCCCACGCCCCGTCGCGGCCATCTGGCAGACCGGCCGACGCGGCCGCTGGTCGTGGACGCGGACTATGTGCGGGCGCTGCCGCAGCATGCGCATGTGCGGCTGGTGGACGCCCGTGCCGCGGCGTTCTATGACGGCGTCCAGGAAGCGAGCGGGCGGCGCGGCCACGTCCCGGGGGCCGTCAACATTCCGTTCACGTCTGTCGTGGACAACCAGCTGATGATCCGAGCCGACACGCTGGCCCTGCGATTCCGGGCGGCGGGCGTCCTACCCGGCGACACGGTGGTGGCCTACTGCCACATCGGGCAACAGGCGACCGCCGTGGTGTTCGCCGCGCGCCTGCTGGGCTTTCCGGCCCTGCTCTACGATGGTTCCATGCAGGACTGGGCGCGCCACCCGGACTTCCCGGTCGAGCGCAAATCCGGGCAGGCCGGGGGAAATCCATGAGGGTCGCGGGCTCGAGACCACGACCCGCCGCGTACCTGGACCCGTACCTGGCCGGCATCGCCATCGGAATGGTGCTGGTGGCGGCCTACGTGGCCGTGGGACGCGGCCTGGGCGCGTCGGGCGCCTTCGCCAGCGTGGTGGCTTCGAGCGCTGCAGCAGTGGGCGCCGGCGGACCGGCCGGCAGCCTGCCGCTGGCACCCTACCTGGACCACGGCGCCTGGAGCTTCGCCCATGACTGGCTGGTGTTCGAACTCGTGGGCGTGAGCCTGGGCGGCTTCGCGTCCGCCTGGCTAGGCGGCCGGTTCAGGTTCGCCGTCGAGCGCGGGCCGCGGGTGTCCACGCCGAGTCGCATGGTCTACGCCGGGGCCGGCGGGGTCCTAATGGCGTACGGCGCGCGCCTGGCCCGGGGCTGCACCAGCGGGCAGGCATTGACCGGCGGCGCGCTGCTGAGCGTGGGCGCCTGGATCTTCATCCTTGCAGCCTTCGCGGCCGGCTACGCGGCCATGCCCCTCGTGGCGAGGCTTTGGCGATGAGCGCGCCCCTGTTCCTGGGTGCAGGCGATCTGCCGGTGCTCGGCTCGGCCCTCGTCGTCGGCATCGTGTTCGGGGTCTTCCTGGAGTGGGCCGGCTTCGGCAACGCGAGCAAGCTGTCCGCCCAGTTCCGCCTCGCGGACCTGACGGTGTTCAAAGTGCTCTTCACGGCGGTGGTGACCGCCATGCTGGGAGCGTTCTGGCTGGGACGCATCGGCGTGCTGGACCTTCAACAGGTCTACGTTCCCGGCACATGGCTGCTGCCGCAGCTCGCCGGCGGCCTGATCTTCGGTGTGGGCTTCGCCGTGGCCGGGCTCTGCCCGGGAACGTCGTGCGTCGCCTACGCTTCGGGCCGCCTCGACGGCCTCGCCGTCGTGGGCGGCATGCTGCTGGGGACCGCCGTGTTCGACGCCGGCTACCGCTTCGTTCGCCCGTTCTACGATAGTACACCGCGGGGCACGTTGACCCTGCCGCATCTCCTGCACCTGCCCACGGGCGCAGTGGTGGCGGCGCTGACGGTGGCGGCCATCGCCGGCTTCGCTGCCGCGGAAGGGATCGAACGTCGCATGGGCGGCCGGCAGGTGCGTTCGGCGCCCGCCGAACGGCACGGCGGTGAACGCAGGGCCGGTTCTCCGCGGCCGGTGCGGGCCGAATCGTGATGTCCGTCCCGGACGGTCGGCGCGGACGACTGGCGCTCCTGGGTGTCGTACTGGCCGGCGGTGCTCTGCTGGCCGGCGAGCCGCAACCGGCGGGTCGGCTCGACGTGAATGCGATCGCCGCGCAGATCGACGCCGAGCAGGACCACGTGTCTGCGCCACAGCTGGCTCGCTGGATCCGGGACGGGCTACCCGGGCTGGTCGTGCTGGATCTGCGTCCGGACAGCGAATTCAAAGCCCTGCACATCCCGGGCGCCGAGCCCGCCACGCTGTCGGAGCTGGCCCGGCGGGACCTGCCGCGCGACGCCACCATCGTCCTCTACTCGGAAGGCGGCACGCACGCGGCGCAGGCGTGGGTCCTGCTCCGTGCCCGCGGGTACCGCACGGTCTACACGCTGCGAGAGGGCCTCTACGAGTGGGTTTCCCGCATCCTCCGGCCCCGGCTGGCGACGGACGCTACGCCCGCCGAGAAGAAAGCGTTCGACGCCGTAGAGCCGCTCAGCCGCTATTTCGGCGGCCTGCCGCGCCGCGGCGTACCCCGTTCCGAGGTGCCCGAAGGGTACTGGACCGAGGCCGGAACCGTGGACCGGACTGACGCGCCACTCACCGCGTCACACCGTCACGCCATCCGGCGGCGTGGCTGTTGAGCGGGCCGTCGGCTCTTTGCAGCGTCAAGGACCTTACCTGTACCACGTCGAACCAGTACCATGATGGGACGGCAGCCGACGGAGGCTGCACCGGTGCGGCGCGAGAGGGACGATGGCTTCGACAACGCCGACGCCACGATCACGGCTCCGACGACGAAGACGGTGACCGGAACGAAGACGACTCCGACGACGAATCCGAAGACGACCCCGACGACGAAGACGGTCCGCGTCGGCTGCCCAGCCCACAACTGCGGCGGCCGCTGCCTGCTCATCGCCCACGTCCGGGACGGCGTCATCACGCGACTGGAAACGGACGACCGGCCGGACGCCGTCGCGGACCCGCAACTGCGCGCGTGCACGCGCGGACGGGCGTACCTGCGCCGCCAGTACCATCCGGACCGGTTGCGCTGGCCGCTGAAGCGGGTGGGGAAGCGGGGCGAGGGGAGGTTCGAGAAGACCAGCTGGGACGAGGCCTTGGACCTGCTAGCGGGCGAGATCCGGCGGGTGAAGGAGGCGTACGGCAACGGCGCCCTGTTCGTGCCCTACGGAACGGGCAGCTACAACCAGACGAACGGGTCGCAGACGGCCCGTCGTCTGCTGAACCTGTACGGCGGCTGCCTGGGCATCTGGAACAGCTACTCCTGGGGCGCCATCAACGTGGCGACGCCCACGGTGTACGGCACGCTGGAGACGGGCAACCAGCGCCAGGACTGGCTGAACTCGAAGTACATCCTCATGTGG
>JARRJS010000118.1:0-9640 GCA_037388885.1 Gemmatimonadota bacterium
GTTCTCCCGACGCACGCCCAGGTTCACATAGTGCTCCGCCGAGGCGATGGCCGACGCGCCCGCACCGCTGAACACGACGCGCACCTCATCGATCTTCTTGCCGCTCACGTCCAGCGCGTTCAGCAACGCCGCACCGGAAATGATCGCCGTGCCGTGCTGGTCATCGTGGAAGACCGGGATGTCCAGCTTCTTCTTCAGCTCTTCCTCGACGCGGAAGCTTTCGGGCGCCTTGATATCCTCCAGATTGATGCCTCCTACCGTGGGCGCCAGCAGCTCGCAGAAGTGGATGATCTGCTCAGGGTCCTCCGTGTCCACCTCGATGTCGAACACGTCGATGTCCGCGAACCGCTTGAACAGCACGCCCTTGCCTTCCATGACAGGCTTGCCCGCCAGGGCGCCCAGGTTCCCCAGCCCCAACACGGCCGTGCCGTTGGAGACCACCGCGACCAGATTGCCGCGTGCGGTGTACTTGAATGCGTCTTCGGGGTTGGCTTCGATCAGCTTGCAGGGTTCCGCCACACCAGGCGTGTATGCCAGGGACAGGTCCCACTGCGTGCTGACCGGCTTCGTGGGCACGACGGCGATCTTGCCCGGCCGACCCGAAGCGTGGTAATCCAGCGCCGCCGCAGTCCGGTTGCGCATCGTGTATTCCTCCGAAGGAATCGAAAAGTCCGAGTTGTGCTCCCGTCGCGCTCGCCCCTCCGAGCAGCGGCATCGCGCGGCGCGAGACGTTAAGATTAGTGCATCTTGCACAGGTTCGCGACCCACACGTTGAGGCGTTTTGTGCCGTTCGAGGCCTGGTCCGCACGACCCGGCCGACGGATCGTCGTGTACATGTCGACGCTGGCGTTCGCCCTATCCTTCAGGGCTCCAGCCGCCACCGCCCAGGCCGCGCCCGCTGCGTGTCCGGGCGCCCGCATCAGCTACGTGTTCGTGGATCCGCACTCCATCTTCGATACCACCGATCCGAGCCTCAACCCGCACCTGGGCTGGGCGTACCGGACGGCGAACGCGTTGCATGTTCAGACACGAGCGTCGGTGATCCGCCGCGAGCTGCTGTTCCATGCGGGCGATTGCTACGATCCGCGGCTACTGGCGGAAACGGAGCGCATCCTGCGCGGGTACCCGTTTCTGTCGCGCGTGGACGTGTTCGGCGTGCCACAGCCGGACAGCAGCGTGCACGTGATCGTGGACACGCAGGACGAGTGGAGCACCCAGCTGAACGTGCACCTGGACTTCGAGAATCGTACGCCCTTCCAGGGCATCGATCTCCAGGAGGTGAACGTGCTGGGCACGGGGCAGCAGCTCCAGCTCTTTTATCGGGAGGAGGACGTGCGCCGCATCTACGGCATCAGCTACCACACGCCGCAGCTGTTCCGCACGCGCTGGGACGGCACGCTGGCGGTCGGCCGCACGCGGGCCGGCACGCTGCTGCAGCAGTCCATCACGTACCCGTTCATCGGTGAGATCGGCCACCGCGCCATGCGCGAGTCGTTCCTGCACGAGGACCGTTTCTTCGGCTACTCGGAAGGCCGCGTCGACGGCGAGCGCCGGCACGTCCTCGTGCCCGTACAGGAGCGGGCGTTCAACGTGGCGGCCGTCGGACGGCTGGGCGACCAGGGGCACCTCACCATGTTCGGCGGCGGCTTCACCTTCGAGGACCTCGCCTTCCCCGGCGGGCCCGGCGCCGTCCAGCAATCGGCCTCCGGGAAATACGATCAACGCACCGCGGCGGACATTACGCAGGTAACGGCCGTCGCGCCGCTCATGACACCCCGCCGCAGCGTGCGCGCCGTGCTGCTGCTGGGCCAGCGCAACATCTTCTGGGTGAAGCGACACGGGCTTGATTCCTTTCGGGGCGCGGAGGATGTCGGCCAGGGCGTGGAGCTGCAGCTCGGCATCGGCCGGTCTCTACCCACGTTGAACAGCGACGACGACGCCGTGGGCACAGCGACAATCTACGGCGCCAACCAGTTTGGCCCGCTGCTGCTGGCCACGCGCGGACGTGGCGACGCCCGACTTACACTGCACGGATCCGGTGCAGCCGGGTTCCGGGACATTCTGGCGGAAGCCGAGGTGCTGGCGTATCTGCGCCCGGACTCCACATCCAACCAGACCCTGTTCCTGCGGGGCTCGTTCACCGGCGGGTGGGATCCCGTGACGCCGTTCCAGCTCACGCTGGGCGGCGACCTGGGCGTGCGCGGCCTGCACAGCGATGAGCTGCCCGGAGGCCTGCGCACCGTGTTCAACGTCGAGGACCGCATCTTCCTCGGCTGGCCCTGGCCCGGTCTCATGGACACCGGCCTCACACTATTCGGCGACGTGGGCCGGATCTGGCCAGGGGACGCGCCGTTCGGCGTCGACTCCGGCTGGCGCGCCTCGCTGGGCGCCGGCCTGCGCTTCAATTTCCCCGCTGGAGGCAAGACCACGTACCGCATTGATGTGGCGGCGCCTCTGGGCCGCAGCTTTGCAGTCCGTAACCTCCGGTTGACCGTGAGCGTCGGGGAGTACCTGGGCCTGGGTGCCGTTTTCGGCGATCCGCAGGTCCTGCGCTCCCGGTCCGCTCTGCTCTCGGGCGACCTGTTCCACTTCCCGCATTAGTCGACGCGAGCCATCTTGCGCCCTATGGTCACCTTCCGCATCGCTCACCGGGTCACGCCGGGAATGACGTCTCGGATCCCGCACGGCTCAGGCTCGCCGGACGACGACCACATCCGCGAGGCAGAGCCATGAGTCGCACGCGCCATGGCGAGATCCGCCGCGTGCTCATCCTGACGCTGCTCGCCAACTTGGCGGTGGTGGCGGCGAAGGCCACGGCAGGCTTCATGACCGGCACGCTGAGCGTGGTGGCGGAGTCCGCCCACTCCTCGGTGGACGCGCTGAACAATGTCATCGGCCTGGCGCTCTCGCGCGTGGCCGCACGGGCGCCTGACGAGGACCACCCTTACGGCCACGCCAAGTTCGAGACGCTGGGCGGCCTCACCGTCGTCGTCTTCCTGTCCATCACGGTGTACGAGCTGGCCCGCAGTGCCATCCACCGCCTCGTCACCGGCACGGCTCGACCCCACGCCACGCCGGTGGTCTTCAGCGTGATGGCGGTATCCGCGGTCGTGAGCTTCTTCATCTCCCGCTACGAGCGCAACAAGGGACGCGCACTTGCCAGCGACATCCTGGTCGCGGACGCGGCCCACACCCAGTCTGACATCTACGCGTCGCTGGCAGTGATCGTCGGTCTGCTGTTCGTGGCTCTCGGCTACCCGCGCGCGGACGCCGTCTTCACTCTGCTGGTCGCCATCGTGATCGCCCGCGCCAGCTGGCGCATCATCCGCGCGACCGTGCCCGTGCTCGTGGACGAGCGCGCCGTGGACGCATCCAAGATCCAGCGGCTGGCCCAGGCTACGCCGGGCGTGGAAGCGGTGTACGATGTGCGTTCTCGCGGTCGGCGCGGGGAGGTGTTCGCTGAGCTGACCATCGCGGTGGACCCGGGGCTTGGCGTCGGAGAGGCGCACGTCATCGCCGACGCGGTCGAGCAGCGCATTTCCCGCGAGATCCACGCCCGCGAGGTGGTGGTCCACGTCGAGCCGCTGGGCGAACGGTGACGCTGCCGCGCCTGGAAGGCGCCCACGAGCGACTGGATGATCCACGCCACGAGCCCGCGATCCTCGAGCGGTCCCTGGACCATGTCGCGGCGGTCAACCGCTGGCTGGGCGGCCGTCGCGCCCTGCTCCGGCACGTGTCGCGCAGGCTCTTCCCCGGACACGCCTCCATCCTCGACGTGGGCACCGGCTCGGCCGACCTGCCCCTGGCAATTGCGCGCTGGGCTCGCCGCCACGGCCGATCGGCGGAGATCACCGCCGTGGACGTGCATCCCCAGATCGCCGGTCTGGCCCGACGGCGCGCCGATGCCGACTCCGCCGTTCGCGTGGCCGCCGCGAACGGCTTGCGACTGCCGTTCCCCGACAACGCCTTCGATGTCGCGCTGCTCTCCCTGACCCTGCACCACTTCGACGGAGCCGCACAGTTGCGGTTGCTCGCGGAGCTGGCCCGCGTCGTGCGAGGGTGGGTCGTCGTGGGCGAGCTGCGCCGCACCCGGTTGAGCTACCTGGGCGCACGGCTGCTGGCCGCGACCGTCTGGCGCCGGAATCCCCTGACCCGACACGACGGGCCCCTGTCCGTGCTGCGGGCATTCCAGCCGCAGGAGCTCCGCCGGTTGGCCGCGGAAGCTGGCTTTCGTGATGTCGCGGTGCACAGTCACCCGCTTTTCCGTCTCGTGCTCACGGCGCGGCCCGGCTGATCGATAGTCGCCAGTGGAAGGACCAGATGATCCCAGCGAGAGACGCACTCGGCACGAGCGCGCACCCGGAGTCGCCGACGGACGCCGTCGTCGTCGGTGCGGGCCCAGCAGGCTCGGTCACGGCTCTGCTGCTGGCCCGCCATGGCCTGCGCGTCGTGCTCCTGGATCGCCTGCTCTTCCCCCGGGACAAACCCTGCGGGGAATGCCTGAGCGCCGGCGCGACGGCGCTGCTGGATCACCTTGGCGTGCTGCCCGCAGTGGAGGCGACGGCACCCGCAAGGCTGCACGGCTGGACCGTTCACGCCCCCGGTGGAGCACACTTCACCGGGCGGTTCCACCGAGCCGGCCTCGCGCTGGCCATCGAACGACGCCGGCTGGATGCCGCTCTGCTGGACGCCGCGCAGGCGGAAGGCGTGCGCTTCCTGCAAACGCACGTCACGGGGCTGCTTCGGGACACGCACGGCGGGGGGCCGCACGGACGGGTTGCCGGCATCGCCGGCCGCGACGCGCACGGCCAACCGGTCCGACTGCACGCCCGGCTCGTGATCGGCGCCGACGGACTGCGCTCCGTCGTCGCGCGGCGAATGGGCCTGGTCCGACGACGGCCCCGGCTCCGGAAGGTCTCCCTGACCACCCATATGGACGTGCCCGGGCTCTTCCCGCCCGGCGGCGCGTGGTTGGGGGAGATGCACCTCGCCGACGACGCCTGCGTCGGCCTGGCCCCCGTCCACCGCAGCGGCCGGCGCGTCAACCTCACCCTCGTCGTGAACAAGCGGCATGCACCGGACCTGCGCGCCGCCGGCCCGGCGGCGTTCATGTGGTCCTGGATTCGGCGCATGCCGGCCTTGCGCGAACGGCTCGCCGCCCACGCCGTCGAGCTGCAACTCGACGCGCCGCTCCTCGCCTCGGGACCGTTCGATGTGCCGACACGCGCCGTCGTCGACCATGGCGTGGCGCTGGTCGGCGACGCCGCCGGTTACTACGACCCGTTCACCGGGCAGGGCATCTACCGCGCCCTCGCGACCGCCGAGATGCTCGCCGACGTGGCGGGCGCCGTATTGCGTCGCGGCGACCCGACCGCACAACGCCTGGCTCCTTATGCCCGGCGGTTGCATCGGCTGGTGGCGGGAGGCCGCAGGCTGCAGCACGCCATCGACTGGGCGCTCAGGCGGCCGCGACGCGCAGACCGGATCATCCGCCGGCTCGCCCGCTCCGCTGGTGTGGCCGACACTCTCGTGGCCGTGACGGGCGACGCGCGACCGGTCACGGCGCTGCTCGCCCCGCGCCTGCTGGTGAACTTCCTTATGGCCAGACCATGACGCCGCAACGCCCGGGCAGGATCGGGGTCAATATGCAGGCGGTAAACCATCCGGCAGCCGTTGGAGGTGCATCATGATGCGCGTCGATGAGAACGTCGTGCACGCAAGGCCTGCAACCTGTTTCCTCGTGGCCGCTGACGTGGAACGCTGGCCCGAGCTGTTGCCCCACTACCGGCACGTGCGCTTCCACCGCAAGGACGGATTCGGGCGCGGTCTCGTCGAGATGGCCGCCTGGCGCTATTTCGGTCCCCTGCCGTACCCCACGTGGTGGGTCTCGGAGATGGAAGCGGACCGCATGGAACCCATCGTGCGCTACAGGCATGTGGATGGCATCACGCGCGGCATGGACGTGTGCTGGGAGTTCCTGCCGCACCGCAACGGCGCGCGCGTGCGCATCGTGCACGAGTGGGCCGGCCCCCGATGGCCGTTGGTCGGCGGGCTCGCCGCCAACCGCGTCATCGGCCCGGCGTTCGTGAGCGCCATCGCGCGGCGGACGCTGGCCGGCGTGGGTGCGGAGGCGGAACGCATCGAGCGTACGCCGGCCGCAGAGCGCCACAACCCGCACGCCGCGGCGACCGACGACACGGACGGACCTGCATGATCCGCGAACCCGACGGCCGCAGCCGGTCCGACACCATGCGCCGCGTTGCGGTCACCGGACTCGGCCCCATCACGGCAGCCGGCGTGGGCGTCGACCCGCTGTGGCAGGGTCTGAGACGGGAACGTTCGCCCATCCGCCGGGCCACGCGCTTCGACCCGCAGCCCTGGCGCTCCCAGCTCGCCGCCGAGGTCGACGACTTCGATGCGCAGCAGTACATGGAGCGGCGCACCAGCCGGCGGCTGGACCGCTACGCCCAGTTCTCCATCGCCGCGACGCGCCTCGCCCTCCAGGATGCCCGGCTCCAGTCCTCGGACCTGGATGGGGACCGCGTCGGCGTGCAGATCGGCTCGGCACTCGGCGGTATCGCCTACGCGGAGACGCAGGTCGTCAACCTCATGCGCGACGGCATCCGCGCCGTCGACCCGCGCGTCGCGCTCACCACGTTCGGCGGCTCCGCGTCCTGCTCCATCGCCATTGAGTTCGGCTTCACGGGACCCAACGCCACCAACGCCATGTCGTGTGCATCGGGCACCATCGCCGTCGGCGAAGGCTGGCGCCTGGTCCGCGAAGGCCGTTGCGACGTCGTCGTGGCTGGCGGCGTCGAGGCGCCGCTGGCGCCGCTGTCCTTCGGCGCATTCGCCATCATCCGGGCCATGAGCACGCGCAACGACGACCCGGCGCACGCTTGCCGGCCGTTCGACCGCGGCCGCGACGGCTTCATTATGGGCGAGGCGGCGTGCGTGCTGGTGCTGGAGGCCTGGGACCACGCCGTGCAGCGCGGTGCCCGCATCTACGGCGAAGTGTGCGGCTATGGCACCACCAATGACGCCCACCACATGACCGCACCGCGCCCCGACGGCAGCCAGGCCGCCCGCGCCATCCGCCTCGCCCTGGATGCCGCCGGCATGCGTCCCGACGACATCGACTACGTGAACCCGCACGGGTCCTCCACGCCCCTCAACGACACCACGGAGACCGCCGCCATCAAGAAAGCCCTCGGGGAGCGCGCCTACCACGTGCCCGTCAGCGGCACGAAACCGTACTACGCCCATGCGCTGGGCGCATCCGGCGCCGTCGAGGCCGCCATCTGCTGCCTCGTCATGCACCGCGGCTGGGTCCCACCCACCCTCAACCTGGATGAGCCGGACGACGGCTGCGACCTGGACTACGTGGCGGGATCGGGCCGCGCGTTCAAGCCGCGCACCTGCCTGTCCAACTCGTTCGGGTTCGGCGGCATCAACGCCTGCCTCGTGTTCCGCGCCGCGGGTACCGCAGGGTGAACGCCGGGGGGTGCGGTGCGCCCCGGGCCGCGCGCCACCGCGCATGGACGCGTTGTTGGCGGGGCGCACGCCGCTGCGCCTTGCCGCGGTTCGCCGACGCGCGCTACCTTCGTCGCGTGTTCCCTAAACCCTGCTGTGATCAAGTGCCGGTTCCATGATAGACGCCGGTTCCCTCGTGCTGATCGGCCAGACTGTCGGCCTTTCGTTCGCGTGCGGACTCAACCTGTACGCCAGCGTGGTCGTGCTGGGCATCCTGGCCCGGTTCCACCTCGTAGCCGGCATGCCCGCCGGCCTTCAGGGCCTTGAAGGCGCTCTCGTCATCGCCAGCGCCGCAGCGCTCTACTTGGCGGAGGCCGCGATCGACAAGGTCCGGCACGCCGACTCGCTCTGGGACGCCGTTCACACGTTCATCCGTCCCTCCGCAGCCGCCATGCTGGCTATCGCGGCGCTCTGGCCATACGGCCTCTGGACGAAGGTGGCCGGCGCCGTGCTCGGCGCCCTCGTCGCGCTCGGCGTCCATGGCGTCAAGGCCGGCATCCGCATTGCCCTCAACACGGAGCCGCGGCCGCGACTCCACTTCGCCGTCAGCGTCATCGAGGACATCGTCGCCATCGTCCTTACCGTCGCGGCCTTGCTGTGGCCTGTCTACGCCCTCGCCGTCGCCGGTGGCGCCGTCCTCGTCCTCCTGCTCTTCGGCCGCCGCTTCTGGCGCGCGTTCACACTCGGCATGCGTGCGCTGCTCGCCCGCTTCCGCGGCATCCTCGGCACGGCCGGCTGGCGCCCGGTCGACGAACTGCCCCGCGACGTGCGCGGGCTCATCGGCCCAACGCCCATCGGTGCCGCGGAGCCGCGCACCGCGCGCGCCGGCGTCATCGGCCTCAGGGGCGTCGGCGCTTATCGCAGCGGCTGGCTCGTCATTTCAGACGACGGACTCGCCTTCGTCTACCGGTCCGTGCTTGGCGCCCGTACCCGCACGCTGCCACGTACTGCCTCCGTCCAGCACCAGGACGGCGTGTGGGCCGATGTCGTTCAGGTCGAAGCCGACGACGACGCCTATACACTCTTCCTGCTCAAGGACGGACCGCCCACCGAGCTGGCGCTCGCGCACCTGAAGGGAGAGGGCCTGTGAGCGTTGAGGAGTTCCGCGAGTTCAGGGAGCGTCTGAACCAGCGCATCCTGTCCGCTGACAATCTGAACATCAGACGGTTCTTCGCCCTCGATACGCGGGCGTACCACGACGGCGCCCTCGACACGCCCACTAAGGAGCTGCTCGGGCTCGTCGCTTCCCTCGTCCTTCGCTGCGACGACTGCATTACGTACCACCTCACGCGCTGCGTCGAAGAAGGCATCTCCGACGCGCAGCTTTTTGACACTTTTTCCGTCGGCCTGGTCATCGGCGGGTCCATAGTCATCCCGCACCTGCGCCGTGCCGTGGACACCCTCGATGAGCTGCGCGCCACGGCGCCCCAACAGGAAGAAAATCCGTGATATTTCTGCCGGCCACACTACACTGCCGGGAGACGCGACAAGGGGGTTTACAGCGCACAGAGGCTCGTCTATATTTGGCAGGTCTTAGACTATATTTTTTCTTCTCTCTCAGGTGAGTCAGGGTGCGGCTTAACACCAACAACCCGCTACTTCTTCGCGTGAGAAAGAGGAGATAGCAGCGAGCGTCGTATACCGGCGAGCTCGCTGTTTTTTGCTTTTTTCCCGTCCGGGTGTCGAGGTGAGGGCCTACATGTTCGTGAACTCCCGCGCGCTGGATTCTTTCGATCAGTACCTGTTCGACGTGGAGAAGTATCCGCTGATCGAGGATCCGGAGGAGGAACGACGGCTGGCCCGGGCAGCACGTAGCGGAGACAAGGAAGCGGCGGAACGTCTGGTCACGGCGAACCTCCGCTTCGTTATTTCCTACGTGAAAAAGTACCAGGGCCGGGGCCTCGGTCTCGCCGAGTTGGTGTGCATCGGCAACGAGGGGCTGCTGAAGGCGGTGAAGAAGTTCGACCCCGACAAGGGTGTCAAGTTCATTTCGTACGCTGTGTGGTGGATCCGGCAGACGGTACTCCAGGCACTGGCGGAGCAAACGCGGTCGGTCCGGATTCCGCTGAACCAGAACTCGAACCTGGTCAAGCTGTCGCGCACGGAG
>JARRJS010000119.1:0-17441 GCA_037388885.1 Gemmatimonadota bacterium
CCTCCGGCTCCACCTCTGGCGCCGGGGGCCGCGAGGGTTCCGGGTTCGAGGACCGCCGCCGCGGCGGGCCGCCGGGACGGCCCGCAGGTGACGGCCCGCGGGCTACGGCAGGGTTGGCGACGGCCCGCGGGCTACGGCAGGGTCGGCGCCGGCGCGCGGGTTACGGCAGGGTCGTCGCCGGCGCGCGGAAGGCCGTCACCACCGCCGCGTGATCGGAGGGCCACAGGCCGTCGGCGGTGCGCCATTCGTCGTCGTCACCGACGACTTTCCGGTCGGTGGTCAGGATGCCGAAGGGCGACACGGCGCCGGGCAGGTTCCTGGCGAAGACGAAGTCCACGCGCGTGTCCAGGGCGGAGGCCTCGTTGAGGAGGTCGGCGGCCTGGCAGCACGTGAGTCCGGGGGCGTTGCGTTGCGGCGCGGCCCACGTGTCGAGGAAGCCCGCGTCGAGCATCATGCCGTAGCTCGGCGTGGCGGCGTCCGGCGCCTGGCCGTAGGCGTCGGAGTTGAAGTCGCCGGCGACGATGGTCGGCCCGTCGTCGTCGTCGAGCAGGGCCAGCAGCTCCTGGGCCTGCCCGATCTGGACCGGCAAGGCCTGCTGGAACTCGAGGTGGGTGGCGATGAACCGGTACACGACGCCGCGCACCGCGACCTTCGCTGAGCTCCACCCTTCGTACACGCCCGTTTCCATCGGACCCAGGGATACGGGGATATGGGCGCCGTATGCGCCGTGCTCCGGGTCGCTGACGGCGAGGTCATGCCGGGCCAGGATGGCGTCCCGGTCGGTGAGGCGGACGTCGTCGAAGGTGGGGGTGCCGCCGTTGAGCCCGGTGAACACGGGCAGCTCGATGTCGGTCGTGGAGTCTGCGGCGACGACGTCGTACTCCAGGCCGCGGGCGGCCAGCGAGTCGACGATCAGGGCGAGGAAGTCGTAGACGACGTCCGTCGCCGGCACCGTCCCGCCGATGATGGCGTCGCCCGGGTGCTGGACCCGGTAGATGGCCGCTTCCTGCAGGCCCACGAGATCCGGCCGGTTGTCCGCGATGAGCGCCGCGATGCGCCCGGCCCGGGCGGGGATGTTGCTCTGCTGGGCCGCGGCCCAGGCCTGCGCCGCCACGAACGGCACCTGCTCGAGCGGCGCCGCCAGCAGCGGGGTGAAGTCGGCCCCGTAGTAAACGTTGTAGCTCATGACCTTCAGGCCCTGGACGCCCGCTTCCATGCGTTGGGCGTCACCGGGCGCGCCGGTGATCGTCTCGCTGTCGCACGCCGCCAGCACGACGGCCGCGATCAGCATGACACGCCGAATGCGCATGATTCCTCCCCGATGAGTGTCGCGTGGTGATTCGTTGACAGGCACGCCCTATTTGGCCGACGGCTGTCAAGCCGATATCAAGTCAGGGTGGCCGAGGCGGCCGAGGCGACGGAGGGCGCGGCGGGCTGCGGCGGGCGCGGCAGGCGCGGCAGGCGCGGCGGGCGCGGCAGGCGCGGCAGGCGCGGCAGGCGCGGCAGGCGTGGCGGATCGTCCGGAATGGGACGCGTGGCTCTGTTCCGGCGGCAAGGAAATTGCACCCCTACATCAATCTCCCTATCCCCAACACCTTCATACGGAGGCTTGGTCATGACCAGTCGTGTCATCACACTCGGCGTCGTTGCGCTGGCGGCGTGCTTCGCCCTGCCCGCGGCGGCCCACGCCCAGAGCGCCCAGGACCCCAGCCCTGTCATGGACGCGCTCCGGCAGGTGTCGCAGCGCTTCCAGCAGAACCTGGTGGGTTCGGCGAAGGAAATGCCGGCGGACAAGTACAGCTACAAGCCGACGGACAAGCAGCGGACGTTCGGCGCGTTGATGCTGCACGTGGCCATGTCCAACGAGTTCATGTGCTCCGCCATCTCCGGCCAGCCGCAGCCGAAGGGGGCGCAGCTGTCGGCGACGTCGCCCAAGGACGCGCTGGTTACGCGGCTGGAGAAGTCGTTCAGCTACTGCTCCGAGGTGCTGGCCAAGGTGAACGACAGCGGGCTGGACCAGCAGGTGCCGTTCTTCGGCAACCGGAAGGTGAGCCGGGCGACGGCAGTGCTCGGCCTGGCCGAAGACTGGGCCGACCACTACGGGCACGCCGCCATGTACCTGCGGCTGAACGGCATGCTGCCGCCGAGCGCGCAGCGTCGCGGCGGGATGTAACGCAGATCGGGCGCGACACGCGTCGTTCGTCGGCTCCGGGGTGAAACGAGCCCGTCACTCCGGGGCCGACGCGCCTCGATCACTTCGGGGCCGACGCGCCTCGATCACCTCGGGGCCGACGCGCCTCGATCACTTCGGGGCCGACGCGCCTCGATCACTTCGGGGCCGACGCGCTTCGATCACCTGGAGGCGGACCCGCCTCGATCACCTCGACGCCGACGCGCATGCTGCTCGGCAGTGTGCATGCGGCGACCCCGGACGTGCATCATGAACCACGCGCAACACACGATCCTGTTCATCACGGGCCTGATCGCCGCCGCGGGCTGCAGCAGCAGCAACACGGTGACGGGGTCCTCCAACATGCTGCCGGGCGGCATGGGCGTCGTCGGCTCGGTGCCCACCGACACGCTGGTGGGCTCGACGCTGTCCATCACGTACCACGTGACCGATGCCAACGGCGTCGCCCTCCAGGGCGCCCTCGTGCGCTGGGACCTGGTGTCGGGCGTCGGCGCGTTGAGCGCCGACTCGGCACGGACCGACGCGTCGGGGAACGCCGCCGTGGTCTGGACGCTGGACACGACGGCGGGCCCGAACCGCATGGAGGCGCGGACGGGCTTGCTGCAGGGACTCCTGCTCACCGTCGACGGCAACCCGGACCGGCCCGCCACCGTGCACCTGTCCAGTGATACCCTCTCCTTCAATGTCGTCGGCGACACCCTCCGACTCACCACCCGCGTGAAGGATCGCTACGGCAACACCATCGAAACGCCCGGCGTCGTCTGGTCTTCGGCGAACACCGCCGTCGCCACCGTGGATTCCGCCGGCCGCGTCGTCAGCCGCGCCGCGGGTCAGACGTTGGTGACGGCGACGGCAGACACGGCATCGTCGAGCGCGGTCGTCATCGTGCAGTGACGGCGTGAGGCGAAGCGGGTGATGCGAGGTCCGCGGGCCTTGCGGGTGCGGCGAGGGGAGGGGAGGGGTTAGGTTGGGCGGATCCCCAACAGGAGACGAATCGATGACACGTCGGTGGACGAGGACGATCCTGGTGGTCGCGGCCTGCCTGTCGATCGCGGGCGGGGTCCAGGCGCAAGCGCAGAGCTCGCCGGTGTTCCGCATCTCCTTCCCGGCGTCGGTGCACGCGACGCCCATCACCGGTCGCATGTTCCTGGTCGTGGCGCAGGACTCGGCGCCGGAACCGCGGTTCATGGCGGGTTCGTTCACGCAGACGACGCCGTTGTTCGCGGTGGACGTGCATGGGCTGAAACCGGGGCACCCCGTGATCATCGACGAGTTCACGCCGGGCTACCCGCTGACGTCGCTCAAGGACCTGCCGGCGGGCGACTACTGGGTGCAGGCGATCCTCAACGTGTACACGCAGTTCCACCGCTCCGACGGCCACACCATCTGGGCCCACATGGACCAGTGGGAAGGGCAGCGGTTCAACACCTCGCCCGGGAACCTGGTGAGCGGGCCGCGCCACATCCAGGTCGCCGCGAGCGGCAACACGGCGGTGTCGCTGACGCTGAACCGCGTGCTGCCGGCCGTCCAGATGCCGGCGGACACGAAGTGGGTGAAGCACATCAAGATCCAGAGCAAGATGCTCAGCGACTTCTGGGGCCGGCCCATCTACCTGGGTGCGACCGTGCTGCTGCCGAAGGGATACGACGAGCGGGACGTGCATTACCCCGTCGTCTACGTCCAGGGGCACTTCAATCTGCGGCCGCCCTACGGCTTCTCGACGGACAGCGTGCCGATGCCGCCGCAGGTGCGCCAGTTCCTGGCGTCCTACAACCGCGAGTCGGGCTACGACTTCTACAAGGCGTGGAACGGCGACGACTTCCCCCGCATGATCGTCGTCACGTTCCAGCACCCGACGCCCTACTTCGACGACTCGTACGCCGTCAACTCGGCCAACAACGGGCCTTACGGCGACGCCCTGCTCCAGGAGCTGATCCCGTACCTGGAAGAGCACTTCCGCATGATCCGCGCATCCTGGGCCCGCGTCCTCACCGGCGGATCCACCGGCGGCTGGGAGTCCATCGCGCTCCAGGTCCACCACCCCGACTTCTTCGGCGGCACCTGGACGCTCTACCCCGACCCCGTCGACTTCCACCACTACGGCATCTTCGACGCCTACGCCGACACCAACGCCTTCGTCGTCACCCGGCGCAGCGCCGGCTTCTCCACCGTCAGCCGCTGGTACCACCCGGAACGGCCCGTCATGCGCGACGTCGACGGCCAGCCGCTCCTCAGCATCCGCAACATGTCCCGCCTCGAAAGCCTCCTCGGCAGCCACGGCCGCAGCGGCCAGCAGTTCGAGGCCTGGGACGCCGTCTACGGGCCCGTCGGACCCGACGGCTACCCCGTGCCGCTCTGGGACAAGCAGACCGGCCACATCAACCACGACGTCGCCGTCTACATGCGCGACCACGGCTACGACCTCACCGCCTACCTGCAGAAGAACTGGGCCACCATCGGCCCCAAGCTCGTCGACAAGATCCACGTCGACGTCGGCGACATGGACAACTTCTACCTCAACCTCGCCGTCATGGACCTCCAGCAGTTCCTCGCGTCGACGAAGGACCCCCACGTCCCCGGCGTCTTCCACTACGGCCGCCCCGAAAAGGGCCACGGCTGGCAGCACGCCACGACCGCCGACATGCTGCGGGAAATGGCCGCCGCCATTGCGTCGCACGCGCCGGCGGGGGCCGACACCACGTCGTGGAGGCACTGACCGGGTGAACGGAGGCGGGTACTTCGACGAGCGTGGACGAGGACGGGGGCAGGATTTGTCGAATCCCCTGGGTCCCGCCTCGAGATAAGAGCTGGATGACCGCCGGGTCAGACCTGCGGGTTATTTGATACGGTTACGCGTGGGCCGCCCGGCCGACGCATGCACCCCAACCACACCACCGCCGGAGTTGCGCCTTCCGATCCCGCACGAGTGCTGCTGCCCGTTCTTTGAAGGACCGGGGGCCGGCCCGACCGGAACATGGAGAGGAGGCATCCATGCTTTGTGCGAAAAGGGCAGCCATCGTAGTGGGGGCCGTGCTCGCCCTCGGACTGCTGAGTGCTGCATGCACCGATGAGCCCGCGGCCCCCCTGGCGAGCGCGGTTCGACCCAATCTCGACAAACTGCAGAACCTCGGTCCGCAGATCCTGAGCTCGCAGCGGATCCCGCTCCAGGACGGCATCGTACACTACACTTACGACGTGGCCGTAGGCACCGGCCAGTACGACGTGATCCGACTCCATCGCGTCGTCCGGGAGAGCCGGCCCGACAAGCCCGTCGCGACCGCGGACGCCGTGTTCCTGCTTCCCGGAGCGAACACCTTCGAGCAGATCTTCATGGAGCCACTCATCTCTCAGGCGGTCGCCTGGGATCACTCCATCGCGGTGTACCTGGCGCAGAACGACATCGACGTCTGGGGCGCGGACTACTCGTGGGGCCTGGTCGCCGCGAACGTGACGGACTTTGACTTCATGGAAGGATGGGGCCTCCAGTGGGACGTCGACCAGGCGGAGACGGCGCTCTCCGTGGCCCGCTCCATCCGAGCGTCCACCGGCCAGGGGTTCGGGAGGCTGCACCTGCTCGGGTACTCCTACGGAGGAATGGTCGCGTACTCGCTCGTGGGTCAGGAGACGCAGCTCCCCCCTGGACAGCGTAACGTGAAAAGCCTTGTTGGCCTCGGCGCGATATTCAAGCTCGAGAATGAGAGTGAGCGCGCCTTCTACTGCGATGCGGTTGTGGACGCCCAGGCAGCATTCGATGCAGGCGTCTACAGTGATGATTCGGGGCTTTTGTCCAGGTCGGTGGGCGAGTTCGCCGTATCCGCCCCCGATGATGCGTCGCCGGTCATCGAGGGCTTCACCAACCTTCAGGTCGCTCTCCTCCTCGGGGCCCGCACGGAGCTTCTGACCGGGCGGTCCTGGCATTTCGTCGGTGGCTCCCTGGACGAGAACGGGATTCCCACCGGCCTGCTTTACACGGACACCCGGTTGTGGCTGGACGTATTGCGGGCGGCCGTACCCCATTCCCCGATGCGCTCGACCGTCGATGAGAGCGTGCTCTTGTGCGGCAACGTCGATGTCCCGTTCGACGACCATCTCGCCGAGATCGCCGTCCCGATTCTCCAGGTCGCAGCGGCAGGCGGGCTTGCCCCGAGCGCGTATCACGCGGCCACGCTGACTGCGAGCAAGGACATCACGAACGTCAACGTGCAGCTTCAGTCCGATGCCGACCGCGTCATCGACTTCGGGCACGGGGACCTGCTGCTGGCGCGGGACGCGGACGAGCTCGTCTGGCGCCCGATCCTGGACTGGCTCCTCGCTCACCGGTCGAACCGCACGTATCCCGTTGCTGGCAAACGGTGATGCTACAGGCGGCTGCCTCCCAACATCGAGGAGGATACGGCCAGACGGGTGCTCCCTCCTGGCCGTATCCTCCTCGCCTCACCTTCCCTACACAGCTCCGGCGAGCTGCGCCGTGCAGTGGCCGCAACGGGTCGCGCCGGCAGGGATCTCGAACCGGCAGTGCGGGCACAGCGTCGGCTCGGGCACCGGCGCGGCTTCCTCCACCTCTTCGCGGCTCATCCGCTCCAGCAGACGGGTGTAGCTGCGCACGATCAGGAACACGACGAACGCCACGATCAGGAACGCGATGGTGTTGTTCAGGAAGATGCCGTAGTTGATGGTCGCCGCGCCGGCCGCCTTGGCGTCGGCCAGGGAACCGTATGTGCCGCCTGACAGGTTGACGAACAGGTTGCTGAAGTCCATGCCGCCCGTCAGGCGGCCGATCGGCGGCATGATGACGTCGTCCACCAGCGACTTCACCACCGTCGTGAACGCCGCGCCGATGATGATGCCCACCGCCATGTCCAGCACGTTGCCCCGCGCGATGAACTTCCGGAAATCATGCCACATGGAGAACCTCGGGGTCCGGGGAGTGGATGTGATGCGCCCAGGTTGAGCCTGAAGGATTCGTCCACCGTTCACCGGGCGCAATGGGCTTGATGCGGCGTCGGCACAACCGCCGGGTCGACGCGGCGGGTCGAGCAGACTGCAAGAAGAACAGGCCCCGACGCGACGCGGCGAAGCCCATGGTGGAGGGACGGTGTGATGAATTTTGGTGCGGAGCCGTCGGCGGCGCCTGCGGACTTCGTTGGGGAGCACGCCCGTTATGGATATCAAATACAGTAACTATTATTGATACCGCCGCCCCGCTTGTCAAGGGGTGCATGGCGCGACGCGCGAAGCACGACGGAAATCCGGCCTTTGATGGGGTTGTCTTGTTTCCTGAGCGCACCGGCTGCATCCTGGGATTTCAACAACGAAGGGTCGCCGACTCCTCGGGATCTCCGTTTGGAAGGGTGTTCGGCATGACGACGGTAAGGGGCGCGCACTGACATGGCACGGGGTCATGACCGCGAGGTCGAAGTCACGCTCATGGTGCGTACGCCGGAGCCCGGGACGGTGGCCGACGAGGTGGCGGCACTGACCGACATCGGCGGGTACGCGCTCACGCCGGAGCCGGACCAGGACATCCACGACCTGTACTTCGACTTCGACGACGGCCGGCTGAGCGATCGCGGCCTCGCGTTCCGCGTGCGCAACCTGGACGGCCACGACCTGCTGACCGTCAAGGGCCCGGGCCGCCGTACGGCGACCGGCGCCAAGGACCGCCTCGAGGTCGAAGGCGACTGGAGCCTGGGCGTCCTGGGCCGCGCCCTCCACCTGCTGGCGGGCCTCGGCGTCGACGTGCCGGACGACGTGCCGCCCGCGGGACCACGGCAGCCCCGACCCGCGCTGGAACGTCTCGGCTTCGTCGTCGTGCAGGACCGGCGTACGCGACGTCGGCCTCGTCTTCCGCGGCGAGGCACGACTCTTCGAGATCGAGATCGAGACGGCCCGCCTCGCAGGCTCCCTCGTCCTGCCGCAACTCGCCGGTGCCCTCCTCAACCGCTGGCCCGACCAGCTGCGCCGCTGGCCACACTCCAAGCTGGCCACCGGCTTCGCCCTCGCCGCCCTGGCCGGCGCCGGCTCCATCGCATCCTTCACGGACCCCGACGGCGTGCTCAAGCCCGAAGCGTGGGAACGGCTCGAGGATCGGCTGGGGCCGTCCTAGGGGTACTTCGAGGCGGATACTGCGAGGCACGGCCCTGCAACCCTTGTGTCGTTGCATGTGTCGTACATACTGTAGGATGACACTGTCAACTTACAGATAACGCCATGAACACGAACGATGCGTTGCCGCTGGCACCCCGGGACCTGATGGTGCTGGCGGTGCTGGCCGAGGGGCCGCTGCACGGCTACGGGATCATCCGGGCGGTGGAGGCGCGGTCGTCGTCGGTGTACCTGGACCCGGCGAACCTGTACCGGGTGCTGCGGCGCATGCGGGGGCTGGGCTGGATCGAGGAGGTGGAGGACGACGAGGACCGTCGGCGGACGCACCGGATCACGGGGGACGGTCGTGCGGTCCTGGGTGCGGAGCTGGCGCGGCTGGAGCGGCTGCTGGCGCAGGCCCGTCCGGCGGTGGCGGACGCATGACGGGACGGGAGTCGGGATCGCGGCGGCCGGAGCGGCAGCCGGCAAAGCGACCGCGGCGGGCGACGCCGGTGCGGCTGTACCGGGCGCTGGCGGGTCTCCTGCCGCCGGCGGCGCGGCGGGACCGGGACGAGATGGCGCGGACGTACGGCGAGCTGCGGGCGGAGGCGACGACGGGGCGGGCCCGGCTGCGGCTGGGCGTGCGCAGCTTCGCGGGGCTGGCGGGTGTCCTGCTCGCGGAATGGCTGGAGCATTTCGGGCATGCGGGCGTGCGCCGGCCGGCGGGCCACACGACGTCGGCGTGGCATCACCCGGACGGGGCGACGTCGCGGCAGCACCGCCCGAACGGAAGGAAGGGCCGCATGGGATTCTGGCGACAGGTCCGCTACGCGCTGCGCACGCTGAGGAAGGCGCCGTCGTTCACACTGACGTCGGTGGTGCTGGTGGGTGTGGGGGTAGGCGCGGCAACGACGATCTTCACGCTGGTGGACCACGTGCTGCTGCGGCCGCTGCCGTACCCGCAGGCGGACCGGATCGTGACGCTAAGCAACGGCTCGTTCCAGGGCCCGTTCTTCCGGCAGCTGGAGACGATGCGCACGATCGACGACTGGTCGGCGACGTGGACCGGGACGGCCAATCTGACGGGCGCGGGCGATCCGCTGCGGCTGATGCAGACGGGCGTGTCGTCGGAGTTCTTCGACCTGTTCGATGCCCACGCCATGCTGGGCCGACTGCCGGACGTGGACGACGCGGGCGAGGCCGACGCCGTCGTGCTGGATGCAGGCGCCTGGCGTCGCGTCTGGGGCGCCGACCTCTCCATCGTGGGCCGCACGATCCGCGTGGATGGCAAGCCTCTCACGGTGGTGGGGGTGATGAGCCCGCATTTCTCGCCGCCGGAGGCGCTGGTGGGCCGGCACGTGGACCTGTGGCGGCCGCTGGACTGGTCGACGGATGCCCTCGAGCGGAACGACACGTACGTCCTGAGCGTAGCCGGGCGCCTGGCGCCGGGTGTGGGCGTGGCGGCCGCGCAGGACGAGATGGACGCCGTGATGCGGCGCCTGGCCCCCACGGACGACCACTACCGGGATCGCAACGGCAACCCCGACGAGCACGCGGTCGAGCGCCTGGCGGACGTCACCGTGCGCGGCGTGCGTACCGGGTTGGGCCTGCTCATGGGCGCCGTGGGCCTGCTGCTGCTGGTGGCGTGTGCCAACGTGGCGCACCTGTTCCTCGCCCGCGGCCTGGGCCGCACACGGGAGATGGCCGTGCGCCGCGCGTTGGGCGCCAGCACGACGAACCTCGCCGGCCAGCTCCTGGTGGAGAGCCTGCTCATCGGCCTGGCGGGCGGCGTCCTGGGCACCGGCCTGGCGTGGTTGGGCATCGGGGCCTTCGTCGCCTTCAACCCCACGGCTCTGCCGCGTCAGGGCACCGTGGAGCTGGACCCCCGCGTGCTCCTCTTCGCCATCGGCGTGTCGGCGCTCACGTCCCTGGTGTTCGGCATGGTGCCGGCGCTGCGCTCCGTGCGGGCCGAGCCCGTGGAGGAGTTGCGGGGAGGGGGTCGCACGGCCACGTCGGGCCGGGGCGTCGTCAACCTGCGGAACCTGCTGGTGGCGGGCGAGGTGGCGCTGTCGCTGGTGCTGGTGGCGGCCGCCGGCCTGCTGCTGTGCAGCTTCCTGGCCGTCCAGGCCCAGGACCCGGGCTTCGATGTGGCCGGCGTGTGGACCGTGCCGCTGCGTCTGACCGACCCCGGCACGCCGGGGAAGTACATCCAGGACATGGACGGCATCCTGCGAGAAGTGCGCCGCGTGCCCGGCGTCGCCAGCGCCGCGTTCGGCATCACCGCGCCCCTGGAGTATGTCGGCGGCCACCGCTGCTGCTGGGCCACGCACGTCAAGGAGCCGGGCCGCGAGGACGATCCGGACCTGCTCTCGTTCATCCACCCCGTTTCCCTGGAATACTTCCGCACCCTCGGCCTCCAGGTCGTGGCCGGCCGGAAATGGAACCGGTCGGAAGAGCACGCCGACCCGGTGCCCGTCGTGGTGAACGAGACCCTGGCACGCAGCCTGGCCGGCGACGCGGCCGCCGCCGTGGGCCGCACCGCCACCCTGGGCGACCTCCACATCCTCGTCGTCGGCGTGGCCCGGAACAGCCACCACTACGGCCTGGACGAGGAGATCCGCTCCCAGCTCTACCTGCCCGTGGCCCGCCTGCCCTTCGCCATGGACCGCGGCGACATCATCGTGCGGGCCGCCGCCGGCGCCGGACGGTCCGTCCCGGCAGCCCTCCGCCGCGCCGTGTGGGCCGCCCAACCCGACGTACCCGTGCCCACCGTCCGCTCCATGCAGAGCTGGCTCGACCGCTCCACCGCCGGACGACGCTTCGACTCCGTCATCTTCGGCGTGTTCGCCGCCGTCGCCCTGCTCCTCGCCGCCGGCGGACTCTACGGCACCCTCCTCTACATGGCCGGCCAGCGACGCCGCGAGCTGGGCATCCGCCTCGCCCTCGGCGCCTCCCGCGCACGCATCGAGGGCGCCGTGCTGCGCGGCGGCGTCGCCCTCGGCGTCGCCGGCATCGCACTCGGACTCCTCGGCGCCTGGTTCTCCAACCGCCTGCTGCAGAGCCGCGTCTGGGGCGTCGGCCGGGCGGATCCCGTCGCCCTGGGCGGGGCCGCCGCCGTGCTGCTCCTCACCGCCGTCGTGGCCAGCTGGCTGCCGGCGCGGCGCGCGGGACGCGTCGATCCGCTGGAGACGCTACGGGCCGAATGAACGGCGATCAGCCGCCCACCGGTCGCCCATTCCACTGAACCTGCCGCGCCCGGACCTGGCCGCGGCGACGGACGTGCTGGAGCGGCGGGTGAAGCGCGAGCGCATACCGGCCGTGGTGCGTCGTCCAGCGGCCGTTCTGGGAGGTCGGTCGCTGTACGACCTGGCAAGGGAGGGCCGGCACGCGGAGGTACGCCACGCGGTGGTCGCCATGTTCGACGTGCGCCGCGTGCAGCCGTGACGCTGCCGCCGGCGCAGTCGTGCGCCGACGCCGTGACGCCCGCCGACACCGGGATGCCCCGCTCCGCTCTTGCCGCCTGCCCGACCGCGTCGTACTCTGCTCCATACGGCTTTCACGTTTCCCGTTCCCGTTTCACGTTTCCCGTTCCCCGCTTCCTGGCGTTTGTGCTTCTTACCCGGCTTCATGTGCTGTGGAAAGGAGGAATCATGCGCTGCACGAAGAACTTCGTACCCCTCGCCGTCGTCGCTCTCCTCCTGGTGCCCGCCTGTGCAAAGCAGCCGGAGGCAGGGCCCGCACCGGACATCGCGGCCGCGCCACCGGCGGATGCGCAGGTCCACGAATTCACGATGGATGAGTGGAGGGACGCCTTCTGCGCGGGCGGCACGGACTGGACCTTCGACGTCCCCACCGACGCCTGGATCGCCATGCCGGTGTCGTGGGTCGCGAAGGACGAGGCGACGGCCCGGGCCAACTGGGAGGGAGTGACCTACCGGCTGACCGTGGACGGTCGGTCGCTCGAGGTCCCCGAGGGCCTGCAGCTTCGCGTCGATTCGGTGCACTTCGAATGCCCGAACGGGACGATCGACGGCATCGGTGTGTCGTACATGACGTACCTGCCGCCCGTCACGGCGGAGCGCCATTTCAGCGTGCACTACCTGGTCAACGACGACCTGAACGACGGCTGGAGCGACTACCCCAAGGGGAGTGAGCTCACCATGAACCTGACGCTACGACCTCAGGGGACGTAGCGCAGGACGCAAGCCTTCATCGGCACGGCGTTTCTTCCACCGGACGGCGCCGGCGCCGGCTGCGCCAGGGTTTTCCGTGTGGAAGAAACGCCTACGTGCTCGAGTGCGCCCGGCGCTACCGCGCCCCGCTGCTGTCGCTGGACCAGCCCCAGTGCGACGTGGCCCGGCAGCTCGGCGTCGAGGTGATGGAGGTCTGAGGATGAAGGTGTACACCTACTCCGAAGCACGGCAGCAGCTCGCCCGGCTCCTGGACGAAGCCCGCGCGGGCGGGGAGGTCCGGATCAAGCGGCGCGACGGCAGCGAGTTCGCCGTGCGGCCCGTGGCGACCGGCGGTTCACCCCTGGACGTGCCCGGTGCGGACACGGATGTCACGCGGGAGGAGATCCTGGCGGCGATCCGGGAGTCGAGAGAGCGGGAGCGGTGAGGAAGGCCTCCCGCATGGCCGGGCGGGGGATCCGCTGATGCACCTGGTGTCCGCGGGCCGCGCTCACACCTCCGGCAGCACCTCGAATCCCTCCAGCCGCGCCGCCAGCGCCAGGCGCTCGTCGTACGTCACCAGCTCCGCGCCGCCCGCCGAACCGGCCCACACCCGCGCGGCGGCCAGCTGAAGGGCGTCGGCCGCCTTCAGGGCGTGCACCCGCAGCATCCGCATCGCGTGATCCCGGACCTCCTCCGACGGCAACACCTCCAGCCACGACGCCCGCAGGGTACCCAGGAGCTCCAGCACGCGGCCTTCTTCCGCCACCGTCAATCGCTCCTCCCGACGCAGCCGCGCCGCCGCCGAGGCGCACTCCATGGCCGTGCCCCACCACGCCGCGATCGCCGGGTCGTCCGACAGCAGGCGCTCCACCGCCGCCGTCGCTTCCTGCTCCAGCAGCAGCGGCACGATGGCCGACGTGTCCCAGAACCTCACCAGCCCTCCGCTCGCTCTTCCAAAACCGACTCCAGGCTCCGGCCTTCCGGGTCCGCCGGCCGCGCCGCATCCAGGAACTTCGCGTCCAGCGACGTGCGGGGCGCCCGCACCAGACCCCCGTGCGCAAGCTGCGCCACCCGGCCCTCCAACGCCGATTCACCCTCCAGCGGCGCCAGCCGCGCCACCGGCTTGCCACGGTTCGTCACGATGACCACCTCGCCCGCCTTTGCCCGCCGCAGGTACTCACTCAATCGCGCCTTCAAGCGTGCGATGGGCACACGCTGCTCGGGCATAAGACCTCCTGATACAGATTTATATGACTATAATAGTCATCAACCTGCCCCGGCGCCAGCTGCCGGGCGGTGCGCAACGCCCGAGGTCGTGCCTCCCTCGACCCGTCCAGCCATGGCAACGCTCGCCCATCCCCATCATCCTTGACCGGCGCGTGGACTCCAGGGCGGCCCTTGCGCATGTGATCCACATGTGCAACCGTCATCTCATGGCGAAAATGATCCAGGTCCGGAACGTACCCGATGCGTTGCACCGCGAATTGAGGAAGCGCGCCCGCGCGCATGGGGAGACGCTGACGCGGTACATCCAGGGCATCCTGGAGCGTGAAGTGGCGCGTCCGCCGGCGGAGGACGTGTTCGAGCGGATCCGCTCGCGGGAACCGGTGCCCCTGGACCGTCCCGCGGCGGACCTGATTCGCGAGGAGCGGACGGGCCGGGAGGGCTCCTGACCGTCGTCGTGGCGGACGCGTCCGCCGTCGTCGAGTTCCTGCTGCGCACGCCCCGCGGCGCCGCGGTGGAAGCCGTCCTGACCGCTCCGGATACCGATCTCCATGTGCCCGCCCTTTGCGACATCGAGGTCGCGGCCGTGCTGCGCCGCCTGTCGCGCTCCGTGCTGGATGCCGAGCGCCGCGGCCAGGCCCTCGCCGACTACGCAGACTTCCCGCTGACCCGCCACGGACACCTGTCCCTGCTGCCACGCGTCCTGGAAATGCGCGAGAACTTCACCGCATACGACGCGGCGTACGTGGCGCTTGCGGAGCGGCTCGAAGCCGGCCTCCTCACGGCGGACCGGCGACTGGCGCGCGCGGTGGAGGCGCACACGGGCGTGAAGGCGTTGGGGTGAACCGCGCCGCCGAGGGCCCCCGACCAGTCGACGGCGGTGACGCGCATCACCGACGCTTGAGGAACTTCAAGTAAAACGCTGCGAACACCAGCACGATGACGATGTTCACGATCAGCCGTGCCCAGAATCGGTGTCTGAGGAATGCGAAATCTACACCGACGATAAGGGCGGCCATCGCCACCACGTAGAACACCTCAGCGATCCGTCTGCCCATTTCAATAAAACCTCACCGCTGCCTTCGCGCTCGAGGTAGCACCCGTAACGGCGGAGGTGTCGCAGCGGCGCCAATCGCTTCGTGCGCTCCTCCGGGGCCCCACAACGGAATTCATGTCGCATCAAGTATGCCCCCGGGAGCCCGCGCGTTCGCCCGGCTTGACCTACGCGGGACCTCCGGTCCGGGGTTGAAATGTCTCACCCGCCGCCCGGTTCAGTTCATGATCTCCACGAAGAAGTCCACCTGCCTCTCGCACCGGTCACAGTACGTCATCCAATGTAAGGCACGCCTGTGACGCCAGGAGTCGCGGGCCGTTTCACGCGTGTCGAGTTGTCGGCAATGTCGCTCCCTCCCCGCCTCACGCTCCTCGCCTCACCCTGGAAACCTCCACGTCCGGCGGCACGCTGCTGTGTGGATCGGCCCCATGTCCCCTGCCGCCGAACCGTATACGCGATGGCAAGTCGAGCGACTCCTCGCCGCACCCACTGTCACACCCCCGCCGTACCATGGACCACGTCCCGCCCACGGAGGGCGGCAAGCCAATGGAGACCATACGATGAAGACCGAGATCCTCCTCGACCACGAGCGCGTCGCCGACGGCGGCTACGTCGTCCGAGCCCTGCTGCGCATAACCGGAGAAGCCCCGGAAACCGAAGACCGCCCGCCCCTCAACCTCGCCGTCGTCCTGGACCGGTCCGGGTCCATGGCCGCGATGGGCAAGCTGGAGCGGGCAAAGGAGGCCGCGAGCCTGCTGGTCCGGCGGCTGGCCGACGACGACGTCGTCAGCGTCGTGTCGTACGACGACGAGGTCCGCACCGTCGCCGGCCGCACGCCCGGCGCCCGTCGTCAGGAAGTCCTGGGCGGCATCGCGGGCCTCCACCCCGGCGGCACCACCAACCTGTCCGGCGGCTGGCTGCGGGGCCGCGAGTTGGTAGCGGAAGAGATGGTGGCAGGGAAGAAGGCGGCAGAAGAGCCGGCGGAGACGACGACGGCGGCGGAAGCGGCGGCGGGAGAGCGGGCGGACGAGACAGCGGCGCAGGAGCTAACCGACGGCGCCGTGAACCGCGTCCTGCTCCTCACCGACGGCCTCGCCAACGTGGGCATCACCGACCCCGGCCGACTCCGGGACCTGGTGGCCTCGGCCGCCGCGAAGGGCGTCACCACCACGACCATCGGCTTCGGCGCGGACTACGACGAGCGCCTGCTCCAGGCCCTCGCCGACGCCGGCGGCGGCAGCACGTACTACATCGAGGAGCCGGACCAGGCGCCGGCGGTGTTCGAGGCCGAGATCGAAGGCCTCATGGCCCTGGCCGCGCAGAACGTCGCGGTCACCGTGGCGCCCGCCGCGGCCGTCGAACACGCGACCGTGCTGCAACAGTATCCGCGCCGGCAGACGGATGGAGGCGCACTCCGCCTCGAGCTGGGCGACCTCTATGCCCTCGAGCCCAAGTCCCTCCTCACGGAATTCCTCATCGAGGACAGCGCCCAGGGAAAGGGGGTCGCGCCGGCAGGGCAGGGGCTCGCCACTTCGCGTGGCGAGCTTGACGCCAGCCAGGGCGCGACGGCCGTCGCCACCTTTACCATCGAAGGCCATGTCCTGCTGCCGAACGGCGGTGTGGAGAAGCGCACGATGACCCTGCCGGTGCGGGTCTCCCGCGGCGAGGCCGCCGTCGTGAACCCTGAAGTCCGTCGCGAGATGCTGTTGCTGGAGGCCGCGCGGGCCCGGGAGGACGCCCTGGAGGACCGGGCCCGGCAGGCGTACGAGGCCGGCGCGCGCAAGCTGCGGCGAGTTGCCGAGAAGCTGGCGCCCTACGCCGCGTCGGACGACGAGCTGCGCGACGAGGTGGACGACCTGCGCGACCTGGCCGAGCGATTCGACGTGGAGCAGGTCTCCACGGCCGATGCGAAGTACATGTACCAGCGGGCCTACAGCCGTGGGCAGAGCAAGCGGGCCGCGGCCGATCGGTTGATGGAGGACCGGGCGCTCGCGCGCCAGCGGCGGAAGCGGAAGTGAGCGGCAGAACTGGGAAGCTACGGATTTCGACCTGGCGGTTCGATGCCGGCGAGGCCTTCCACCGCCTGTTCCGCCCAGCGGACTCGGCTCACTTCAGGAAGCGATCACGGACCTCTTCGTGATCCACGACCTTCCCCTGTTCCTCCTCACGGATCCCGCGTTCGACCTTCGCCAGGAAATAGAGGCGCTCCATGGCTTCCTCGACACCGGCATCGTCCGGTAGCTGCCGGACGGCGTCCAGGACCCGATCCTTCATGTTCGGCTCACTCATCGCGTCCGCTCGCTGTGCGATGACATCTCGCACCAAGTATACCCCCGGGAACGCGTGTTCGCCCAGCCCGACCTCCCCGCGCATGTTGCCACATTGGTCGGGGCACTCCCATGTCTGGAACCGACCTCCAGCTCATCGGTTGCCCGTGAAGGCGTCGAGTCGGCCTGTGAAGTTTCGCCGCTGTCCGGCAATTACACAGATGAGGACGCTTGCCGTCCGCGCGGCCGTGGCCCAACGTAAGCGGCGGCCCACGGTGAGCCTACCATGAATTCCGACCGTCGCGACGTGGCGAACGAGAAGATCTCCAGGACCCAGCGCTGGCTCGACCTCATCGCCTTCCTGGTCAAGCACCACTTCCCGGTCTCCTTCGACCAGGTCATGGAGGGCGTGCCGGCCTACGCCGCGAAGTACCACGACGACGCCGGCG
>JARRJS010000120.1:0-14448 GCA_037388885.1 Gemmatimonadota bacterium
CGGTCGTGGGTGATGCGGAAGCCGGCGGCTTCCAGGTCGGCGCGGGGGTAGATGGGCCGGCAGTCGAGGATCTCGGGGAGGCGTTCGTGGCCCCAGTCGTAGAGCCGGCGCAGGCCCACCCGGTCGGGCCCGGCGCGGGTCAGCGTGACGACGGCGAAGCGGCCGCCGGGCCGCAGCACGCGTCGGCACTCGGCCAGCACTTGCGGGATCAGGGGCGTGTCGAACAGCTCCAGGACGAAGCTGCTGTAGGCCGCGTCGAAGGCGGCGGCGGCGAACGGCAGGTGCACGGCGTCGCCCTCCACCATGGCGGGCATGCGAGGCAGCGGCCGTGCGGCGAGGCGGGAGCGGGTGACGCGGATCATGCCGGGGGCCAGGTCGATGCCCGCGGCGACACCGTCCCGCCCCGTCGCTCGCGCCAGCCTCGCCATCACGTAGCCGGTCCCGAACCCGACCTCCAGCACCGATTCGCCCTCGCCCACGGACAGTGCGTCCAGTGTCAGGCGCTGGGCTCGGCGCTCCCAGTGACCCTCCACCAGGTCGTACCATCGGCTCAGCCGGTCGTAGGTCCGGCGCGCGCTATCCCGCCCGAGGGTCACTCGGGCGACGGGCTTCCCGCCGGCGCCGGTGCCCTCGCTCACGATTCTTCCTCCTTCTCGCCCGGCGGCAGCTCCCGCTTCGCGATGGATTCGAGCAGCCTCCGGTCGAAGTCGCGCTCGTCCTCCACGCGGGCGACGCGCTCCGTCAGGTCGTCCACCGCCTCCCGCAGCCGCCGCAGCTCGTCCACCATGCCCGACGGCAGGTGGCCCGACGGCCGGCGGATGCCCAGGATCAGCACCACCAGTGCGCCGATCAGCAGCAACATGAACAGACTCGCCATAGGGAACATCGTTCAGCGCCCTAGTTGTCGTGATCGCATGCGTTCTGCCCTTCAGCCCGCCGCCCCGAAACGCGGGCGTCACCATGTGCCACCCTCGGCCCCGTCTCCCCGTCTCCCTTTCTCCCCGTCTCCCCGTCGGGGTGGAGGCGGGGAAGCGGGGCTCACCCCGTCGGGGTGGGAGGCGGGAAGGGCGGCTCCAGCTCCCGGTCGATAATCGCCGCCAACCGCTCCTCGCGCCGCCACTCCGCCTCCAGGCCCTTCACTTCCATCTCCAGCATCCGGCGTTCCACGGTATCATTGAGCGCAATCTCCAGCGCCACGGTCCGCGTGGGGCCGAGGCGTCGCAGGGAAACGCCGTGTACCCCGACGTCACGCACGAACGCCCCGGGCGAGCCCGCCCGCTCGATGACGCGGGCGGCCACGGCCAGCCGCCGGTCAGACGCGCCCATGACGTGCTGATACGCCAGGGCGCGTCGCAGCACGTACTCGGCGTCGGTGCCACGCAGGCGGTAGCCCTTGTCCGGCGTCCAGGGATCGCAGCGGGAGCAGGGCACGCCCAGGACCAGGGCGTCGTCCTCCGCGGGCAGCGGGTACAGCCACCAGGAGAGGTCGAACCGGATGGCGCGCAGCACGCTGTTGCAATTCGGACAACGGGTGCGGCCCACCCACGCGGCCCAGCCGAAGTGGCGCCAGCGCAGGATGTCGACCACGGGCATGTGGTCCCAGGCGATGGGCAGGTCCAGCTCCAACCCCGCGTGCTCGCCCACGGCGGCGACGGCGCCGTACAGGTACGCGCTGATCCGCGTGGTTGCGCTCTCGAACGCCGTCCGACGCCGCCGCAGCTCGCGGCCGTAGCGCCACCACGCCTGCTCCGCCAGGCCGGCGTCGCCCACACGCAGGATCGCCAGGTCGTCCGCTTCCACCAGCGTCACGTGGGCCGTGCGCGCCACCGCGTGGCCGCGATCCCTCACCAGACGCTCCAGCGCCTCCAGGGTCTCACCCCGGTCGGGCAGCGGCCACAGGGTCCAGCGCTGGCACCCGTCGCAGATGGCCCAAAGCCGGCCGCGTCCCGGGTCGTACGCCACGCGCCGGCCGTGAGCGAACCGGGGAAAGCGCCCCTCGATAGGGAACGGCTTGCGGCAGTACAGGCAGCGTCGAAGCGCCGCGGCCTCCTGCGTCGGGAACGAATGCGACGGTACGGCCAACAGCATGCTGTCCCCTCCTTCAGACCCAGCTGCGCGTCCGGAAGTCCTTCAGCACCTCCACGAACCGGCCCATCTGCTCCGGCGTGCCGATGGACGTGCGGTTGTACTCCAGCATGGGCGGGAACGGGCGGCCCACCCAGATGTCCCGGTCACGCATGCGCTTCTGGAACGCCTTCGTGTCGCCCACCTGATACATAACGAAATTCGCCTGGCTGGGGATGTACGTGATGCCCATCTCTTCGAGCGCGTCGCACAGGATGCGGCGAGCCTCGTCGTTGGCCTGGCGGGCCTGGCGCAGGTACGGTTGGTCGTCCAGCGTCGCGTCGGCGGCGGCCAGCGCCAGGATGTTCGTGTTGGAGTCGGCGGCGAACGCGTCCAGCTTCCTGATGGTGTCGGGGTGCGCCACGCCGTAGCCCAGGCGCATGCCCGCCATGCCGTAGATCTTGGAGAACGTCCGGGCCACGACGACGTTGGGCTTCTTCCCGATCCACTTCAGCGCCGATTCGTAGCCGGACGCGTCCACGAAGTGGATGTACGCCTCGTCCACCAGGAACCAGACGTTGTCCGGCGCCCTCTGGATCCAGGCGTCCACCGCGGCGGTGGGCGTGATGGAGGCCGTGGGATTGTTGGGACTGCACACGTAGACGAGCACCGCGCCCCTCCCTTCCCGCGCCGCGGCTTCCATGCGCGCCAGATCGTGAACGTAGGCGCTCGTCAGCGGCACCTTCACCAGGTCCAGGTTGAACGGCTTCGCGTAGCCCTCCACCTGCTCGAACGTGGGGTCCGGGATGACCAGGCGCGTGCCGGGCGCAGCCAGCGCCTGCACCATCATCTGCAGCACCTCCGTGGACCCGTTGCCCATCACGATGTTCTCGGGCCGGACGCCGTGCATGGCGGCGATGCGACGCACCAGCGCCCGCTTCTCCGCACCCGGGTAGCGGTTCGCATCCACCAACTTCTCGATGACGGCGCGGCGGGCCGAGGACGCGATGCCCAGCGGGTTCTCGTTGGAGTTGAGGCGCAGCGGCCCGTCGTCCGACGCCCGCACGTTGAACAACTCGGCCAGCGGATCCGCGGCCCGGGAGTCGGCCGCGAAGCGGCGTGGCAAGGTGGCGAGGGCCGCGGTGGCGAAACCGGCTTGCAGGAAATGGCGGCGTTCCATGGTCGGCTCCAATGTGGAAGGTGCCACAATCTTTCCCGCGCGGAGTGCCGCAGGCAAGGCTGCCGTTTTGCGCCCTCACTGGACGGGGAGAAGGGGAGACAGAGAGACGGGGAGCACGGCGGCGTGGCCTTCGGCCGCGCCGGCTGCAGGTGGCAGCGGCGTCTCGGGAAGGTTGGGGACCCGGCGACTGCGGATTTTGCATAATGCGCCCGTGATTTCGGCGAATCAAGGATCGGGCGGTGGGGCCATTTTTCCCCTGGCTTCAGGTGGCAGGGCGCCGGCGCGCGCTTCGCCCACGCCGGCTTGCAGGTGGCAGGTCCGCATTTCCGGCTCGGACAATTCGCGGGCGGACTGCAGGCTTCTTCCCGTGCCACGCCCCCGGGGGTTGGCGGCGTCCGGAACTCTGCCGTCGGTGCCGGGTGCCGCAAGTTGGAATGTGCGCGTGTCGACTAATCGGGAGACCCCGAACCGCGACAACGGTAGCAGTCCCCCCCACAAACCCGCCGAACCGGAATCCTGGACCTGCTACCTGCCACCTGCTACCTGAACCGCCCACGCTCTCAACAGCTGTGTGCGCACGTCGTCCGGTGAGCGGCCCGCGAGGGGGGCGAGGCGGCGGAGCGCGTCCAGGGCCTGGTCGGGCGCGCCGGCCTTGAGGTAGGCGACGCAGGCCACGTCCATGATCTCGCCGGGATCCAGCGGGGGGTGGCCCGCTTCGGCCGCGGCGATGAGGTCCGGCGCGACGCGGCGCACCCGCTGGAAGTCCCAGGCGGCGGCGCCGTACAGGAAATCGATCGCCTGGCGGACCCGCGTAGGCGCGCCGACGCGATCCACATAGCGATACACCGTGTTCCAGAACAGCGTGTCCGGCACGCCGGCGGTCCCGCCCTGGACGGCGTCGGCCGTCGACTCCAGCAGGTCGACCCAGGCATTCCAGTCGGCGGGTGGTCCGAGATGCGGCAGATTACCCGCCAGCTCGGCGTAGTCGGTCCAGACGCGGCCCGTGTTTTGGGGTGGCGCGGTCAACGAGTCGCCGCGCATGGCTGCGTGCACCCAGTTGCTGCGGGCCCGGTTGAACATGGCCGGCAGATTGCCGACGGGCGGCAGCGTGTAGGCGGCGAACCCGCGGCGGCGGCCCTCCAGCGCCCGCACGATGTCGAACCTGTGGTCGGCCAGACCGCCGAACCCGGCGGCGCCGGCGTCCAGGAAGCGAGCCCGGTCGGCTCTCAGGTCGACGATAGGGTCGTAGTCCGAATTGACGTGCCTGCGTCCGTCCAGCAGCGGAGCCATGACGGAGCGGTCGAACAGGTGCAAGCTCTCCAGCAGGTCCGGCGTGAAGGCGGGCAATGGTGACAGGTCACGCGCGATGCGGGGAAGTCGGACGATGGACCAGTCGGGCTTCCGCAGCGGTCCGTTGCCGGCCACGATGAGCATGTCGGCGTCGGCGATCATGTAGGCCCGGTACGCGGGGAACGCCTGGTGCACGGCGGCCAGGATGTCCAGCACCAGGTCGTCGTTCATCTCGTACAGCTGGAGCCACTGCACAAACACGCCGTCCTTGGTCAGGTACTGCCGGACGCGGTGGTAGAACTCCTTCGTGAACAGGTCGGAGGTGCCGCTGACCCACGGGTTGGACGGCTCCGACGTGATGATGTCGTAGCGCCGGTGCCGGCTCGCGAAGAACGACCGGGCGTCGTCGATGACGAACTCCGAGCGCGGGTCGTCGAACGCACGCCGGTTGGCCGGATAGAACCGGGTCGACGCGTGGATCATGTCCGGCTCGATCTCCACGGTGGTCACGTGCCGGAGCCGCGGGCTGCCCAGCAGGAAGTGCGTGGTGATGCCGGAGCCCTGGCCAATGACTACCGCCGTGCGCGCATCGGGCCGGAACACCAGCGGCAGCAGCCCGGTGAAGATCTGCGTGGGCTCGTCCGGGTTCCACGTCGGCTCGTTGCCGGGGCTCCGGTCCGGATTCAGCCAGCGCTGGCTCAGCGACGCGTCCGGCTTCCCGTTGGTCGCCAGCACGACGCGGCCGTCCTCGTGAAGCACGTACGCCGCCACCGTCGCCGTGCGCCCGTCGGCGTAGTAGAGCACCGTCTCCGCGTCTGGGCTCGGCACGTTGCCGTGCCGGAACACACCGCTGGACAGCACGACCTTGCTCAACGGCAACCCAATGGCCCCACCAACGGCCAGCACGGTGACCAGCGTCGTTGCGCCCGCCGGCAGCCATCGACGCAGCATGCCGCGCCCGCCCGCGAACGCCAGCAGGCCGATGCCCAGCGCCATGTCCAGCGCCGCGCCCGCCGCCAGCATGCTCTGTACGCCCAGCCAGGGCATGAGGAGCAGCTCGGCCAGCGCGACGCCCAGCACCGATCCGAGCGTGTTCACGCCGTACACCCAGCCGATGGCCCGTTCGCCCGTGCCGGCCCGCAGCAGCGTGCCGGTGATGAGCGGCAGGGTCATGCCGGCCAGCAGGGTGGCCGGCAACATCACGCCCAGGGCCAGCCCATAGCGCCCCAGGTTGAACCACGGGTAACCGGCCGCCGTGTGCGGCACGGTGTGGAACAGCCAGCTCATGGTATGGAACGAGCGCGCGTAGACGGGCAGGGTCGCCAGCGCGGCCAGGCCCATGAGCCACTGGATCCAGCCCAGCAGGCGCACCGGCCGGGCCGACCCGTCGGCCGCCCGGCGGATCATGAGCGAGCCCAGGGCCAGGCCCAGCAGGAACGCCGACAGCATGATCTCGAACGAGTGCGTCGCGCTGGCCAGCACCAGCGACAGCATGCGGATCCAGCCGATCTCGTAGACGAACGACGCCATGGCGGTGCCGAAGCTCACCGCCAGCAGCGCGGTCCAGAGCGTGTCGCGAGAGAACGGGCCGGACCAGGTGCCGGGGGCGCCTTCGTACGACGACGGCGCAGCTTCCGCCGACGACGCCATGGCCGGCGCCCACGACGCACCGTCCCCCGGCGCGCCCACCTCGCCGGCGCCCGCACCTTTGGCCGCAACCGCCGGGCGCCGGGCCACGCGCCAGGCGACGGTCGCCGCGAGCCCGTTCAGCACGGCGGCCGCGACCACCGTGCCGGGCAGGGTGAGCCAGGCGATGAGCACGAAGCCCGCCAGCAGCACGCCCGCCGCCCCACCCAGCGTGTTCACGAAGTACAGCATGGCCACTGCGCGACCGGCCCGGCCCGTGCGGCGGATCACTCCGGCGGTCATGAGAGGGAATGTCGTGCCCAGCAGCGTCGCCTGCGGCAGGATGAGCACGACGGCGATGGCCCACCGCACCGCGCCCAGCGCCCCCGGGGTCAGCCCCGGGAAGATGGCGCCGTACGCGGCGCTCGTGACCAGGCGGAAGACGGGGTGGAAGAGGAGACCGGCGACCGCGAGGACCGCCTCGACGGCGGCGTAGCGCAGGAGCGGCCGGGGCAGCGCCTCGGACCGGTCGCCCACGAACAGCGCCCCCGCCGCCAGGCCACTCAGGTAGACGGCGATGACCAGCACCTGGGCGTACGCGCTGTGCCCCACGATGAGCGCCAGGTACCGGGTCCAGACCAGCTCGTAAACGAGCCCGGCCACGCCCGAAGCCGTGAACGCGCCGTAAAGCCACAGTCGCGATCGGTCTGCTCGGTCAATCTCCGTCATCGGAGCGCTCCGGATAATTCAGGCGCGGGCGCGGGCGGGGGCGGGTTCCTCCGCTTTCGCCTTTCCCGTCAATGGGCGGGGGCGGTGTATCGGCGCGCCACGTAGGAGTCCAGGATCTCCAGAAACTCCGCCACTATGTTCTCACCGCGGAGAGTGGTGTACAACTCGCCGTCGACATAGACGGGCGCCTTGGGCTCCTCGAACGTGCCGGGCAGCGAGATGCCGATGTCGGCGTGCTTCGACTCGCCCGGCCCGTTGACGACGCAGCCCATGACCGCCAGGCGCAGCTCCTCGACGCCCGGGTACTTCTGCCGCCACTCGGGCAACTTCTCCTGCGTGTATGCCGAGATCTGCTCCGCCATCTCCTGGAAGAACGTGCTGGTGGTGCGGCCGCAGCCGGGGCACGAAGTCACCTGGGGCATGAAGCTGCGCAGGCCCATGGACTGGAGCACCTGCTGCGCGACGCGCACCTCTTCCGCCCGGTCGCCGCCGGGCCGGGGCGTCAGCGAGACGCGGATCGTGTCGCCGATGCCCTCCTGCAGCAGGATGGCCAGCCCGGCCGTCGTCGCCACGACGCCCTTCGTGCCCATGCCCGCCTCCGTCAGGCCCAGGTGCAGCGGATAGTCGCAGCGCGACGCCAGCTTGCGGTACACCTCCACCAGGTCCTGCACGCCGCTCACCTTGGCGCTCAGGATGATGCGGTCGTGCCCCAGGCCCGTCTCCTCCGCCAGCTCCGCCGAGCGCAGCGCGCTCTGGATCATCGCCTCGATCATGACCGTGCGCGCGTCGTCCGGCTGCGACTTCGTCGCGTTCGCGTCCATCAACTCCGTCAGCAGACGCTGGTCCAGCGAGCCCCAGTTCACGCCGATGCGAACCGGCTTCTCATATTCCAGCGCCTGCTCGATGATGGTGACGAAGTTCTCGTCCCGGCGCTTCGCGCCCACGTTGCCCGGATTGATCCGGTACTTGGCCAGCGCCTGGGCCATCGCCGGGTACTTCGTCAACAGCAGGTGGCCGTTGTAGTGGAAGTCGCCGATGACCGGCACGCCCACACCCCCATCCCCCAGCCGCTGGACGATCTCCCGCACCGCGCCTGCCGCCTCGTCGTTGTTCACCGTCACCCGCACCAGCTCGCTGCCCGCCTGCGCCAGCAGCGCCACCTGCCGCGCCGTCGCCGCCGCGTCCGCCGTGTCCGTGTTGGTCATGGACTGCACGACGACCGGGTGCGCGGAGCCCACGTTGATCTGCCCGATGGTGACCGTGGGGGTGGAGCGTCTGCTGATGGCTGAAGGCATCGTGTTCGTCTTCGCGGTCGTCTTCGTCTTCGTCTTGGTTGCCGGGCTGGGTTCGCGGCTCGGTTGCGTTCGGCGTGGCCGGCTGGTTGCCGGCGGCGTCGGATCGTCGATCTCGATCATCGATCGTCGATCGGGTTTACCCGGCCGGCGCCGTGTTGCTCCTCACTGGCCCGGAGCCCGGCCAACCTCAACCGTCCAGCTTCCCGTCGACGGACGCCAGCGTCGCGGTGCGGGCGCCGGCACGCAGCATATCGTCCAGGGCGCGGGCCACATCGCCCTGTTCCACGTCGATGCCCGTGACGGCGTCCAGCAGCAGAACGGGTTGATAGCCGTGCTTCGCGGCATCCAGGACGGACGCGCGTACGCAGTAGTCGGTGGCAATGCCGCCCACGAACAAGCGGCGTACGCCCAGGTCCCCCAGCGCCCGGTCGAGGGACCGACCGTCGTCCAGCGTCGCCTCGAACGCCGAATAGCCGTGGTCGCCCGGGTCCATCCCCTTGGACACGACCTCCGTGCCGGCAGGCAGGTCCAGGTCCGGGTGGAACTCGGCGCCCTCGGTGTTCTGCACGCAGTGCGGCGGCCAGGGTCCGCCGAGCTCCTCGAAGTGCTTCGTTTCCGGCGGGTGCCAGTCCCGGGACGCGAACAGGGGCAGGTGGCGCGCGGCGAAGCGCTTCGCGTATTCGTTCAGCACGGGCACGACCCGGTCCCCGTCGGGCGCCGGCAATGCGCCGCCCGGCGTGAAGTCCCGCTGCACGTCGACGATCAGTAGAGCATCTCCGTCCGCCATGGGAACCTCCGGTGAGCCTGCACCTGCCTGTCCACGCGGGGTCGGGCCTGCATCGTCGCCGTCCTGGCGGACCGCCAGCGCCGACACCCTGGAAGGTACGGACGGTCCTCAGGCCACGAAAGAAACGCGACGCCGGACGCAGCGCGGTCAGGCGACCTTTGACGGCCGGGCGATCGACGGCACGTCCACGAGCCCCGCATGGGCCAGCGCCCGCAACGCCGACTCCAGCCAGATGGTGAACCGGTCCGGCTGCCGCGCCAGCTCGCGCGCCAACGCCCCGGGCTGCATCCAGCGCCAATCGGCGACCTCCGCGCCATCCGGCGCCGGCACCACGGCGGCGTCGCAGCGGCCAATGAACAGATGGTCCAGCTCGTGCTCCGTGAGCCCGCTACCCACGTCGCCCCGGTACACGAACGTCGACACCGGCTCCAGCGCGCAGTCCATCCCCATCTCTTCGCGCAGCCTCCGACGCGCCGCGGCTGCGACGTCCTCGTTGGGAGCCGGGTGGCCGCACGCCGTGTTGGACCACAGCCCGCCCGAATGGTACTTGCCGGCCGCGCGGAACACCGAGAACGCGCGATGCAACCTGCCCAGCAGGTGCGCGTTCCATTTCTCCTCCACGCCGACAGGTCGGTCATCGGCATCCACCAGCACCACACGATTCATGTATCCCCCATTACGTCTCATGCGCTCATCTACGTTCGCGGAGCACGCCGCCTCGCCGCCAACGCCGGCGATCATCGATCGTCGATCAGAAAATGTGAACCCGCCACCGCATGCCGGGTACTCGTGTCCCCGGCCGGCCACCCGTACCCGGCTGAGCCGGAAACGAGCCGGCATCCCCCGCGTGGCCGGATCCTTGCCGTGCTCACGCGTACGCCCATCGAAATCGAAATCGAAATCGAAATCGAACTCGAATTCGAACTCGAACTCGAACTCGAACTCGAACTCGGACCAGACCCCGGAGGTTCCCCAATGCTGAACGAAGGCGACCAGGCCCCCGACTTCACGCTACCCGCGGACGACGGCTCCACCGTCCGGCTCTCCGATCTGAGAGGCCGCAGGGTCGTGCTGTATTTCTATCCCAAGGACGACACATCTGGGTGCACAAAGCAGGCCTGCGGCTTGCGTGACGATTACTCGGCGTTCGGCGAACGCGACGCCGTCGTCCTGGGTGTGAGCCCCGACTCCGTCGATTCGCACATCAAGTTCCGCGACAAGTACGACCTGCCATTCCGCCTCCTGGCCGACACCGACAACGACGTCGCGGAGGCTTACGGCGTGTGGAAGGAGAAGACGCTGTACGGCAGGAAGCACTGGGGCAACCAGCGCGACACGTTCGTCATCGACCAGGAAGGCCGGATTGCGAAGATCTTCCGGCGTGTGAAGCCGGAGGAACACGTGAGGCGGGTTCTGGAGGTCCTCTAGGTCTTGAGGATGGCTGCCTGTCGGCCGGGCTGGTGGGCAGCACCTGGACCGTGACGGGGAGACCTGCGGGGCCGGATTTGCCGAGCCCGGCCTGGATGGTGGTCAGGCTGGCCCTTCCGGGCATGGACAGGGACAGGGAGACCCGTTGGGACAAGGATGCTGGGCCTGGCTGCGCGACGGCGGGGTTGCTGCTTCTGAGCTTGCACATTGTAAGGGAGACCTGTCAGGCTGAGGTTGTTGAGCCTGGCCCGAATGGTGGACAGGCGGTTGTTTCCCAGCTTGGCCGGCGAAAGGGAGACGGGGAGCGCCGGCAGGCGCACGCGCAACGCACGGCGCGAGCACGCCGGGCGCAACGCCGGCTCGACCGTCGCCTCCACCCCGCGAACCCCGCTACCACCGGCCCTCCCCGTCGCCCCGTCTCCCCCTCCGTGTCCAGGCTCGGAAGCAGCAGCCTGCTCGAAATCCGGGCCAGCCTCCAAAACGGTAGCCCCTCGTGTCTCCCCCTCTCTGTCCAGGCGCGTTCGACCAGCCAGGCTCGGCCGACCCAGCCCGGACGAATCGCCCGCCAGCCTCCACCTCCGCGCCCCGCAAGATCCGGGTCGCCCACGCATTCGCGCTGCGCTACTATTCGCCCGTGCAGACTCCCTCACCCGGAAGAACGGTATGGCGGCACATGATTACGATCGGATCGCCACGGCGATCCGCTATCTGGACGAGCATGCGCGGGAGCAGCCGACACTGGCGGACGCGGCGAAGGCCGTGGGGCTCAGCGAGTTCCATTTTCAGCGGCTGTTCAGGGCCTGGGCCGGCACGACGCCCAAGCGGTTCCTGCAGATGCTGACGCTGGCCGACGCCAAGCAGCGACTCGACGAGTCGCGCCCGGTACTGCGTGCCAGCTTCGAGGCCGGGCTGTCGGGGCCCGGACGCCTGCATGACCTGTTCGTCACCATCGAGGGCGTGACGCCGGGCGAGTACCGCAGCGGCGGCCCGCCGGTGATCCGGCGCGGCTTCGCCGAGACGCCGTTCGGCGAGTGCCTCATCGGTCGAACCGACCGCGGCATCTGCCACCTGTCGTTCGTGGACGACGACCACGACGCGGCCCTCACGGCCCTTGCCGCCGCCTGGCCCCGAGCACGCTTTGTGGACGACGACGCCGGGGCCGCCGACGTCGTGCGACGCATCTGTGACCACGCCGACGACCCGCGCATGGTGCTCCATGTGCGCGGCACCAATTTCCAGCTCCAGGTCTGGCAGGCGCTGCTGCGCATCCCGGAGGGCGCCGTGGCGGCCTACGACGACATCGCGCGCGCCATCCGCCGCCCTCGCTCGACCCGGGCCGTCGCCGGCGCCATCGCCCGCAACAACGTCGGCTACCTCATTCCCTGCCACCGCGTCATCCGGAAGACCGGCGCCGTGACCGGGTACCGATGGGGGAGTGTGCGCAAGCAGGCGATGCTGGCGTGGGAAGGGGTCCGTGCCCGGTCAGGAAACGGGCAAGGATCGTGAGCAGTGCTGGGGCCGCGGAGCCTGGCCGGCCGCTCAAGGGCACGATGCTGAAGGAGCCTGGACGTTGAGCGGGAGACGGGGCGACAGGGAGAGTGGGAGCGCCGGCGAGAGCCGGGCTCCCGGCGTATGCGACGTTCCGGAGGCTGCAGCGCACGGAAGCCGGCCGGCTGCCGGGATCGACGCACCTGCAGGCTCTCCCCGTCCCCCCGTCTCCCTGTCTCCCCGTCGGGGTGGGCGGGGGCGGCGTGGTGGCGGGGTGGTTGAGCAGAGGGGCGGCGAGGGCGGCATGGACGGGTGGGTGGGGCGGAAGGGTCTCGCCCTCGGCGCCATCTACCTGATCTGGGGGTCGACGTACCTGGCGATCCGCTTCGCCATCGAGACGCTGCCGCCGTTCATCATGGCGGGCGGGCGCTTCCTCATCGCCGGCGTGCTGCTCTACGTCTTCGCCCGGAGCCGGGGCGCGACGCGGCCGACCCGCGCCCATTGGCGCGGCGCGGCCATCGTCGGCACCCTGCTGCTGATGGGTGGAAACGGCGCGGTGACCTGGGCCGAGCAGCACGTCGCATCAGGGGCCACGGCACTCTTGGTCGCCATGGTGCCGTTCTGGATGGTGCTGCTGGACTGGCTTCGGCCCGGCGGACGGCGGCCGGCCGCAAGCGTGTGGGTCGGCATCGCTGTGGGCTTTGCCGGGCTCGCGTTGCTGATCGGGCCGGGTCACGTCGTGCAGGGCGCCGGCAGCGCCCTCGGCGTGGCCGCGTTGGCCGTCGGGACCCTATGCTGGGCCACCGGTTCGCTGCTTTCCCGCGGTCTGCCCCGGCCGGATTCGCCACTGCTGGGCGTCGGCATGCAGATGCTCGTCGGCGGCACCGTCCTCATGCTGGCGGGGCTGCTCTCGGGGGAAGCCAGCCGCGTGGCTGTGCACGACGTCTCCGCCCGTTCCGTGCTGGCGGTGACCTACCTCGTTTTGTTCGGCTCCATCGTCGCCTACTCCAGCTACGTCTGGCTCCTGCGCGTCGCGCCTCCGGCCGTGGTCTCCACGTACGCGTACGTGAATCCCGTCATCGCCGTCTTCCTGGGTTGGCTGCTGGCCGGAGAGACCGTGACGCTCCGCACCCTCATCGCCGCCGCCATCATCATCGGGGCGGTGGGGCTGATCAATGTCAGCCGGCCACGCCATGATCACGGCTAGGCGCTTGCCAGGCTGGGGCTTGGGGGCTGGCCGGCCGGTTGGTGACGCAATGCCGGACGGGGCTGGGTGGCTGAGGGGGAGACCTGTCGGGCCGGGGTCGCGGAGGCTGGCCAGGGCTTTGGACAGGCTGCTGGCGCTGGGGCTGGCCGGCTGAAGGGGAGACCTGCCGGGCTGAAGTCATGGAGCCTGGCGGGCCGGGGCGTGCCGCGACGGTCGCGGAGCGCTGGCTGACTGAAAGGGAGACAGGAAGACTTGGCGGGCCGAGGTCGCCTGCCTTTGCTTCGCCCGGGAGCCAGCGCACCACGAACGCCCCTTATCCCCCCTCCTCCAACCAGTACCCCCCGACACCGGCCTGGCACATGCCCCGACCAGTCTCGGCAACGGCAGCGCTGCAAGTCTCCCTGTCACCTTGCCAGGCCCCTGAACACCAGCCCCGCAGGCAAACGGACCAGCCCCGGCAACGCCGACCCCGCAAGTCTCCCCGTCAACCGGCCAGGCTCACGAGCATCAGCCGCACGAAGGCGCGCTCGCCATGCGCCGTGACTTCGGCCCTACGAAAGCGCCCGCAAGGCCCTGCGCACCTGCACGGCCACCATCGCTCTCCGCCAGTCCACGTCCACGATGATATTCGTGAGCGGATGGCACTGCTGGAAAGCGCGCTGGGCAACGGCTTCGACCATGTCGTCGGACAGGGGCCGGCCGGCCGCGATGTCGGCCAGGCCGGTGATGGCGCGCGGGCGCGAGCCGAGGGCGGAGACGACCACGCGCATGTCCTGCACGACGTCGTCTTCCAGCTCGGCCGCCACGGCGACGTTGAGCAGGGGAAAATCGATGGCGTTGCGCTGGCGCAGCTTGCGGAACGCGGTGCGCAGGCCGGGCCCCGGGAGGGGAACGCGGACGGCGACGACGAGCTCGTCGTGCTCGCGCACGCTGTTCCAGATGCCGTCGGCGATGAAGTACTGGGCCACGGGCACGCTGCGGCGGCCGCGGCGACCGGCAAGGTCGACGGCGGCGCCGAGGCTCCAGAGCACGGGCGGCGTGTCGGCGGAGTGGGCGGCGACGCACTTGCGGCCCACCTTGGTCACGTGGCAGACGTCGCCGTCCTTCTTCAGGCAGTAGCCCAGCGCCTGCCGCCAGAACGGGGTCTGGTTGTAGTACGTGCAGCGCGTGTCGAGGCACAGGTTCCCGCCGATCGTGCCCATGTTGCGCAGCTGCGGCCCGGCGACGTTGCCGGCGGCCTGCGCCAGCGACGGGAGGTGGCGCAGGACCAGCGGGTGGGTGGCCACGTCGTGCAGGGTCTCGTCGGCGCCGATCCGGATGTGGTCCCCGGCCACGTCGATGCCGGGCAGCTCGT
>JARRJS010000121.1:0-9451 GCA_037388885.1 Gemmatimonadota bacterium
TGGAGCCCGGTCATCGGCACGCGGGCCGCCCTGGACCTGTACGCCAACGTTCGGCCGGTGAAGCTCTACGAGGGGGTGAACCACAAGATTCATGGGGAGCCGGTGCGGGTGTGGGATCCGGCGAAGGTGGACATGGTCCTGGTCCGGGAGAACACGGAGGGCCTCTACGCCGGCGTGGGGGGCATCCTCAGCCGGGCTGGGGCCGAAGAGGTCGCCGTTGATTCCCGGATCATCACGCGGAAGGGTTCCGAGCGCGTCATCCGCAAGGCCTTCGAGCTGGCCCGGCGCCGCGACGGAGCCCCCGTAGACGGCGTCAAGCGCGTCACCTGCATCGCCAAGGACAACGTGCTCGACGGCTGCCGCATGTTCGTCCGGATCTTCCACGAGGTGGGCCAGGAGTACCCCGACATCGAGAAGGACACGGCCATCGTCGACGCGTTCACCCAGTGGCTGATCCAGAAGCCCGAGTGGTACGACGTGGGCGTCACCACCAACATGTTCGGCGACATCGTCACGGACCTGGCGAGCGTGCTCCAGGGTGGGATGGGCCTGGCCGTGGGCGCCAACGTCGGGGACCACCATGGCATGTTCGAGCCGATCCACGGCTCCGCACCCAAACACGCGGGCAAGGACGAGGCGAACCCGCTCGCCATGATCCTGGCCACGCGCGAGGGACTCGCCTGGCTGTCCGAACAGAAGGGGGATCCGGAGCTGCAGCGGGGCGCCGACGCCGTCGAGGCCGCCGTCATCGAGCTGCTGGCGGCGGGCGAGCCCCTCACCTACGACATGGTGGGCGAAGCGCGGGCCGCCGCGTGTTCAGCCGTAGGGAAAGCCGTGGCGGAGCGCGTGCTGGCGAAGCTGGGCTGATCCTGCCGGGTTGCTTTGCCATCTCGCCGGTGCACCGAGATGGGGTGAAGGAGGTGAGATGCGTTCGACACGTGGAGAGGGACCCGGCCTCCCCAGACCGTGGCAGAGCGGAGCGCGAGCACAGCTGTTGGCCGCTGTGCTTGGCGTCCTCCCGCTCTACTCGGGTGCGGTGATACTGCAGCTCCGACATGATCTGTCGATCCCGGTGTGGGGATTCATCGTCTACCTCGGGGTGGTTTCCCCGCTGGCCATTGTGGTCGCCTTCCTGCTGCTGCGGTTCCTCTGCGGAGAGTATCCGCGCGCCCTCAATCTGGCGTCGGGCAGGCTGGCGGCGGATCTGGTTGCCGGACTCCTCCTTGCTCCGGTGATCATTGTCGCCAACGTTGTCGCCATCCCCTTGCTCTCCGCACTGCTCACGGAGGCCTCCTCCAACCCCAGCGTCGCGGCTCTTTTCGCCGAGCTGGCCGGCAACTCCGGACTGCTGATTCTGTTCGTGGGACTGTTGATACCCATGGGCGCAGCCTCGGAGGAATTGATCCGGGCCTTCCTCCTGAGCCGCTTGTGGAAGGTGTGGCCTTCCGTCCCTGCCAGGTTGGCCGCCGTGTTCGTTTCCGCCTGCTTGTTCGGGTCCGTCCACCTCTACCAGGGCCCGGTGCACATAGCCTGGGCCGCAGTGTTCGGCCTGATCATGGGTCTCTACTACCTGAAATTTGGTCGCGTTGTCCCGTTGATCCTCGCCCACTACGTGACGAACGCGCTCCAGGTGGTCGTGTTCGCGTTCTAGGTTCCTTCGGCCGAGATCCGCTCCAACGCATCCCGGGCGGCATCCACGCGAGGCTGGAGCATGGGGTCGGCGTTTTTCCAGAGATCGACCAGCCACGCGTAGTAGTGTGCGGCGCGCGCGAGGTGGCCGGCGTCCTCGTGTAGAACGGCGAGGCGCTGGAGCGTCCAGGGGAGGTGGATCTGGTCCTCGATGATCCTCGTGAGGCCAGGATGGGGAAGGTCGATGTAACGCTCGTACGCTGCCATCGCCGAGTCGGGAATCCCCGCCGCCTCGAACGCCCGGGCGAGGTGGACGGTGCAGTAGGCGCAGTCGCCCTCCGCGACGAGAGGGCGGAGGCGCCGGATGTTGGTCTCGGGGTCATCCCTGGCGAGGGCAAGTTCGCTGCGCGCCCAGACGAGGGAGACGACCGGTGGGTCGAAGGCGCCTGGGTCGTCGGTCTCCCACGCTTTCAGGAACGCATCGGCCTGCTCGATGGAACCGACACCCGCTGCGGCGCCGACGGCGAGGGCCCAGACGGAACCGGGCGGTCGGAGCGCGGTGAGATCTTCGGTCGAAACGTCCCGGAGCAACCGTCGGGCGCCATCCGGGTCCTGGAGATGCGCCAGGCGGAAGAAGGCTTCCACGACCCGGCGTGCGGCGGGGGATTCACCCTCCTCGCCGGAGACTGCCGACGCGTCCCGGTACCGGCCCTGGACGGTGGCGACGGCCCAGAGAGCTGCGTCCGCCCCGTGCTCGTGGCCGGTGAATCCGCGCACCTTCTTGAACTCGGCTTCCGCCGTGGCATAATCGAAGCGGACGGCGGCGAGGTAGCCGCTGTAGAGAGGGATCTGGTAGTGGTCGGGGTGCGCTCGCTCGTAGTCGTCGAGAGCCGCAGCGGCGTCGTCGAAGCGCCGGAGGCGAACGAGGTAGGACGCATAATTTCGCCACGCTACGCCCGACCGGGAACGGAAGGCCAGGCTGCGGGCCTGAAGCTCCGCTGCGCGGTCCCAGTTGCCGCTGGCACTGTACAGCAGCGCGAGGTTGTGCAACGCGATGGCATCTTCGCTCCCGAGGTCCAGCACCATCTCCAGGGCGACGATGGCCTTCTCCGGGTCATTGGCGACGAACTGGTAGTAGCTGCCCTCCGTGAGGTACCGTTCCCGGTCGGTCGATCGGTCCCTGTGCCGGAAGGCGTGCGTGAGCGCCACGCGCATGCTGTCCCTTCCCGCAGGGCCGCCACGGTTCTGATACGCAGCGCCCAGCTTTCGCCAGGCCATGGTGAAGGCGGAGTCGAGCGCGACCGCTTCCCGCAGGAGCCGGATGGCCTTCCGCGTGTCGGCATCGGTCTCGAAGGCCCGGACGCCCTGGGTATACTTCCGCAGAGCGTCCAGCGAACCGGTGGTCACCCTGGCGAGGGGTTGGGTGGAATGGAGGGACTGCAGGGACTCCCCGATCCGATTGCGGAGCTTGCTGGACAGGCGGTCCACCGCCTCGATCAGCCCATCGTCGCCGGCCGACTGGCGGTCGGAGGCGAGGACTTCGCCGTCCGGTGTGGCTACGCGCGCCGCGACCACGTAGCGCTTGCCCGCGGGCAGCACCTCGCCCACGACCAGCGCCCGGACGCCTTCCCGCAGGGCGACCTCGCGGGCGAGGGCCGGGGTCAGGCGTGACGACGGGTCCCGCCGCATCCGCCGGAGCGCTTCCTGGACGGACGGTCCGGGTACCAGCCGCACCGCAGGCGACTGCTCCAGGTCCACCCGAAGCGCTTCCGTGAGAGCGGCGGCGAGCAGCGAATCCCCGGACGGCGCCTCCAGGTCCGCCAGCAAAACCGGTTCCCGCTCCTCCAGCACACCCGAAGAGATCAGCGTGGCCGCCGGACCGATGCCCAGCAGCCGCATTCCCATGACGCCCGTCGTCGCCAGACCCAGCAGGGCGAATGCGAGCACGCCCAGGGTGATGGCCCGGTTCCAGGTGAACAGCCCCGTTTTCGGCTTCGGCGTTTCGGCGTCGGCGGGCCGAGGTGGGTCTTCCGGCCCCTCGGTCACCGTGTCATCCGCGCGGCCACGCCGTGGGCCGCCCTCCTGCACGAAGGCAGTGGCCAGGACGACCGGCAGGAACACCAGGAGCAGGGCCAGCGTCGTCTTCGGCACGAAACCCGGAAGACCGATGCCTTCGTACAACCCAAGGACCACCTGGTAGATCGCCCACGAGGCCACTGCGTAGATGCCGAGGACCTGCCAGAGGGAGCGACGATGGATTTCGGTGATCAGACGCTGGAGTCGGGACATGATCGCGCCTCGTCAGCCGGCGGGAGGGCCTGGAAATCCGGCGCTGCTGGAGTGCCAGTCGTGCGTACCCGGCGGCTGGCCGGCGACCGGGGAACGGCGGACTGGCACTGTTGGCACTCCAACAAATTGCCGGCCGCACATGCGCCGGGCAACCGTGGCCTGCGGTGACAGCTGCGGCTTGACCAGCTCCAGATCGTCAACCGGCCGGGACCATGGGGCTCGAGGGAGCCGCGTGACTCAGCTGCTTCCCTCGCTTGCCAGGAACTCCCGGAAGGCCGGCACCAGGAACGCCCCCGCCGCGGTCGCGGCTGCCGCCGTGCCGACGCCCATGTAGATGGCGGGAATCGCCTTTCCCGTGAGATCGCCGAGGACACCGCCGATGGCCATGCCCAGCGGCGTGGCCGCGCCGGCCAGCGCCATGACGAGACCCATGACGCGTCCCCGAAGCTCCTGGGGCGTGGCGAGCTGGAGCAGGGTGAGCACCGTCACGTTGATCACCGCCGCCAGCAGTCCGGCCACGAACATCAGCACGAGCGCGACGGCCGATGCCTGCACCAAGCCGAGCCCGCCCATGGAAAGGGCGGTGAGAAACAGGGCGGCGCCGAGGGCTCGGGCGCGACCATGCCCGGCAAGGCGGATGCTCCCGGTGAGGAGAAGGCCGACGATGGAGCCCAGGCTCAACGCCGCCAGCAGGAAGCCGTACCACGCGGCGCCCTTGCCCAGCACGTCGGTGACGTAGAACGGGAGCAGCACGGCGATGGGCATGAACAGGAAGTTGATGGCGGTGGTGGTGAAGATGAAGGTCCGCATGCCCGTGCGCTGCCAGATCCAGCGCAGGCCTTCCCCGGTGTCCGCCAGATACCCGCGCGCCACGGCCCTCAGTCCCGGCCGCGCCGCCGGCAGGCGCTGGGGAATGCGGATGAACGTCTCGGATCCGGCGGACAGCACGTAGGAGATCCCGTCGACGAGAAACAACATCGGCGCCCCGAGGACGCGGAACAGGACGCCGCCGACCGCCTGACCGACGAACTGCGAGCTCTGGGAGGACAGCTGCGTCAGCGAGTTGGCCGCCTGCACACGGGTGGCGGGCACGAGGTCCGGAATCGCGGCGCCGACGGCCGGCCTGAACACCGCGCCCATGATGCCGATCACGACGGCCGTCACGAACAGGGCCGCCACGATGAGGCGCGTCTCGGAGCCGTGGGTGAACAGAAGCGTGGCGAGGAGCAGCACGGCGACCCCGCGGACCAGGTCGGCGGCGACGAGGATGCCCTTGCGCGAGTGGCGATCCGCGATCGCCCCGCCGAGGGGCGCCAGCAGCACCCCGGGCAGAGCGGCGCTCATGCCGAGCAGCCCCATGAGGCTCGCCGATCGCGTTGTCTGGAGAATCCAGAACATGAGGGCGATCATGTGGGCCTGGTTGCCGATCTGGCTCACCAGCTGGCCCTGCCAGAGGAGCACGAAGTCACGGTTGAAGAGGCGCTTGGCGGTCATGCTGCGTCCGTATCGGTTGGAGGAGTGGCGTCCGTCGTCGGCCCCAGCTCGGTGGGGAAGAACATCACGAGCCCGGTGTACTCGATCCCCGGGGTCTCGCCTTCCTCACGCGACACGTCCGCGATCCAGCGGCGAAGGCGGACGCCAATGTCCCGAAGCCGGTCTTCCCGCGCGCGGATCGTGATCCCGGCAATCGTCGGTGGCACCCGGCGGAGCGCTTCGGCAAAGAGTCCGCGCGCGACGCTGGTCGCGAACTGGTGCAGCGTGTCCTCCACCACCCGGCGCGCCGCGGCCACGATGTCGTTCTGGACCGCCTGGTCGTCCGCCATGGTCACGACGAGCTCCGGCTTCACCGTGAAGACCTTGGCCACCGCCTCGTAGAACTTTTCCACCGTGCCGCGACGGGGCTCGGTGCGCACCAGCCGGATCAGCCCGGCCGAAAGCAGCCGATGGACGTGGTAGTAGAGGTTGCGCGGGGCTTGGTCGCCCAGCGTATCCGCCAGGCCCGACGTGCTCATCTCTTTTGTTCCCAATAACTTGAGCACTCGCTGCCTGATGGGATCGGCGAGCAGCCGCATCTGCTCGCGGTCCAGGTACATGACCTCGGCTTTTTTGTCACACATATGTGTAATATAACAGAAACGTGTGGCAAATCAACCGTGGAACGGGCAGCGAGGTCCGGGCGCTGGCTTGTGTGAACGGCGGTGTCGGTGCATATAGTAGCGTCTTTCCAATTCCCCGTATCACACAACGAGCCGGTGCAGCCCTCGTGTCGGGGGGGTGCACGCCGCCGCGCGGGTAGCCGCGCAGGAGACCGGGATGGTCCTGATCACGCTGTTGCGTCTCATCCACATCTTTCTGGGCGTGTTCTGGGCGGGAACCGCCTTCTATCTGCTCCTGTTCCTGACGCCGAGCATCGTGGCGGCGGGGCCCGCGGGTGGCCGGGTCATGCAGGAGCTGGTGAAGCGGGGCCAGCTCACCTTTTTCCCGGTGATCGGGGCGCTGGTGGTGCTATCGGGGCTGGCGCTCATGTGGTGGACCTCGGGCCACTTCGCAGGCGGCTGGTTCCTGACGCACCGGGGCATGGCGATCACGGTGGGGGCGGTGACGGCGCTGGTGGCGTTCCTGCTTGGCCCGCTGGCCATGCGCCCCGCGGCGCTGCGGGCCGGGGCGCTGGCGGGCCAGGCACAGGCGGCGCCGGAAGGTCCGGAGCGCAATGCCCTGATGGGCCAGGCCATGGCGGCGTCCGCGCGGGCGGCCTTGGCGGGCAAATGGGTGGCGTGGCTGCTGGCGGTGACGGTGGTGTGCATGGCGCTGTCGCGCACCATCTGAAGGGCAAACGCCGAGTAGCGCCGCGGCATACGGACTCCACCGGCGAACGACCCGTTTTGCGATCCTACCGGACGGCGACGCAGGAGTCCGGGTCGAGCCAGAGGCCGTTGGGGTAGGCGTCCAGCGCCGGGAACCTCCGCCGGGCGGCGTCGTAGGACCGGATGGTCCCCCGGATGCGGAGGACCCGTCCGGGCCGGAGCCGCGTCCCGGGACAGTTCGTGAAGACGGCCCCGCCTCCGCCGTAATCATCCGTCACGAGCCAGTAGGGTCCGCCCAGGAAATCCCGCAGCACGGGCTCCAGGACCCGGACCTTCTCCAGCCGCACGTGGAGCCCGGTCAGGTCGCCCGCGAGCATGTCCAGCTCCTGGGGCCGGACCGTGACCACGGCGCCCGCGCGCGCCGAATCCCGCTTTGCGCTGCGCGCGGCCCAGGTCGAATCGGTACGGGCGTCGGCCGCCTTGATGGTTCCGGGCCGGAGCGCGATGCTGCACGTCCTCTCGCCCAGGAACAGGCACACGACGCTCGCGTTGCGCACGCCGGCGGGATCGAACCACGTGGCGGACGCCACCAGGGTGTCGTGCACGACCGTGTCCGGGTCCACGCCATACAGCGCGGCGAACCGGGCAAAGATAGTATCCGGCTCGGCGGTGGCCCACTCGCCGCCCAGCGTGGCGACGATGTCCGTGACGCGCCCGTTTTCCAGGTCGAGGCTCACCGTTCCGAACGGGTGGGGCGACGCCGAGGCGGCGAGCCGGCAGCCGGTGTGGATGCCGTCGACCTGCCGGTAGCAGTGCAGCGCGGCCGCCGCATCGCCGAGCCCGGTGCGGAGGTCCGGGAGCGACTCGCTCAGCCGGAAGCCGGCGAGGGTGTCCGGCACGACCGCGACACTTCGCTGCTCGGGCTGGCAGGAGGCCAACGGCATCGGGAGGATCAGCAGCAGCACGGCGAATCGGGCGAGTGCAGAACGCGCGGGCGCGACGAGGGTGGGGGGCACGAACCCCGTGAGGGCGGGGCGCCCACGCCCGGCGAGGCCTGTGCATGAACCGGCGGAGGGAGCCACGAAGTCTTCCTGAAGGGGTCCGGCGTGAGTCTCCATGATCCTGTCATGCCACATTACTACGTGGGGAACGGGCGCGGAAGAGAAGCGGCGGGCGCGCGCGCGACCCTTGCCGAGACTCGATCCGCCGGTGAATGATGACTACTCCTCTATCCACGCGCCCCTTCGGCCCCTGGTGAGGATGATTGCAGGCGACTACCACTTCGACGAGCGCTACCGGGAGGAGGCGGAGTTGGCGGACGGCTGCCGCGTCCTGCTCCGTGTGGTGAGGCGGGAGGACCGGGAGCTGCTGCGTCGCGGCTTCGACCGGCTCTCCTCCGAAAGTCGGTACATGCGCTTCATGGGTGGGAGGGCAGAGCTATCGGAGGCTGAGCTGGATGCGCTGACCACGCTGGACGAAGTGGACCGCTTCGCCATCGGGGCGATCCGAAAGGACCCCGACGGCGAGTTGGAAGGGCTCGGGGTCGCCCGGTTCGCCCGGCTTCCGGACGAACCGGAGGTGGCCGAGGTGGCGGTTACGGTGGTGGACGCCGTGCAGCGCCGGGGGCTCGGCTCACTCCTGCTGCGACGGCTGGCGGCGGCGGCCCGCGAGCGGGGCGTGACTCGGTTCCGGGGCGAGATCCTGGCCTGCAACGAGCCGATGCGGCGGCTGTTGGCGGAGCACGTGGACGCAATGGTGGAGGCGGACGACGACGTGGTCCGGGTGGTGGTCGAGCTGCCGCCCTTTGCCAGCCTGATGGCAGGAGCCGACCGGAGCGACCTGCTGGGGCGTCTCCTGGCGCAGGCAGCGGGAGGCGGATTCACCATGCGCGTCGGGGACATGTTGCTGAAACGGGGTTGAAGTCGGGGATGGAAGTCGGGGATGGGACATCCGACTCGGAAGGAGGCGGACCATGGACCGGATCTGGACCCGACACTACGACGACGGGGTTCCGCCCGACCTGGAGCTCGAGGAGAGGAACCTCCTCGATTTCCTCGACGCTTCGGCGGACACGTGGCCGGATCGCCCGGCCCTCACGCTGAAAGGGAAGACCCTCACCTACGCTGATCTGAGGGAGCAGGTCGACCGCTTTGCCACGGGGCTGGCCGGGCTTGGCGTGACGAGGGACAGCCGGGTCGCGCTCTGGATGCCGAACCTGCCGCAGGCGGTGATCGCCTTTTTCGCCACGCTGCGCCTGGGCGCGCAGGTCGTCAACACCAACCCGCTCTATGTGGAGCGAGAGGTCGAGCACCAGTTCAACGATGCTGACGTCTCCGTGGTGGTTACGGTGGATTTCCTGTGGCGCAACCGCCTGCGGGGGATTGTGGACCGGACGGGGGTCGAGCACGTGGTCGTGACGTCCATCCCCGACTACCTCCCGTTCCCGCTCAGCTGGCTCGCGCCCTTCAAGCTCCGCAAGCGGGGGCAGTACGTGAAAGTGCCGCGGGAGGAGCGGGTCCACTTCTTTCGCGACCTGATCGCCGACAACCCGCCTGCCCCGCCGCCGGTTGCCATCACGCTCGACCACGTGGCGGTGTTGCAGTACACCGGCGGGACCACGGGCGTGTCGAAGGGGACCATGCTGACTCACCGGAACCTCTCCGCCAACGTCCAGCAGGGACGGGCATGGTTCTCCCGGGTGCGCCCGGGAGAGGAGGTCTTCCTGACGT
>JARRJS010000122.1:0-11164 GCA_037388885.1 Gemmatimonadota bacterium
ACCTGGATCGCGCCGGGCACCGGCGGCTGCGGCTCGGCCGACTCGCCGAAGCGCAACATATACTCCAGATGCGTTCGCGCCAGGTCCGCCGCGTATGCCACCGCATCTTCCGGCAGCAAGCTGCCGTTCGTCTCGATGAATAGCGTCAGCCGATCGAAGTCCGTGCGCTGCCCTACACGCGTCTCTTCCACCGTGAAGTTGGCCCGCAGGACCGGGTTGTAGATGGAGTCGATGCGCACCAGGTCCACCGGGCTCCCCTTCGGCAGCTCGTGCTGCTCCGCCGGCACGAAGCCCCGCCCCTTGTTCACGTGGAGCCACATGTTCACCTCGCGATCCTCCTGCAACGTGAACAGGTGGTGCTCCGGCGTCTGGATCTCCACCGGGCCCGTCTTCGCGATAGCGGCCGCCGTCACCGGCCCCGCCTTCGTCGCCTTCAGCTCCAGCACCGCGTCCGTCGTGTCCTCCGACAGACTCAGGACCAGCGACTTCAGATTCTGGATGATCTGGTGCACATCCTCCACCACCCCCGCCACCGTCTGGTGCTCGTGCACCACACCGTCCATCCGGAACGCCCACACGGCCGCGCCAGGCAACGACGACAACACGATCCTGCGCACGGTGTTGCCCAGCGTCTGCCCGAACCCACGCTCCAACGGCGCCAGAATGAACTGGGCCGAGCGCCCGTCCTCCGAGCGCTCCAGCGCCTCCACACGCTGCGGTAACACCAAGCCGGTCAGATCCAGTTCCACCATATCCTCCTTATCAACCTCTCAGGACGCGCCCCCAGGCGGCGCAAAGCGCCGCCGTTCCGGGTGGCGCGGAAGCGCCGCGGTCCTAGGTGGCGCGCCCAGCGCCACCGTCCTACGCGGCGCGCAGCGCCGCGGTCCTGCGGCGGCCCAAGGCCGCCGCTCCGCCCGGTCAGCGAGTCCTTGTCCACCGCCAACCAGCGCACCACGTCCGGCCGCGTCTTCGATTCCAGCGCCGCCTGCACCGGTACGAGGTTGTGCGACCGTTCCCGCATCCGCACCTCGTCCCCGGGACCCACCTGATAGCTCGGCACGTCCACCGTGCGCCCGTTCACCTCCACGTGGCGATGCCGGACCAGCTGCCGCGCCTGCTTTCGGCTCTCCGCGAAGCCCAGCCGATAGAGTACGTTGTCCAGGCGCGCCTCGAGGGCCACCAGCAGGTTCTCACCCGTCACGCCCGGCTGCTTCGCCGCACGCTCGAACAGGTTCTTGAAATAGTGCTCCGACACGCCGTAGATCCGCTTCACCTTCTGCTTCTCGCGGAGCTGCAGCGCGTAATCCGACATCCGGCGACGCCGCGCCTGCGCCAGCCCGTGCTGGCCCGGCGCATAGTTGCGTCGCTCGACGGGGCACTTCTCGGTGTAGCACTTGGTGCCCTTCAAAAAAAGCTTCTGCCCCTCGCGGCGGCAGAGCTTGCAGACCGGACCGGTGTAACGACCCATTCGAACCGCCTACTCCTGTCTCGTTTGTGCGTTTCGCTTCGGGACTTCGGCCCGCCCGACGGTTGCGGCGGTTTACATCCCTTCCCTTCCACCCACCCGCCTTCCGCCCCACTTCCTCCCACCCCGAGTGGGAGACCCACCCTGCCACCACCCTCCCCCACCAAGGTGACTGGGAGACGGGGCGACGATTCCGGCCGGGCCGATACCCGGCGTCACAGCACGCTCCGTGCCCACCACCCGACCACCACATCCAACTCCACTCGCTGCTTCAGCGTCCCGCCAACCTTGCCTTCACTGCGAAGCCCGCCTTCCGCCCCAAACATCCCTCGCCCGCGCTCTCCTCCCCCCGTCTCCCTATCGCCCCGTCGGGGGGACGCGGCCGGGTGGCGGCTCTCTCCTCCCCCAGTCTCCCTATCGCCCCGTCGGGGCGGCGCGGAGGGGTGGCGGCTCGCCCCGTCGGGGCGGCGTGGAGGGGTGGCGGCTACACCCTGCGCTTCTTCGGGGGCCGGCAGCCGTTGTGCGGGATCGGCGTCACGTCGCGGATCGACTTCACCTGCAGGCCTGCCGCCGCCAGAGCCTGGATCGCGGACTCCCGCCCGCTGCCGGGCCCCTGCACGCGCACGTGCACCCGCTTCACACCCAGGTTCACGGCCTCGCGGCCCACCGCCTCCGCGGAGACCGTCGCCGCGAACGTCGTCGACTTCTTGGAGCCCTTGAAGCCGGACTTCCCGGCGCTGCCCCACACCACGACGTTGCCCTGAATGTCCGTGATGGTCACCAGGGTATTGTTGAAGGTCGCCTTGACGTGCGCGATCCCTTCGGCTTCTACCTGCTTGCGGGTGCGCTTCGTGCGCCCCTTCTTCGGATTCGCCATCGTCCTCACTTCGTTCGGAGGTAGCAGGGCGTGGCCCTTCGGGCCGCTTGCAGGTAGCAGCTCCTGGCTTCCCGGGGTACGCTTGTTGTTCGTTGAGCGCCCGCCGCACCGGCGTACGCCCCGGAGCGTGCTTCGCGGCGTACGCATGATCCGGTTGTGCTCAACCGGCAGCCTGCGTACTCCGCGAACCCGGCAAGCTGCAAGGCGGCGCGCAGCGCCGCCGACCTGCAAGGCTGGCGCCCAGCGCCAGCCGGCCTGCAAGCACGGCCGCAACGCGGCCGCGCGCCCTACTTCTTCGGTGCCCGCTTCTTGCCCGCGATCGCCCGGCGCGGGCCTTTGTGTGTGCGCGCGTTCGTGTGCGTACGCTGGCCCCGCACCGGCAACCCGCGGCGATGCCGCAGCCCACGGTAGCAGCCGATGTCCATGAGCCGCTTGATGTTCATGGACACCTCGGTCCGCAGCGCGCCCTCCACCTTGTACTGGTTCTCGATCATCCGCCGCAGCCGGTTTACTTCCTCGTCGTCCAGCTCATGCACACGACGCGACGGGTCCACGCCCGTCTCTTCCAGGATCTGCTTCGCCGTCGAATGCCCGATCCCGTAGATGTACGTGAGCCCCACTTCCACGCGCTTGTTGCGCGGGAGATCGACTCCTGCTATGCGAGCCATACGCTACCCCTGCCGCTGCTTGTGTCGCGGGTTCTTCTTGCAGATGACCCGCACGACCCCGCGGCGGCGAACCACCCGGCAATGCTCACACATCGGCTTGACGCTGCTGCGGACCTTCATGGCGCTTCCTTTCGTTTGCCGAACAGCTTTTCAATATACCAAGCCCTTAAAAACCCATCAAGCCCCGATGGGCGTTAGAATGCGCGGACCGTCGGCGGTCACGGCGATGGTGTGTTCGAAGTGGGCGCTGCGCCGCGCGTCCAGGGTGACTACGGTCCAGCGGTCGGCGAGGGTGCGGACGCCCTCGACGCCGGCGTTGACCATGGGCTCGATGGCGATGACAAGGCCGACGTCCAGGCGCTGACCGCGGCCGGGGCGGCCGTAGTTGGGGATCTGGGGCTCCTCGTGGGGCCCGCGTCCCAGGCCGTGTCCGACGAGCTCACGTACGACGGTGAAGCCGGCGGCCTCCGCCACGGTCTGGACGGCGTGGCCGATGTCGCCGACGCGGTTGCCGGGCCGTGCCTGCTGGATGCCCAGGTCCAGGGCCTCGCGGGTGACGTCCAGCAGGCGCTGCACCTCGGCGTCGATCTCGCCGACGGGGTAGGTGCGGGCGGAGTCGGCGAACCAGCCGTCGAGGCGGACGCCGGCGTCGACGCTGATGGTGTCGCCTTCGTGGAGGGTGCGGTCGGGGCTGGGAATGCCGTGCACGACCTCCTCGTTGACGGAGGCGCAGATACTGCCCGGGAAGCCGTAGAGGCCCTTGAAGGCGGGTTCGGCGCCGTCGTGGTCCCGGATGAAGGTCTCGGCGAGGGCGTCCAGCTCCCCGGTGGTGACGCCCGGGCGCACGTGCGCCGGCATCTCATCCAGCAGGCTGGCCAGGATGGTGCCGGCGCGTGCGATCGCCTCGATCTCCGACTCGCTCTTCAGGTGGATCACGCCGGTTCCGGCTCCAGCACGTGGTCAATGGCGTCGGCGACGGCCTCGACGCCCTGTTGGCCGTCGACGTAGTGGACGGGCGTGCCGGATCGTTCGTAGTAGGCGATCAGGGGCTCGGTCTGGGCGCGGTAGACCTCGAGGCGGCGGCGCACGGTTTCCGGTTCGTCGTCCGCCCGGTGGGTCAGCTGGGCGCCGCAGTTGTCGCATACGCCTTCGGTGGCGGGCGGTTCGAAATACACGTTGTAGACCGCCTTGCAGTCCGGGCAGGAGCGTCGGCCGCTGATGCGCTTGACCAGGATGTCGTCGGGCACGTCCAGCACGACGACGCCGTCCAGGGGGCGCTCCAGCTCGGCGAGCATCGGGTCCAGCGCTTCCGCCTGCGCGATGGTGCGCGGAAAGCCGTCCAGGATGAAGCCGCCGGGCGTGTCCCCGATGACCTCGCGGGCCAGCCCCAGGATGATGTCGTCCGGGACCAGCTCACCGGCGTTCATGTATTTCTGCGCCTGCTTGCCCAGCTCCGTGCCGCTGCGTACCGCGTCGCGCAGCAGGTCGCCGGTCGAGATCTGGCGCAGCCCTTTTCTTTCTGCGAGCAGGGCTCCCTGGGTGCCTTTCCCGGCACCGGGAGCCCCGAGGATGATCAGGTTCATGGCATTGCTCCGGTCGAGTTCGAGTGCGAACTCGAACCCGCATTCACATGTATCGTTGGCGGCCGCGGAACCGCACGCGGCCCTTCTTCATGAACCCCTCGTAATGCCGCAGCAACAGGTGCTGCTGCATCTGCTGGACGGTGTCCAGCGCTACACCGACCACGATCAGCAGGGACGTGCCGCCGAAGAAGAACAGCTGTCCGATGTGCAGCGCGCCGAAGATGGCGAACGGCAGCATGGCGATCAGGGCCAGGTAGAACGCGCCCGGCAGCGTGACGCGGCTGAGCACGTACTCGATATACTCCGCAGTGCGCGTGCCCGGCTTGACGCCGGGGATGAACGCACCCTGCTTCTTCAGGTTGTCGGCCAGGTCCACCGGATTGAAGATGATGGCCGTGTAGAAGTACGTGAAGAAGATGATCAGGATGCCGTAGCTGACGTAGTACGCCCAGTTCCCCGGCTGGAACGTCTGGGAGATGCGCTGCAGGAACGGGATCGTGCTGAACGCCGCGACGGTGCCCGGCACGATCACGATGGACTGGGCGAAGATGATGGGCATCACGCCGGCCGAGTTGATGCGCAGCGGGATGAAGCTCTTCTGGCCCTCCCGGATGCGCCCGCGGCCCACGACCTTGCGCGGGATCTGGATGGGCAGCTTGCGGGCGGCCATGGTCATGGCCACGACGCCGGCGACCACGCCGATCATGACGGCCAGCAGCACCACCAGCGCCACCGGCGACATCACGCCGGTGGTCAACGCTTCCAGCGTGTTCTGGATGGCGCTCGGGAAGCGCTCGATGATGGAGAAGAAGATCAGCAGCGACATGCCGTTGCCGATGCCGCGCTCGGTGATCTGCTCGCCCAGCCACATGACGAACACGGCGCCGGTGGTCAGGACCAGCGTGGTCGTGATCACGAACCCCATGCCGGCGTTCAGCACGGCGCCCTGGATGCTCTTCATGTAGATGGCGTAGCTCAGGCCCTGGACCGCGGACAGTGCAACCGTCATGTAGCGCGTCCACTGCTCGAGCTTCTTACGACCCGCCTCCTCCTTCTGCATCTTGTCGATGGTCGGGAAGACGGGCGCCAGCAGCTGGAACATGATGCTGGCGGAGATATACGGCATGATGCCCAGCGCGAAGACCGTGGCCCGTCGCAGCGCCCCGCCCACGAACATGTCGTAGATGCCGAACAGCGTGTTCTGCATCTGGCCGAACTGGGCCTGGAGCGCCTGGACGTTGATGCCGGGCGCCGTGATGTGGGCGCCGATGCGGTAGATGAGCAGGGCCCCGAGCGTGAAGAGGATCTTCTCCTTCAGCTCCGGAACCTTGAACAGGTTCGGTATGGGGTTCGCCATGGGCCTAGTCCTCCACCAGCTCCACCGAACCCCCTGCGGCCTCGATCTTCTCCCGCGCGCCGGCGCTGAACGCGTGCGCCTGCACGGTGATCTTGCGCGTCAGCTCGCCGGTGCCCAGCACCTTGATGCCGGCGTCGCGGCCGAGGTCGGCAAGGCCGTGCTCGTGCAGGACGGCCGGCGTGACCGTCTTCTCCTCCAGGCCTTCCAGGTCCCGGACGTTCACGACCTGCCACACGGTGCGGGAGCGAGGCGTGAAGCCGCGCTTCGGCACGCGCCGCTGCAACGGCATCTGGCCGCCCTCGAAGTAGGCCTTGTGCTTGTTGCCGGAGCGGGCCTTGTGGCCCTTGTGGCCGCGGCCTGCCGTCTTGCCGGTGCCAGAGCCGGGCCCGCGGCCGCGGCGCTTGCGGTTACGGTTCGCCCCTTCGGGACGCCGCAGATTGCTGAGATCCACCATCCGCCTGTTACTCCTCGCCTTCCAGCTCCCGGACCTCGACCAGGTGCGACACCTGGTCGATCATGCCCCGGATGCCGGGCGTGTCGCTCTGAATGACCGTCTGTTGATGATGCCGCAGCCCCAGCGCGCGCAGGGTGGCCCGATGCTTGGTGGGCCGGCCGAGCCCGCTCCTCACCTGCCGGATCTCCAGCATCTTCGCGGACGCCTTCTTCTTAGGCATGCGTCACCCCCAGCTCCTCGACGCTGATGCCGCGCTCGCGCGCCACCTGATCCGCCGTGACCAGCTCCTGCAGACCCCGCATGGTGGCCCGTGCGCTGTTGATGGGATTGTTGGATCCCAGGCTCTTCGTGAGCACGTCGCGGATACCGGCCGCTTCCAGGACGGGCCGCACGGCGCCGCCGGCGATCACGCCCGTTCCGGGGCCCGCCGGCTTCATGAGCACACGCGCTGCCCCGACCCGGCCGATGATCTCGTGAGGGATCGTGCCCTCCACCATCGGCACCTCGATCATGGACTTGCGGGCCTGCTCCATGCCCTTGCGGATCGCCTCGGCCACCTCGTTCGCCTTGCCGATGGCGATGCCCACCTTGCCCTTCTTGTCGCCCACGGTGACGAGTGCCGTGAAGGAGAACCGGCGACCGCCCTTCACCACCTTGGCCACACGATTCACATGGATCACGCTTTCCGTCAGGTCGGAATCGCCCCGACCACGCCGGCCACCGCCTCGCTGGTCCTTCGCCATTCTACCCTCTTCCTCGGCTCGCGCGAACTTAGAACTTGAGGCCGCCCTCGCGGGCGGCGTCGGCGAACGCCGCTACGCGGCCATGATACAGGTAGCCGCCGCGGTCGAACACCACCGCCTCGATGCCTGCTTCCTTCGCCTTCTCCGCCAGGCGCTTGCCCGCCGCACTGCTCAGGTCCTTCTTCGTCGTGTCCTTCTTCTTGCGCAGCTTCGCGAATTCCGGCCCCGTCGTCGACACGCCCAGCAGCACGCGCCCGCTGGCGTCGTCCACGACATGGCCCTGCATGTGCTTCAGCGAGCGGTGCACGACCAGGCGCGGACGCACGGACGTGCCCATCACCTTCATGCGCACGCGCCGGTGCCGGCGCAGCCGCTGATGCTCCCGTCGATTCGCCTTCTTCCGATTCATGGCTCTATCCCACCTACGCGCCGGTCTTGCCGGCCTTGCGCCGGACATGCTCGCCCACGTACCGGATGCCCTTGCCCTTGTAGGGCTCCGGCGGCCGGACAGCCCGCAGCTCCGCTGCGACCTGACCAACCTTCTGCTTGTCGATGCCTTCCACCACCACCGAGGTCAGGCTCGGCGTCGTCAACGTGATGCCCTCGGGCTCGGGGTACTCCACCGAATGCGAGTACCCGACGTTCAGGACCAGGCTCTTGCCCCGCTTTTCCGCCCGGTAGCCCACGCCGATGATCTCCAGCTCCCGCTTGTACCCGTTCGTCACGCCCTCGACCATGTTGGCCAGCAGGGCACGGGTCAGGCCGTGGTAGGCGCGGTGCTGTTTCAGCTCGGAAGCGCGCGCCACCCGGACGACGCCGTCCTCCACCGTCACGGTGATCTCCGGCCGCACGTTCTGCGTCAGCTCGCCCTTCGGGCCCTTCACCAGCACGACGTTGCCCTTCACCTCCACGCTCACGCCTTTCGGGAGCGGGATCGGCTTGTATCCCACGCGCGACATCGCGTCCTCCTCCCCTACCAGACCACCGCAACGACCTCGCCGCCGACCTTGCGCTCGCGCGCCTGCTTGTCGGAGAGGAGGCCCTGCGACGTGGAAACGATCGCCATCCCCAGGCCGTTGCGGACCCGTGGCAGGTCCTTGGCCTTGGCATACTCCCGGCGGCCCGGCCTGGACACGCGCTGCATCGAGCGGATCACCGGCCGCCCGTCATAGTACTTGAGGTAGATGCGCAGCACGCCGAAGCGACCGTCGTCCAGGAGCTTGTAGTCCTGCACGAAATGGTTCTCCTTGAGCAGCCGTGCCACTTCCGTCTTCATCTTCGACACCGGCATGTCGACGCGCTTGTGCCCCGCGTGTGCCGCGTTGCGAATGCGCGCCAGCATGTCGGCGATGGGATCGGTCATCATGGTCTTGTCTTGCCCCTATAGTATCCGGCGTTCGTGTCCGGACTTGTAGGAAACCTGGAGCGCCGCGACGCGGCGCCTCACCAGCTCGCCTTGCGCACGCCCGGGATCTCGCCCTTGAGGGCCATCTCCCGGAAGCAGATGCGACAGATCCCGAACTTCCGTAGATACGCCCGCGAGCGACCGCAGCGGCTGCAGCGGTTGTGCTGACGGCAGGAGTACTTCGGTGTCCGCTTCGTCTTCTCGATCAGTGCTTTTCGTGCCATATCGTCAGTTCTCGGGACCCGGGATGTCTTCGCCGCTCACGACCACCGGCGTCTCGCCGCGGAAGGGCATGCCCATCTCCCGCAGCAGCGCGACGGCCTCGTCGTCCTTGTCGGTGGTGGTCACGAACGTGATGTCCATCCCGTGGATCTGTTCGACCTCGTCGTAGTCCACTTCCGGGAACACCATCTGCTCGCGTACCCCCATGGTGTAGTTGCCGCGGCCGTCGAACGCCCGCGTGGGCAGGCCGCGGAAGTCGCGGATGCGGGGGATCGCCACGTTGACCAGGCGGTCCATGAACTCGTACATGCGCGCCTGGCGCAGCGTGACCTTCACGCCGACGGGCATGCCGGCACGCAGCGCGAAGTTGGAAATCGACTTGCGCGCCCGTGTGACCACCGGCTTCTGGCCCGTGATGCGGCCCACCTCTTCGACCACGGAATCCAGCAGCTTGGGATTCTTCGACGCCTCGCCCACGCCCACGTTGACGACGATCTTCTCCAGCTTCGGAACGCGGTGCGCATTCTTCATCTGGAACTCGTCCATGAGCCTGGCCCGGACCCGTTCCTCGTAGTGCTTCTGCAATCTCGGCTTCATGAGCGTTCTCGCCCTACTCGATCGTCTTCGGGATGGGCGTGCCGCTCTTCACCGCGACGCGCTCCTTCGTCCCGTCCTCTTCGATGCGCATGCGGACCCGCGTGGGCTCGTCGCTCTTCGGGTCCAGCAGCATGACGTTGGACGCGTGGATCGGCGCCTCGAACGTGACGATGCCGCCCTCCGGATTCTCGTCGCTGGGCCGCGTGTGCCGCTTGCGCAGGTTGATGCCCTCCACCACGACCCGGTTCTCCCGGGGCAGCGCCCGCAGGACCGTGCCTTCCTGGCCCGCGAAATTACCCCGGATCACCCGCACCTGGTCGCCCTTGCGGATGCGCATCTTCACACGCTGCGTGGACTTCTTCTTGCCACGCGTGCCCATTCCGAACTGCCGTCGTGCCATCTAGATCACCTCCGGCGCGAGGGACACGATCTTCATGAACCGCTTCTCCCGCAGCTCGCGTCCCACCGGCCCGAATATGCGCGTCGCCCGCGGCTCGCCCTGGTCGTTGATGATGACCGCGGCGTTGTCGTCGAACCGGATGTAGGTGCCGTCCTTGCGGCGTGTTTCCTTCGCCGTGCGCACCACCACCGCCTTTGCCACTTCGCCCTTCTTCACGGTGCCGTCCGGCAGCGCGTCCTTCACCGCCACGACGACGATGTCACCCACCCGGGCGTAGCGTCGTCTCGAACCGCCCAGCACCCGGATGCACTTGGCTCGCTTGGCGCCCGAGTTGTCGGCGATCTTGAGCATCGATTCCTGTTGGATCATCGCCGCCTCACTTGGCCCGCTCGAGGATCTCGATCACCCGCACCGCCACCACCACGGACTTGTCCATATTCGCGCTCACGAACAAGCCGACGCGCGTCTTGCGCTCGTTCCTCGTCGTCGTCATCACTGTTCCGCCTGCTGGAGTTCCCGCTCGCGCAGGATCGTTTTCATACGTGCAACATCCCGGCGCAGCGTCTGGAGCAGCTTGGGGTTCTCCAGCTGTTGCGTCGCGCCCCGGAACCGCAGGCGGAAGATCTCCTCCTGCACTTCGTTGATGCGCGCCACGATCTCGTCTTCCGTCAGCTCGCGAATGTCTTCCGGCTTCACGACGCGCCTCCCTCGATGCCGTCCCTGGTGATGAAGCGCGTCTTCACGGGCAGCTTGGCACTGGCCAGCTCGAACGCACGCCGGGCGATGTCTTCCGTGATGCCCTGCAGCTCAAACATCACGCGGCCCGGCTTGACCACGGCGACCCACAGCTCCGGGTTGCCCTTGCCCTTGCCCATGCGCGTCTCCGCCGGCTTCTTGGTCACCGGCTTGTCCGGGAAGATCCGGATCCAGACCTTGCCGCCACGCTGGATGTGGCGCGTCATGGCCACACGGGCCGCCTCGATCTGGCGGTTCGTGATCCAGGCCGGCTCCGTGGACTGCAGACCGTAGTCCCCGAACGCCACCGAGTTGCCTCGCTGTGCCTGGCCGCGCGTCCGGCCTTTCTGCTGCTTTCTGTACTTTATCCGCTTCGGCGCAAGCATCGTTTATCGCCCTTCGTTCTCCTCAGCCATGCCCGGCAAATCCGTGCGCACCCGCGCGCGGCGCCATCACGTGCCCGTCGAATACGTACGTCCCCGCCGATTCTCCACCACTTCGCCCTTGAAGATCCAGGTCTTCACGCCGATGGTGCCGTACGTCGTGCGGGCCGTCGACTGGGCGTAGTCGATGTCGGCGCGCAGCGTGTGCAGCGGCACGCGGCCTTCGTGGTAGCCTTCCGTGCGGGCGATCTCCGCCCCGGACAACCGGCCGCCAC
>JARRJS010000123.1:0-11679 GCA_037388885.1 Gemmatimonadota bacterium
CCAGGCGCCGAGGGCGCGATGCCACCAGGCGCTGAGGGCGCGATGCCACCAGGCGCTGAGGGCGCGATGCCACCAGGCGCTGAGGGCGCGATGCCAGGCGTATCCCGGCATGGAGGAACACCGCCCGCCTTACGGATAGGCTGGCGCCACATCCGCGGCCTGGGCGACCGCGCCAGGCAGGCGCTCCAGGATGCTCGCGCGGACGGACCGTTCACGTCCGTCGAAGATGTCGTGCGGCGCGCCCACCTCACCCGAGCGGAGGCTCTGCACCTGGCCCGCGCCGGCGCCTTCGAGGCCTTCGAGCCCGGCCGCCGCCGCGCCACCTGGGAGGCGCTCCGGGCCGCCGGCGACACGCTGCCCCTGGCACCCGCGCGGCGGCTGCCCTTCGACCCCGAAGAGCTGCACGACGACGAGCTGGTCTTCCTGGATTACCTGGCTACGGGCATCTGCGTGCGCGGGCACCCCATGGAGCATCTGCGCGCCCGGCTGCGGGACGCCGGCGTCACCGACAGCACCGGCCTTGCCGGGCTGCCTGACGGCGCGCCCATCGTCGTCGCCGGCCTCGTCGTCGCCCGCCAACACCCGTCCACCGCGAAGGGCGTCGTGTTCATGCTGCTGGAGGACGAGTACGGCTTCATCAACGCCGTCGTCATGCCGCCCATCTACCAGAGCAACCGGGATCTCATCAACGAGTCGCCGTTCCTGGTCATCGAGGGCCGGCTGGAGCACGACGGCGCCGGCCGCAACGTCCTCGCCCGCCGCTTCCGTCGGCTCAGGGCCCGGCCCATCCGCGCGCCATCCCATGACTACCATTGAGGCGGGCACCCGGACCGGCGCTCCTATGCCTCCGCCGGTCCTTCGCGGTAAGTGCGCCGCAGGCGGGAACGTCGCCCCGGACGGAGCCTGCGGGCGGGCGCCGGTTGAAGGACGCACCGTGCAGGCGACACATGCCTGAACGCCGGCCCCTACCCGTGTACCCGCCGCGCCGGCCCGGCGACGGCGGCCTGGCTGGACGCGGCGCGTCGGCCAATCCGCGCAATCGGTTCGAGCGGTTGTCGTTTGCGTGGGAGAGTGAACAGACGGGCGAGGCGGGGCCGGCACCGACGACGTCGTTCTTCCGGGACTCGAGCCGGTCGATCCTGTCGTGGAACGACAGCCCGGATGTGGGCTTCGATGTGGCCGTCAACCCGTACCGCGGTTGCGAACACGGCTGCATTTACTGCTATGCCCGCCCGTTCCACGAGTATCTGGGGTGGTCAGCGGGTCTGGACTTCGAATCCAAGATCCTGGTGAAGGAGGATGCGCCCGAGCTGCTGCGCCAGGCGCTCATGACGCCACGCTGGCAACCGCGTGTGGTAGCACTGAGCGGCGTCACGGATCCCTACCAGCCGGTGGAAGCGCGGTTGGGCATCACCCGCCGCTGTCTCGAGATCCTGGCCGAATTCCGCAACCCCGTGTCCATCGTCACCAAGAGCCACCTCGTGACCCGGGACGCCGACATCCTGGCGCAGATGGCCGGCTACGACGCGGCCGTCGTCAGCGTGTCCATCACGACACTGGACCGCACCCTCCAGCGCGTCATGGAACCCCGGGCTGCCACGCCGGAGCGGCGGCTGGACGCCATCGGCGAGCTGACGGCCGCCGGTGTGCCGGTGCGCGTCCTGGCGGCACCCGTGATCCCGGGCCTCACCGACCACGAGCTGCCTGCCATCATCGCCGCCGCGGCCGACGCCGGCGCCGTGGACGCCGGCTTCATCGTCCTCCGCCTGCCTCACGGCTTGAGGGACCTGTTCACGAACTGGCTCGAGGAGCGTTTCCCGCAGCGCAAGGAGAAGGTGCTGAGCCGCATCCGGGCCATGCGCGGCGGCGCGCTGTACGACTCGAGCTTCGACACACGTGGAAGGGGGGAGGGGCCATTCGCCGCGCAGATCCGCGACCTGTTCCACGCCGTCATGAGGAAGGCCGGCCTGCCGACGCGAACGCTGGAAACGTCCATCGCGTCCTTCCGGCGGCCGACCCCGCCGGGCGGTCAGCTGGGGCTGTTCGGCGAGCCGGGCGGGTGACGCGTCGCTACCCACGTTGGTAGCAGGCAACGCACGTGTGCCCGGCCGTCGGCACACGCCGCGTCCCCACCCGGTCCGCCCTATTCGCTGTACTCGCCAGTTTCGCCCCGCCTGCTGTCCTCGTCCGGCCGCCAGCCCCGCCTACGCCCGCGGATCCCGCACCGTGCCCAGGAAGAGGACGGTGCCGGACACTTCGGCTTCATCCGGGAAGTCACCCGGAATAAGTGCCCGTTCCCGGAAGTTTGTTCGCACCCCCCCGAGGTTGCCCCGGCCGGTGGCCCGCCCCGAAGCGGCAGTCCGACCCGGAACCCAGCTTCGCACCGGTCACGGCGGCCAACGGCCCGCGAAAACGCGGGCTCGACGATCTATGCTTCCACCGGAAGGTGGTTCTTGATCGCCTCTTCCAGCATCGGCTTCGGCACCGCGCCGACCACGCCGTCCACCGGCTCCCCGTCCTTGAAGATGCCGATGGTCGGGATGGAACGGATGCCGTAGCGGCCGGCAACGCCCGGAGCTTCGTCCACGTTCAGCTTGCCGAAACGCACCTTGCCGTCGTACTCCGTCGCCAGCTGTTCAATCACGGGCGCAACCATGCGGCACGGACCGCACCACGGCGCCCAGAAGTCTACCACCATCAACCCCTCGCCCTGCTCCACTTCCGTTCCAAACGACTGGTCCGTCAGGACCGTGATATTCCTGTGATCCGACATGTTACCTCTCCCTTGGTCGTCGAGCCCAAGCTCCGCGTTGAAACTGTATGCTCATACAATAATATACTTCGCCGCTGCGTCAACCCCCGCACGACGGACACAGCGCCCGCCGCAGGGGGTCGGCGATTCGGGGACTCGCCCACGAAATACATGGGAAGCAAGGGAAGTTCGCGATCCGTTGCGCGCAACGGGGCAGGGCGCGTTGCCCGGCGAGGAACCTGACGGCGGCGTGAGGTGGTACGGTTTAACGGATGGGGCTTGAATGGCGTCTAGGATCACGAGTGTGGGTGAAGGTGGTTGAAGGGGACCGACGAAGCGGAGATGGAGCCATGAAGACATCAGGACGGATTGCAGTGTTAGGCGCACTGTTGGTGGTGCCCGCGGTGCTGGCGGCACAGCAGCCGCCGGCGCAGCGGCAGGCGCCGCAGGACACGGCGCGGCCTCGCGACCCGATAGCGATCATGTTGGCGCACAAGTCCGATCTGGACCTGAAGGCGGACCAGGTAAGCAAGCTGGAAGCGATCCAGAAGAAGCTGGACAACGCGGCGACGCCGCTGCGCAAGCAGCTGGAAGCGTTCCGCGCCAACCGGTCGCAGAGGCAGGCGGGTGCTTTTCTGGACATGACGGAGGCGCAGCGCCGGCAGTTTATCGCGGATCGCCAGAAGATGCGTGACGCTGGGATGGAGCTGCGCGAGTTGAATCGAGCGGCAGGCGCGCAGGCGCACGCGGTGTTGACGACGGACCAGCAAACGCGGCTGCATCGCATGATGGCGCGGCGCTGGGGTCGCGGCATGCGTGGTGAGCGTGGAATGTGGATGCATCGTGGCATGCGTCCCGGCGCGTGGCAGGGGCGTGGCATGCGGAACGGCCCGCCGAACGGTGGTGGCTGGGGGCCTGGGATGGGGCCCGGCTTCGGTCCTCCGGGCAACTGAGAGACAGACCTGTCACGGAGGTCGGCGCAAGCCATAGTGGCACGAGTTATGCCAAACCAGTAGCGGACATCCGGAGCGGGCGTGTGGGCGGAGTTGATGCCGCAACAGCACGTTTTCCCTCCTTGGCACGGAACCGATAAACGGAATTGCGGTGCCTGCCGCCCCCCGGGTGACCCACCTCTTCTTTCCTCTGCATTCTCTTCCTAGGTTGCGTGCTTCAGAACCGACCCTGGAGGGCGGATGAGCACTGCACCCTTCCAGCACCCGCTGCGCAACTGGACCGGCCCCTGGACCCTGACCGCGCTGGTGGCGCTTGCCGTGCTGGGCCTGTTCGCGTATCGACCGCCACCCCCGCAGCCGACGACTGCGCCGGATACGACGTTCGCTGCCGCCCGGGCTCTTCGCCTGGTGGACTCGCTGGCGTCGGCGCCACGACCGGTGGGGAGCGTGGCGCACGACAGCGTGCGAGCGTTTCTGCTGACGCGTCTGAGGGGGCTGGGCCTTCAGGTGGACACGCAGACGGCGGAGGTGGTGCAGCGGGAAGGCGGCGCGACGTGGGCAGTTCGCGCACGGAACATTCTGGGGCGGCTACCGGGTCGCGATCCCACGGGCAGCGTGCTCCTCGTGGCACATTACGACGGGGTGCTGCGGGCGCCGGCGGCGGCAGACGACGGGTCGGGCGTGGCGACGATCGTGGAGACGCTGCGGGCCTTGCGGGCCACGGGCCCGTTGCGCAATGACATCGTCGTGCTGCTGAGCGATGGGGAGGAGCTGGGGCTCGCAGGGGCGCGGGCGTTCGCGGCGGCGCCGTGGCCGGAAAGGCCGTCGGTGGTCCTGAATTTCGACGCCCGGGGTGATGCGGGGCCTTCCCTGATGTTCGAGACCGGCCCGTCCAGCGGCCCGTTGGTCCGGCATTTCGCCGAAACCCCCCTTCCGCTGGCCTCTTCCCTGTTCCAGGAGATCTACCGGCGCATGCCCAACTCCACCGACCTGTCGGTGTTCATCGCCATGGGCTTGCCGGGTCTGAACTTCGCCAATGGCGAGCGTGGGGCGCTGTACCACACGCCGCTGGATGCGCCGGCCAACCTATCGTCGCGCACCGTGCAGCACGACGGCGATCACGCTCTCGCCCTGGCGAAGGCGCTGGGTCACGCGGACCTGTCGACCGCGGCGCGCGGCGGACCCGATCCCGTGTACTTCTACGTGCCAGGCCTGGGGCTCCTGCATTACGCCGTGGGCTGGGTTGTGCCTCTGGCGCTTCTGTTTGTCGCCTTGTTGGTGGGCGTGGCAGTGGACGGGGCGCGCCGCGGCCGCGTGCGCACGGACGGGTTCCTGGTGGGATTCGTGGTCGCGTTGCTGGCAACGGGGGTCGCGGCCGCCCTGGGAGCGGGGTTGTGGGTGGTGGTCCGCGGCGCACACCCGGAGTGGGGTACCCTGATTGGAGCAGCGCTGTACAGGGAAGGACCGTACGCGGCGGCGGTGGTGGCCCTGGGTGTGGGCGTCGTGTTCGGATTCTTTCTGCTTGTCAGGCGCTGGTTCGCCGCACCCTCGCTCGCCCTGGGCGCACTGCTGCTGCCCGCGGCGGTGGCCGTGTTCATGGCGTTTGCGATGCCGTGGGGCAGCCATGTGTTCCTGTGGCCGACGGTGTTCGGGCTGGCGATGCTGGCGGTGCTGATCCGGCGGCCGGGATCTTCAGACGCACCTGCCACGGCGGGCTTCATGCTGGTGCTGGCGCCGGGCGTGCTGCTGCTCATGGCGCCACTCGTCTGGTTGGTGTGGGTCTTCCTGAGCATTACTGCGGCGGCGGTCATCGGCGCGCTGGCCGCCGTGACGGCGCTGTTGCTGCTGCCGTTTCTGGATGCGTTCGGGCGTCCCGTGCGTTGGTGGTTTCCCGCGTTCGCCGTCCTGCTGGCAGGTGTGCTCGTGGCAATCGGGCTCACGGGCGATCGCAGTGACGCGGAGCGGCCACTCGCCGACCAGCTCTTCTACGTCGTGGATCGAGACAGCGGCCGGGCCTGGTGGGCCACCGCCGACCCTGCCACGGACCCCTGGTCCGGCCGGTTTGTGGGCGCCGGGGCGGAGCACATGCAGCTCAGCAGGCTCTCCTTGTTGGCCTCCTACCCGGGCCGGGCCCAGCCCGCGCCGGCCGTCGACCGGCCCGGTGCGCAGACGACGGTGCTGGAGGACCGGCAGTCGGACGGCAGGCGCATCGTCACCCTCCAGGTGGCGTGGCCGGCCGGCACGATGCTGGGCGTCGTCGCGCCTCGCGGGCCGGTACGGCTGCTCGGCGTGGCAGGCCTCGATGATTCGGTGGAAGGACGTGGCAAACGGCCCGTCGAAGGACGAACGCCGCCCGCCGGCAGTGGCTGGCGCGTGGAGCGCTGGGACGCCGACGTGCCCATCACTCTGACCCTGAGCGTGGCGGCGGATTCCAGCGTGTCGCTGAGGCTGGCCGGCTACCGGCAGGGCCTGCCGGAGCTGCCGAACGCGCCATCACTGGGCCGGCCCGCCGATCGCATGGCGGCTCCACGGCGCATTACGGACGTGACCATCGTGCGCGAGTTTCGAGTCTTCTGAAGCCGACGCACGGCGGCAGCCGAACGCCCCCATCGCCCGGCCGGGCGACGGGGGCGTCGACGGCGACGCGCACGCTCAGCTCTTCTTCGACGTCTTGGCGAAGAAGGCTGAAAACACCTGCTCCACTTTCTTGCTGCCGCAGGTCGGACATTTCGGGTGCGCGTCCGCGTGCTCGCTGATGTGCTCCGGTCGCTCGAACACCTCGTCGCACTCCAGACAACGGTACTCGTACGTAGGCATGGCGCGCTCCGGGACTGGCGTTTCCGTTGCGCCGGCGGGGGCAGGATGCCCCGCCCCAACCGCCGGACGGGCCATCGCACCAAAGTTAACGATCACCGATTCCGGCGTCCACGCGGAAATCGGAGCGGCGTCGACGCGGTGTCCGGGCCCGCGTGCGGGGACCCGTATTCACGAAGTGCCGGGCCGGCGTCCGGGTCTGCCGACGGGAGGCGTGTTGCAACCCGGCCGCCAACGCTACCGTATGGAAGTCGACATTCAACCGCGGAGCTTCATGGCCATCATTGAAACGGAAGGTCTCACCAAACGCTACGGCAAGATGACGGCGGTGAACGCCGCATCGTTCGCCGTGGAGCCAGGCCAGGTATTCGGTTTCCTGGGTCCCAACGGCAGCGGAAAGACAACGACCATTGGCATGCTGCTCGGCATCCTGACGCCCACGGCCGGTCGCTTCCGCCTGTTCGGCCGGGACGGCAGCGAGGAGCTGCACGCCACACGCCGACGGATCGGCGCAACGCTCGAGACGCCCAACTTCTACCCGTATCTCAGCGGTCGAGACAACCTGCGCATCACGGCGAACGTGAAGGGCGTGGGCTCGGCGGCGATCGACCGCGTGCTCGACCTGGTCGGGCTGGCCGACCGGCAGAAGGACGCGTTCCGGAAGTATTCGCTGGGTATGCAGCAGCGCCTGGCGCTGGCCGCCACCATGCTGGGCGATCCCGAGCTCGTGATCCTGGATGAGCCGACCAACGGCCTCGATCCCGAGGGCATGCGCGAGGTGCGGGAGATCATCAGGCGGTTCGGCGAGCTGGGCAAGACGGTGTTCCTGTCCAGCCACCTGCTGTTCGAAGTGGAGCGGGTCTGCACGCACGTGGCCATCATCAAGAAGGGCCATGTCGTGGCCCGGGGCAGCGTGGGAGACCTCCTCGGGCAGCAACCGGTCGTGGAGCTGCGGACCGACGGCCCGCTGGATCGGCTACAGGCTATGGTGACGGCGTACCCCGCGGTATCCTCCGTGCGCGTCGAGGACGGCACGGTGTGTGTCACGCTCGATGACGGCGACACGGCGGCGCTCAACCGGTACCTGGCGCAGCAGGGCCTCTACGTCTCCCACCTGGCGTTGCGCGCCCGCACGCTGGAGGACGCCTTCCTGGAGCTGACCGCATGAGAGTCGCCGCGCTGATTCGCAACGAGTGGATCAAGACGACACGCAGCTTCGCGTTCTGGATCAGCCTGATCGCGTTCACGGCCGTGATGGCTATTCAGTTCGGCCAGCAGTGGTGGACGGCGCGCGGCAGCACCCGCTTCACGTTCGCGTTCCCCTCTGCCTGGAGCGATCTCACCAACGACACGACCATTGTTACGGCCGTGTTCCTGGTGATCGTGCTGGCCATGCTCGTCGGCGGCGAGTACGCCTGGAAGACCGCCCGGCAGAACGTGATCGATGGCCTGTCGAAGAACGAGTTCTTCCTGGCAAAGGTCCTGGCGTGGCTGGGGGTCGTGCTCGTGTTCGGCGTGGTCCAGATGCTGGTGGGCGGCGTGTTTGCCGCCGCCGGCACCCCGGCCCACGTCGGCCCCTGGGTCGGCGCCGCGGACCTCGCCCAGGTGGGCGGCGCCGTACTCTGCCTCGTCGGACTCACCAGCCTGGGGTTCTTCTTCACCATCCTCACCAGAAACGCCGCCGCAGGGATCGGCCTGTTCTTCCTCTATCTGGCGTTTGGCGAGAACCTGATCGGCCTGCTTTTCGCGCACGCAGGGGAGGGCGTCAAGGTGGCGTTGCGGTACCTGCCGTTGAAGCTGTTCGAACGCGCGCTCGCTTCCTGGCAGTGGGACCCGGCAGTGCTGGCGAAGGTCACCGAGGAAGCGGTCAAGAGCGGCGGCAACGGACCGATGCCTTTGCCGCCCCTCGTCCTCACGGCGTGTGTCCTGGGCTGGACGGTGCTGGCCGTGGGCGGCGCCTACCTGATCTTCCGCGCGCGGGATCTTTGAGCGCCCACCGGTGAGCACCGGTCGTACCGGCTGACCGTCAGGCGCCTTCCTCGATGAGCTGCTTGTAGCTGCGCAGGTGGCGCAGCGCCGCGAGGCGGTCGTCGAGCTGCTCGTACAGGCGGGACAGGTTGAAATGGGCGTCTGCCAGCCCGGAGTCCGAAGCCAGGGCCTGCTGGTACGCCTGGATGGCTTCCGCCGGCCGGCCCAGGTCCTCCAGCGCGGTGCCCAGGTTGAACGCGGCCGTGGCGTACGCGGCGTTCAGCGCCAGGGCGCGGCGGTACTCGGCCTCGGCGTCGTCGGGGCGCCCTTCCTCATGGAGCAGGCGTCCCAGGTTCACGTGCGCATCCACGTGCGACGGATCCTGCATCAGCGCCTGCTCGTATGCCTTGCGCGCTTCGTCCGGCTGGACCGCTTCCAGCTCCAGCGCCAGCTCGAACCACTCATTCGCCGTCAGCTGAGAGCCTTGCCGGCTCAACGTCTCGGCAGCGCCCGCCGCCAACGGCGCCACCTGCGCCGCCAGCTCCGACACGTCGAAGTCCATGACCAGCTGACCCGAGTCCGGTTGCCAACGGGCGTTCTCGTCTCGGACCACTACGGTGTCGCCTTCCGCGGTGATGCGCACCTGTGAGAGGGTGCGGCCGCGAGGGAGCTGCGCCTTCAGGTGCTCCAGGGAGCGGCGGATGCGCCGCATGGGGATGTGAGCCTCCACCAGCGCGTGCGCTGCGCGCAACAGGACCAGGTCCTGGAACGAAAAGCGGTACTCGTTGCGCGGGCCTCGCGGCGCTTCCAACAAACCCGACCGGGCGAACGAGCGCACCTGTCCCCGGGTCAGGCCAAGCAGCTCCGCAACCTCACGCGTCGTGTATCCGTGCATGCTGCTACAATGCGTTTTTTTACGCGGGACGCAATCCGTCGGACCGCCACGTCGCGTTACTACGATCCGCCGCTCGCCTTCTTCTTCCGCGACGGCTTCTTCTTCGAGCCCGACGACGCCCGCTTCGCGGGCTTCTTCTCCGTCTGGTCCAGGCTCGCCTTCAACGCCTCCATCAGGTCGATGATCTGCGTCTCCGGTGCGCCCTCCGGCGCCGCCGTGATGTCCTCGCCTTCCACCTTCTTCTGGATCAGCTCCAGGACCCGCTGGCGCACCTCATCCTCGTACTTCTCCGGCTCGAACTTCTTCGACGCCACCTGCCCGATGAACTGCTTCGCCAGCTTCAGCTCCTCCTTCTTCACGTCCCCGTCGCCCACCGGCACCTCGGAGAATGGACGGATCTCGTCCGCGTACTTCAGCTGCTCCATGACCAGCCCGTCGCCCTTGGGGTGCAGCAGCACCAGGTACTGCTTGCCGCGCGCCGCGTAGCGGCCCAGGCCCGAGAGGCCCGTGTCCTGCATCGCCGCCGACAGCAGCCGGTACGCCCGAGCGCCACCCTTGTCCGGGCCCAGGTAATACGTCCGGTCCAGGTACGACCAGTCGATCTGATCTCGCGGGATGAACTCCGCGATGTCGATGGAATCGTCCGATTGTGCTTCCAGCGCCTTCAGCTCCTCCTCCGTGAACAGCACGTACTGGTCCTTCGCCACCTCGTAGCCCTTCACCAGCTCGTCGCGTGGCACCACCACGTCGTCCTTCGGGCAGTAGTACTGCATCTTCACCCGGGAACCGCAGTCCTTGTGGATCCAGTTGAACGAGATGGACGCCGACGAGTCGCTGGCCGAATACAGCTTCACGGGTACGGAGACCAGCCCGAAGGAGATGGTCGCCGATCCGATCGCACGCGCACTCATAGCTGAGCAGTCCTTTCGCCTCGAGTCGCCTCGAACGGCCACGCCCCGGCGACGCTGCCGCCGGCGCATTTCAAATGTACGGAAGTTGGGGAATCTTACGGGGCAATGCGCCCTATATACATCCCTGCCAGGGCCTTGGCAATGAAAGAATCGGGCCGCGGGAGGCAAACTCTCGGCAAACTCTCGGACGGTGCACCAGTCTTCAGTTTTGACGCATTCAGCTATCCAGATGGCCGTTGACGGCCGGTCGGACGCGACTATGTCGGGTTGCGATTGGGCGGACCCACTCGCGCAAATAGGCGCCCATGCATTGGCTTCGCGAGATCTTGGGGCTAGGGTGAGGGAGTAGACGCGCAGAGTTGTGGCCGCGGGAGTTCGGGGCGCAACGATAATACTCTGGGACGAAACTGGCGACTGGTGCACCGTCCGTGCAGTCCGGTCCGTGTAGTCCGTGTCGGTGTAGTCCGTGTCGGTCAGTCCGCGTACGGTCATACGGCCCGTCCGCCGGCTCGGAGTCAGCGCACGCCTCGCAGGATCAGGCCCTGGTTCCCGGCGACCAGCACCGGCCCGTCGGACATTCCCCACACGGACGTCAGATTCAGCATCGGCTCATCATCCATCACCGACCAGGCGGTGCCGTCATAGTGCAGGATGCCCGCGCGCCCGACAGCGTAAACGTCCGTAGAGCACGTGCCCCACACTCTGGAGAAGTGCCGGTCCGTGCCACTGGTCATGGGGCTCCACGACGTGCCGTCCCAGTGCAGGATCGTGCCATAGCCTCCCACGGCGAAGACGTCGGTGGACGACGTGCCCCACACGCCCTTGAGGCCTTCGGTCGTGCCGCTCGCCATGGCGGTCCAGGAAGTGCCGTCGTAGTGCAGGATGACGCCCGCGCCTCCGACCGCGAACACGTCGTTGGCGGAGGTGCCCCACACTCCGTAGATCCGCTCGGTGGTGCCGCTGGCCATGGTGGTCCAGGAGGTGCCGTCGTAGTGCAGGATCACGCCCTCCTGGCCGGTGGCAAATACGTCATCGGGCGCGGGGCCCCACGCCTGGTAGAAGTTCACGCCGACGTCCCGGGTGGCCTGGGACCAGCTCGACCCGTCGTAGTGCATGAGGGCGCGCCCGCCGGCCTCGGTAGCGTAGATGTCGTCGGGAGAGATGCCCCAGATGGAGGTGAGAGCTGTGCCTCCATTGTTCGTTTCGGTCCACCCGCTGCCGTCGAAGTGGAGGACCCTGCCCCAGCCTCCTACGGCGTAGACATTGTCGGCCGAGGTTCCCCAGAGGCCTTCGAGCTGGTCACCGAATCCGGCGGTCATGGTGTGCCAGGCCAGGCCGTTGAAGTGGAGGATGACTCCGCCGGTTCCCACCGCGACGACGTCGCCG
>JARRJS010000124.1:0-9174 GCA_037388885.1 Gemmatimonadota bacterium
CGCGGCGAGCTCGGTCGACGGGTACTGGTGGCGGCGGTGGGGATTCCCGCCGCCGTCATTCTCATCTACCTGGGCGGCTGGTACCTGGGCGGCCTGCTGGCGGCGTTTGCGGGGCTGGCGACCTGGGAATATTACCGGCTCGCCAGGGCGCGCGGTGCACGTCCATTCATGCTACCGGGCGTAGCGTTCTCCGTGGGCATTGTCCTGGTGAGCACAGCGTGGCGCGGGCCGGCGGTGGGCGCGGCGCTGTGGCAGCTGGTGGTGGCATTCATGTTGGCGTTGGGTGTCATGGCGGTCCTGGAGCGGGACGTGGACGAAGCCCCGCTGGCCACGACGGCAGTGACGCTGACGGGCGCACTCCTTCCGGGAGGCACCCTGGCGTTTGCGTTGTTCCTTCGGCACATGCCGATCTTCGATGTCGGCCACGGGTGGGGATCGTGGACCGGAGCGGCCCTGGTCGCCTATCCGCTGGCTGTGACGTGGCTGAACGACACTGCAGCTTACTTCGCTGGCACGTACTTCGGGCGTCGCAGGCTCATGCCGCGGGTAAGCCCGAAGAAGACGTGGCTGGGGGCGGAGGCGGGCTTCGTGGCCGGCATCATTGCCGGCTGGCTCTATACCCGGTTCGTGTTCGGCTGGTGGCTCGACATTCCCCTGGCGCCGTGGCTCGGCGCACTGGGCGGCGGGCTCATCACCATCGTGGCACAGGTCGGTGACCTCGCCGAATCGATCCTGAAGCGCGAGGCAGGGGTGAAGGACTCCGGCGGGCTGCTGCCCGGCCACGGCGGCGTGCTGGATCGGCTGGATGCGCTGCTGTTGGCTTTTCCGACGGCTTACTGGTACCTGACGCTGGTGTTTCGGCTGAGGGGGATCGGGTCGTGAAAGGTGTCGCCGTCCTGGGCGCCACGGGCTCCATCGGCGCCAGTGCCGCTTCCGTGCTGGAACGGCACGCGGACCGGTTCCGCGTGGTGGCGTTGACCGGCTACCGGAACGTGAGGCGGTTGGCCGAGTTGGAGCGGCGTCTTCATCCGGAGCAGGTGGTCCTGGTGGACGACGGCGTGGACGCGCCATCGCACTGGCAGAGCGGCCGCGAAGCGCTGCTGGCGGCGGCCGAACGCCCGGACGTGGATATTGTGATCAACGCCGTGGTGGGCGCGGCCGGCCTGGAAGCGACCCTCGTGGCGCTGGAGGCGGGCAAACGGCTCGCGCTGGCCAACAAGGAGTCGCTCGTGGCCGGCGGTCCGCTTGTGCTGGCAGCGAGAGAGCGGGGTGGCGGTGAGCTGGTCCCGGTGGACAGCGAGCACAGTGCGATCCTGCAGTGTCTCCAGGGCGCGGGCGACGCCGAGGTGCGCCGGCTGATCCTGACGGCGTCCGGCGGCGCGTTCCGCGACTGGGACCTTGCAGACCTGCAGGGCGCCTTGCCGGAGCACGCTCTGCAGCACCCGACGTGGAGCATGGGCGCGAAGATCACGGTGGACTCTGCCACCATGGCCAACAAGGCGCTGGAGGTCATCGAGGCACACTTCCTGTTCGGCGTGTTCTACGAACAGGTGGAGGTCGCGCTGCATCCCCAGTCGATCATCCACTCCATGGTGGAGTTCGTGGACGGCTCGGTGCTGGCACAGGTGGGTTTCCCGACGATGGAGCTGCCGGTGCTGTATGCACTCACCCATCCTGAGCGGCTGCCGGACGACGGCCGGCGTTTTGACCCGGTGACGGCCAGCCCGCTGACGTTCGAGGCCCTGGACCCGGAGCGCTACCCGACGTTCGCGCTGGGCGTGGAAGCGGGGCGAGCGGGCGGCACGGCGCCTGCAACGTTCAACGCTGCGAACGAGGAGGCCGTGAGCGCGTTCCTGGAACGCCGACTGTCCTTCCCGGGTATCGCGGACGCAATCCGGCATGCGTTGGACACGGTCGAAGTGCGACCGGCGGATTCCCTGGCCGCTGTGCGCCGCGCGGATGCGCAGGCGCGCGAGGCGGCTCGAACCCTGATCGAACAGATTTCGTGATCACGATCCTCGCCACCGTGGTGGTGCTCGGCGTGCTGATCTTCGTGCATGAGCTCGGCCATTTCGTGACGGCCAAGCTCGTGGATATTGAGGTGCCGCGCTTCTCCATCGGTCTCGGTCCGAAGGCGTGGGGCTTCAAGCGCGGCGAGACCGAGTACGTCATTTCCTGGCTGCCTCTGGGCGGCTATGTGAAGATGGCCGGGATGGAGGAGCTGGAAGCCATCGAAGGCGGTTCGGACGGCAAGAAGTCGACGGATGCCGATGCCGGCGCCCGCAAGGCCGGGCCGCGAGACTTCGAATCCAAGTCGCTGCCGGCGCGCATGCTGGTGATCTCCGCCGGCGTGATCATGAACGTGGTATTCGCTGTCGTCGTATTCGCCAGCATTGCCATGATCTGGGGCGTGGCGCTGCCCCTGAAACCGGTGCTGGGCGGAGTGCTGGAGGAGACGCTGCCGTCCCAGGGCCGGCCGTTCCTCGATGTGCCGGCCGGTAGCCGTGTCATTGCCGTGGGCGGTCATGCGGTGGCCAACTGGCGGCAGGTCCAGACGGACATCGCGACGGCGCCGGGCGGCTCCGAGCTGACCATCCGCTTCGAGCACGCAAAGCCGGTCACGTTCCAGGTCCCGAAACAGGACTCCCTGCGCACGGCGCTGATCGGGTCGCTGTCTCCCGAGACGCACACGACGCCGCTCATCGGACAGGTCGTGTCCGGCTCCCCCGCAGAGCGCGCGGGCATGAAGGCGGGCGATCGCATACTGGAGGCCGATGGCGCGCCCGTGAGCTCCTGGCTCGACTTCGTGAACGTGGTGGAACACCAACCGGGCCAGCCGGTGCCGCTCGTGGTGCGGCGGGACGGCAAGCAGGTGGCGTTGACCGTGGTGCCCGACTCGACGGCGGTCCCCGCGGCGCCCGGTCGGTTCATAGGTCGGATCGGCGTAGCCGTGTCCCAGGCGGCCATGGCCAACGTGCCGCGCGCCCGCAAGGGCCCCATTGAAGCCTTCGGCTACGGCGTCGGCCAGACGTGGTTCGTGACCAGCATGATCGGCCACTTCATTGGCGGCCTGTTCACCGGGAGTGCATCGCCGCGCGACGTGGGAGGCCCCATCCTGATCGCCCAGCTCAGCCACCAGATGATCGAGATGGGCCTGGAGGCGTTCCTCAACTTCATGGCGCTCTTCTCCGTGAACCTCGCCGTGCTGAACCTTTTGCCCATCCCGATCCTGGACGGCGGACAGCTGCTGTTTCTGGTCCTGGAAGCGGTGCGCGGACGGTCCCTGTCCTACGAGCAGCGCATGCGCCTGAGTCAGGTGGGCCTGGTGATCGTGGTGGCGATCATGGTCTGGGCTTTGGCCAACGACGTGATGCGGTTGTTCGGGATGTGAGGGTGCAGGCGGCCGGCGCGACAGCCGAACAGCTCGGTCTGGGGAGGCGATCCGGCGTGCCGGATCGCCTCTACGTCGATGGGCTCCAGGGGATCGGGCTGGGGCGCCACGCGGAGCAGCCCACGGAATTCGAGGCGGTCCAGTGCAGCGCCGACGACGTCCCGGGCCAGGCCGGCATCGTTGCAGTGTTCGCTCAAGTGGGCCAGCACGACGCCGGCCAACTCCAGGTGCCAGAGCTCGGCAACCAGCGCGGCCGACGCATGATTGGACAGGTGCCCGTGACTGGAGGCGATGCGCTGCTTGACGGACCAGGGGTAGGGCCCGTTCCAGAGCATCGCTTCGTCGTGGTTGGCTTCCAGCACCAGCAGATGGGAGTGAGCCAGTGCATTGCGGACGGCCGCCGTGGGCCGGCCCAGGTCCGTGGCAATGCCAAGCTTGCTGCCCGACCCTTCTTCCGTCAGCGTGACGGCCACGGGATCGGCCGCATCGTGGACCGTCAGGAATGGATCAATGCGCAGGCCGCCGATGCGGAACGGCCTGGATGAGGCGTACAACCGGACGTCTTCCTTGCCGCGCAGCAGCCTGCCGCAGGCCTCGCGGGTGCGGCGCGTGAGGTAGAGGGGCACGCCGAATCGGCGGGCGAACACGCCCATGCCCCGCGTGTGGTCGCCATGGTCATGAGTGATCACGACGCCGTCCAGCGCGTCCGGCTCGACCTCCACGGCAGCCAGGCGCCGAGCCAAGTCCTTGCCGCTGAACCCGGCGTCCACGAGCACGCGTGCGTCATCCGTCTCCACAAGCGTGGCATTGCCGCCGCTGCCACTGCCCAGGACAGTGACTCTCACGCGTCCCCCATCCAGCTGCGACGCACCGCCTCGTCCCGTGCGGCACGCAGCAGGGCGCGACCGTCATCGGTGAGCACGACGCCGCGGCGCTCCATCGCGGTGGCCGCGGTGTCCAAGAACCGATCGATGTCGTGGCGGCTCGACGGGTCCTGACCACCCCACGCGAACGGAGGCACGTACTTCGGCGGCGAGCCGCCGAAGATGCTGGCGCCCGGTCCCAGGACCGTGCCGGTGTTCAGCAGCGTGCCGATGGCGGTCTTCACGTGGTCGCCCACCAGTGCTCCCAGCTTCATGGCGCCGGTGTTCACCGTGCCGCCCGGAGTCCACATGCGCACCGGGCCGTAGTTGTTCTTCAGGTCGATGTTGGTGGTGAACGCGCCCAGATTCACCCACATGCCGACGAGGGCATGACCCAGGAACCCGTCATGGGCCTTGTTCGCGTATCCCAGGAACGTGGACTCCGCCACTTCGCCGCGCACGCGGCAGACCGGCCCGATGGAAGCGGCTTCGAACGAGCCGCCCAGCAGCGCGCTGCCGGGCCCGACGTATACGGGCCCGGCGAGACGGGAGAAGGCACGCACCACCACATGGTCATCGAGCCAGACGGGGCCGGCGGACACGTCCAGCACGGTGCCGGGCTCCAGCGCGACGTTCTGCCCGATGACGATGGCTTCATCGCCCAGCACGTGCACGCCGTGGGGCAGACGGGGCCGGCTTGCGTCCGGATGCAACCATGCGACGTCGGCCGCGATGCGTCCCACGCCATCGGTGATGAGCTGCCAGGGATGCTCCAGGAGGGACCCGTCCACTTCCCGGACCGGCAGGCGCGGTGTGTGGGCCGTGGGGTCCAGCAGAAACGCCTCGTCCGGCGGCGTCGAACCCGCGGGCACGTACCACCCGCACACGACGCCGTCCATGGCGATGAGGTGCTCGTCCGGGCCGAGCTGCGTGTCATCCGGGTCGGGCGCGGCACGCGACGAGAGGAAGAGCGTGGCCCGGCTGTCGGCAGGCACGTCGGAGAGCACGGGCGGCGCCCAGGGCTCATCGAACGTCCGCAGATGCGGCGCGGCGATGTAGCCGGCGCACCGCAGCCCGAATCGCTTCTCGGCACGCTGGCGGAGTGTCATGGTGCCAAAGCGCAACTCGCCCGCTGGCCGGGTCAGGCAGAATGGGAACCAGTCGCGCGCGTTGGCGTCGTCGAAAAGAATGAGCGCGTCATCCATGACTCAGTCCGTTTCACCCGGGGTGCGCAGCGACGGGGGTAGCTCGGCCAGCAGGCGTTTGAGGTCGCCGGCTCGGGACCGTGGCGCCACCAACGTTATCTGCGCGGTGCGCACCACCACCAGGTCCTGCGTGCCGAACAGGACGATGGGCCGGTCGTCGTCGGCCCAGGTGACGCAGCCGGATGCGTCCACGGCGTGCGCCGGCCCGACACCCACGTTGCCCGCCGGATCGGCGGGCAGGCTCCGGCCCAGGGCGTCCCAGGTGCCCACGTCGTCCCAGCGGAACGCTGCCGGCGCCACGGCCACGGCGCCGCTGCGCTCCAGCACACCTACGTCCACGCTGAGCGTCGGCGCCGACCGGAAGAAGCCCTCCACGTCGCCGTCATCCAGCAACGGCAGCAGCTCGGCCAGCTCCGGGGTGTGGCGACGTACCTGGTCCAGGAAGAACGCGGCGCGCCAGACGAAGATGCCCGTGTTCCAGAGGTGGTCGCCGTCCGCCAGGTAACGCTCGGCGGTGGCGATGTCCGGCTTTTCCACAAAAGACCGCACCTCCCGCACTTCCCGCTGTCCGGAAAGCGGCTCACCCACACGGATGTAACCGTAACCCGTCTCCGGCCGGTCGGGCCGCACCCCGATGGTCAGCAGCACGTCGTTGGACGCGGCGAATGCCATCAGCCGGTGCAGCTGGTCCCGGAACGCGTCAGGCGGCGTGATGGCGTGGTCGGCATGCAGGGACGCCATGACGGCGTCGGGGTCCCGACGCAGCAGCTCGTGGGCGGCCCAGGCCAGCACGGGCGCCGTGCTGCGCGCCACTGGCTCCACCAGCATATGGGCCCGGTCGATGCCGGGCACGGCGTCGCAGATCGGCTCGACCAGTGGCGCACCCGTCAGGATCCGCAGGCGATCCAGCGGCAACAACGGCGTCACGCGCCCGACGGTGTCGGCGATGAGTGGTCGTTGGCTGGCCAGGGGCAGCAGCTGCTTGGGTCTCGCAGGCGTGGAAACCGGCCAGAAGCGCGAACCGACGCCGCCGGCCAGCACCACCGCCCAGTAATTCTCACTCCCGGAAGAGCTGGTCGATGCGTGCAAGGAGCTTCTTGGGGCTGAATGGTTTTGTCAGGAAATCCGTGGCGCCGTACCGGCTGGCGTTCTCGCGGTCCGCCTCCTGGCCTTTGGCCGTAAGCATGATGACGGGCGTCTGGCCGCGGTGCGGCAGCTGGCGCATCTCCCGGAGCACGTCGAGGCCGCTCATGTGCGGCATCATAATGTCCAGGAGCACCAGATCGAATGTTCTTTCGGAGCGGAGCAATTCGAGTGCCTCGCGACCGTCGTGGGCGAGCAGCACCTGGTACGGGCCGTCCTCGAGCTTCAGCTGGATGATCCGACCGATGTACGGCTCGTCATCGGCAACGAGCACTGTGCGCCGGGTTCGGTCGGTATCTTGCGGCATGGACCCTCGGGACGGTGGAGAGCCGACGGTAGAGGTCGGCTCGCGACCCCGGTCGGTCTGCGGCGGAACGTATGGCGGTCCATCGGCGTACGTCAAGCGTGACGCGAAGGCGTCGTCGGTTGACATTGGGGTCGACGCGTCGCCATCTTGCGCGCTCCGGAGGACGGCGAATCGTTATGAAAGGCAGGAACTTGAGGCGTACCGAGGCGGGAGCCTGGCTCGGCGTGTTGGCGCTGGTCGGCGTGGTGTTTGCAGCGGGTTGTCGCAATTCGTTCGGGCCCAACACGTGGCTGGCCGTCCCGGACACTACGACGCTGTACTCCCTGTCGCGTCCGGAGTATGTGGGCAAGCCTTCGGCCTACGACTTCACGTCGAGCGGTGGCGGCGGCGGCGTCGTGGTGGAAGCCCCGGGTTATACCAACCAGTGGGACATCGCCATTGTCGATGGGGCGAACGGCCTGGAGCTGGCGCCCGCCGGCACGTTCGAGGGCATCTCCGCGACGCCGGCGCTGACCCGCATCACCACGCCCGGCGACACGTTCGACAACCTGGCGGACGCGCCGTCCGACGAGAAGCTCTACACGGATAGCACGCGCCTGCCTGCGGTGGAGGGCGGTCTGTACGTGGTGCGAACTCGCCAGGTCAGCTCGTGCGTCTATTACGCCAAGTTCGAGCTCCTGTCGGTGGACCAGCAGGCGGGCACGGTCGAGCTGGTAGCGACCGGCAACCCGTACTGCAACGACCGCCATCTAATCTCGCCCAGTTGATCCATGTTGGACCTCAAGCGTATCCGGGAAGAGCCGGATTTGGTGCGGGACCGCCTGCGCGTCCGGGGCGACGCCGCGCTCGACGAGATGGTGGCACGCGTGGTCCAGCTGGATGAGGATCGACGCGCGCTGATCGCACGCGTGGACGACATGCGGGCGCAACGCAACGATGTCTCGCCGCGCGTGGGTGCGCTGAAGAAGGAAGGTCGGGAGGAGGAAGCGGCCTCGCTGATCCGCGACATGCGCAAGCTGGGTGACGAGATCAGCGAGGCGGAGGCGCGTCTGACCGAAGTCGAAGGGGCCGTGGAAACGCTGCTCTTGGAGATTCCCAACCTGCCGGATCCCGAAGTACCGCCCGGCGGCGAAGACGACGCGGTTGTCGTGCGGGAATGGGGCGAGATCCGTGACCCGGAGTTCGAGCCGGTTCCGCACTGGGACCTGGCAGAGCGACTGGGCATCCTGGACCTGGCGCGCGGCGCGAAGGTGGCCGGCACCGGCTTCCCGCTTTACGTCGGCCTGGGGGCCCGCCTCGAGCGCTCGCTCATCAGCTTCATGATGGACCTGCACGCCCGTGAGCACGGCTACACCGAAATCTGGCCGCCGTTTCTGGTGAACCACGATGCTGCGCGCGGCACGGGGCACCTGCCCAAGTTCGGCGGCGACATGTACGAGGTGGAGCAGGACGGTCTGTTCCTGGCGCCCACGGCGGAGCTGCCGGTGACCAACCTGCATGCGGGCGAGCTGCTGGCACCCGACGCACTGCCGATCCGCTACGTGGCGTATACGCCGTGCTTCCGGCGCGAGGCGGGGGCTCACGGCAAGGACACCCGCGGCCTGATCCGGGTGCACCAGTTCGACAAGGTGGAGCTGGTCCGGTTCGAGCGACCGGAGGCCAGCGAAGCGGCGCTCGAAGAGCTGACGGGCCACGCGGAAGCGGTGCTTCGGCGCCTCGGTTTACCCTACCGAGTGTTGCTGCTGGCCGGCGGCGACCTGGGTTTTTCCAATGCCCGGACCTACGACCTGGAAGTGTGGTCGCCGGGCGTCGGTCGCTGGCTGGAGGTGTCCAGCTGTTCGCGCTATACCGATTACCAGGCGCGGCGCGCGAACATCCGGTTCCGGCGCGAGGCGGGTGGAAAGCCGGAGTTCGTGCACACGCTGAACGGCTCGGGGCTTGCTCTTGCTCGCACCGTCATCGCCGTGCTGGAGACGTACCAGCAAGGCGATGGGTCGGTACGTCTGCCGGACGCTCTGGTGCCGTACATGGGGCAGGAGGTCATCCGCCCGTAGAGCGGCGCTGCGCACGGGGGAAATGTGGCAGCTGCCGCCGGGCCCGACACATACTTCCTGCCCTGCCGGGGAGCACCTGCTACCTTTCACGCCATGAACGTGCGTCACTGGCCTACCGTTCTGGCCCTGCTGGCCGTTGCCGTGCTGGGTTCCTACCTGGTCTACACGGAGCGACTGGTGCGGGACATCCGGCGCGAGGCGGAGATCCACA
>JARRJS010000125.1:0-9169 GCA_037388885.1 Gemmatimonadota bacterium
CGATGAGCAGCACGAACGCGATGGCGCCGAACAGGATGCCCACGTCGTCCTTCACGTTGCTCACGACCAGGTCCTGGTAGCGCATCAGATCGAGGCCGGCCTCCTGCGGGAAATTGCGGGCGAAGCGTTCATGGAACGCCGCGGTCGTGCCCTGCATGCGCAGGCGCGCCTGCTCCAGCGACGTGCCGGGCGCCAGCCGGGCGAGAAGCTCCAGGTTCCCCCCGCTGCCGATGGTGCGGCCTACCTGCGCGATGGTGGACCAGACGTCCACCGCCGGGATGGCCTCGAACCCGGCGGGCATGACGCCCACGATCGTGTACGGCGAGCCATCCAGCAGCACGGAGCGGCCCACGACGCCGGGGTCCGACCCGAACCGCCGCACCCACAGCCCGTGCGACAGGATGGCCACCGCCGCGCCACCCGGCTGGTCCTCGTCCGCCGTGAACGCGCGGCCCAATGCCGGATTCACGCCCAGCACGTCGAAGTAACGCTTCGACACCCGCAGCCCGTCGACCCGATCCGCACGGTCGCCGGCGAACAGGTTGAACCCCACCGGTGTCGTGGCCGCCAGAGTCTGGAAGCCGGACGTGTTTTCCTGGAGGAACTGGTACTGGAGGTACGTCACCCCGAACCCGCTCCGCTGCCCCCGTTCCGTCTTCACCGGCGCCACGATGCGATCCGGGTGCGGGTAGCGCAGCGGCCGCAGCAGCACGCCGTACACCACGCTGAACATGACCGTGTTGGCGCCGATGCCCAGCGCGATGGTCAGCAGCGCGATTGTGGTGAAGCCGGGGCTCTTGCGGAGGGAACGGACAGCGTAACGGACGTCCTGGAGCCAGCTGGCAAGCATGACCAACCTCACTGCGGGAGGAGATCGTCGACCACGTGTCCCTTTCGATATGTGCGGCGGGCGGATTCGTTGGGCCGGGGGCCATCCCGGTGTTTAGCGACTCAAGCGCCTGGCGACGTCAAGTAGTCCCCGAGCATAAGGTTGCGACCGGAGACGACGAGCGACGGCCCGGCTCAGCAGATGGCTATGCGTGCCCGCGTCGATGAGCCCGAGGGCTTCGTAGCCTCACCCGTCGTGTGGGAGGAAATTGGGCATCAATGGAGCGGATAGACGCGCTGCGCCAGGAAGTAGGCTTCCCGCTCCCACGGCCGCGACTGGTAGGCGAACACCAGCGCCGCCCCCGAGCGGATGGCCAGAGCGCCTCCGCCCAGGTCCACGTATCGGAAGAAGGCGTCAGCCCATCCGTGGTCCAACGCCCACCGCTCCAGCGGTTGGCCCCAGGACAGGAAGGCTTGATCATACTGGAGGATATGCACCCGCTCGTGCGCCATCAAGCGTGGACCCTCGCTCGCCGGCATGTCGTCCCACAGCGCCATTACGCCCGCGGCCGTCTCTCCCGGCATCGGCGTCCTCGCCCGGAAGATGAGCGCGCCAGCCGACAGCGATGCCGCGGGATCCAGGCGGGCGTCGTACGCGCCGATGAACGCCGCGGACATCAATACGGTGGCCAGGTCCAGTCTGGCGCGGACGGGTCCGCCGCCAACGTAGAGCCGCACCGGACCCAGCGGCAGGACCAAACGATCGAGCAGCCCGCGGCCCGCCGATGCATTGCGGATCATGGATCCGCCCATGCTGGCAACCTCACGCCCCGCCAACCCGGCGCCGTCGAACGGCTCCACCGCCACGCGCTTCCCGGCGTAGATGAGGCCCCCGCCCACGGTGCCCTCCCAGAACGCGCGCCAGGGCGACTGCCCATGCGCCAACCGGTAGATCGCCGCCGTGGCACCTCCGAGGAGCGCGTTGATTCCCGCAATCGTCGCTTCCTGCCGCGCCGTCGTGCGAGGCAACACGACAGCCGGACACTCGGCCATGGAAGCGCAGCTGGCTTGAGCAGCAACGCTCGTGGCGCCGGTGGCGATGATCGCGCAAAAGAGGACGGCAAGGCGTTTCATGCCCGACCGCGAACGCCAGCGCCATGCCCGCGGGCGGCCACCTCACGGGCTGCGGCTAATCATCCACTCCCCCAAGAGTTTCCGGCGCCATGGCGGCATAGAGAACACTCGTGTGCGCACGCGGAAATGTGGGCCGACTCCCCGTCTTGTTGCGTCGCCGCAACGGTGTGCCGCCGGTGTGGTACCGCCGCCTTCACGGCACCCGTGTTTCCGGCCGCCGCGCGCTGTCGGGTTGGGAGGAAGCGGTTGCGTGAAACGTGCGCTGCCCCCGGGGTGGGTCCACCACGAGTCCCAGGCCTCCATATTCTTCCGGTCCGTGCACCCGGCAAAGCTGAAGTATTGCGTGAAGGGCAGGGGTGCAGAACGGAGAGCGGCTCGACGCGGAAGCTACCCCGTTCGGTGCAGCTTCGTTGCACGCCATGAACAACATCGCAGGCAGACCGACCAACGGGGTGAGGTTCTTGGGGAAAGGCTTGGAGGAATAGATGCCGGCGTCATAGCACGACCTTCCCCGGCCTCAATACGTGCCGGCTGCCCCACCCGTGCGACCCTCACGCTCAACTCCCTGCCTCTAACGTGTGGCCACTGCGATGCCCTGGCCCGCCCATTGCGCGCGTTGCTCTCCGTTCCAGATCGGCTCCGTTATCCGCTTGTCAGGTAGTCAGGGTTATGGTTACAGGTTCATTTTGGTGGCGGTGGGCGTGCGACGTCCGGCACGGATACCTCTCTGGACCCGGCGCCCCTGAGAGAACCCCATGCAACTGCTAGTCATCGAGGACGACACGGAGCTGCTGGCCATTCTGCGGCGCGGCTTCGAGGACGAAGGCGTGCAGGTGAGCACGGCCGCGGACTACCGGGACGGGCTGCTGCAGGCACTGCTGGGCAGCCACGACGTCGTCGTGCTGGACGTCATGCTGCCGGGCGGCAGCGGCTTCGACCTGTGCCGGCGGCTGCGCGACGAGGGCGTGACCACGCCGGTGCTGATGCTGACGGCGCGGGGGGCGGTGGACGACCGGGTGCGGGGACTGGAAGGCGGCGCGGACGATTACCTGACGAAGCCGTTCGCGTTCCGCGAATTGTACGCCCGGGTGCGTGCGCTCGCCCGCCGCCCGGCGGCACTGGCGGAGGATGTCTTCGAGCTGGCGGACCTGCGGGTGGACCTGCGCAGCCGGCGGGTGGAACGATCGGGGGTGGAAATCCGGCTGACATCGAAGGAGTGGGACCTGCTGGAGTACTTCGTGCGGCACGCGGACGCGGTGGTGGACCGGGCGGGGATCTCGGCGTACGTGTGGGACGAGAACCACGACCCGTTCTCGAACGTGCTGGAGGTGCTCATCGGGCGGTTGCGGCGCAAGATCGACGACGGCTACGAGCCCCGGCTGATCCACACGGTGCGTGGCGCCGGCTACAGGCTGGGCGCGTGATCGAGGAGCTGAACCGCCTCCGCATCCGCCTGACGGCGTGGTATGTGGGCGTGTTCGCCCTGGTGCTGCTGGCGTTCGGCGCCGCGTTGCTGGCGGTGTTGTCGCACCAGATCTCGACGCGCCTGGACGAGTCGCTGGCCGGCGCGGCACGCGAGCTGGCGGGCGCGACGCTCATCCGCCAGCGCGAGGGCCCGCCGGCGCCCGGCCACGCCGACGCGCTGGACGAGCTGCGTATCCCCGGACGAACGCTGTACCTCTTCGACATCGACGGCACGCTGGTCCACCCCGACACGGCGGCGTCCTGGATCCGGGCGCTGGCGGATTCGGGCCGTGGCGGTGCGGTGTACACCCGCCACGAGCTGTCGGAGGCCGTGACCTGGCGTGCGTTGGCGCGGCCGTTCGCGCTGCCGGACGGGCATCATTACGTGGCGGTGGTGGCGGCGGACGCGGTCGAGGTGGACGACCAGTACTCCGGCCTGCTGCTGGCGTTCTCCCTGGCGGCGCTGGTTGCGCTCACAGTGGTGGGGCTGGGCGGTTGGTGGGTGGCGCGCCGCTCGACGGAACCGGTGCGGGACTCGTTCCAACGCATGCGGAACTTCATGGCGGACGCAGCCCACGAGTTGCGCACGCCTGCCGCGGTGGTGGCCGGGCATGCGGAGGTGGCGCTGCGTCAGCCGCGGGAGACGGAGGAGTATGCACAGATCCTGGGCGCGATCCACAGCGAAGCGGCGCGGCTGAGCGGTATCCTGGAAAATCTGCTGACCATCGCGCGCGCGGACGCCGGCGCCTGGCCCATCCGCCGGGAGCCATTGTACCTGGACGACGTGTTGCTGGACGTGACGGAGAACGCCGGGGCGTTGGCCGCGGAGAAGGGCGTGACGCTGGATGTCGTCGCGCTGGACGAGCTGCCGGTGCGTGGCGACCCCGACCTGCTCCGGCAGCTGGTGATGATCCTGCTGGACAACGCGGTCAAGTTCTCCCCCGAAGGCGGGGAGGTGCGCGTGGCAGGGCGACGATCGGACGGGCACGGGCGTGTCGAGGTACAGGACTGTGGGCCGGGCATCGCGCCGAGCGTGCTGCCCCATGTGTTCGACCGGTTCTACCGGGGCGACCCTGCACACGGCCGTGTGGCCGGCGGCGAGGGGCGAGCCGAAAACGGCGACGAGGCATGGACAGACGTCGTCGTCGGGGGCCCCGGGACGGCCCGGACCCACCGGTCCGCGGGGGCCGGCCTGGGCCTCTCGATTGCCCGCTGGATCGCGGACGTGCACGACGCGTCCATCGCCATCGATTCCGAGCCGGGCCGGGGCACACGCGTGGTGGTGAGCTTTCCGCTGGAGGAGGAGTCGTGAGATCGATTGTGGACACCCAAGCTCGCCCGTCGGCCACGGCCGGGGCTGCGCCTGTCCTTGCGGCCGTAATGACGTTGACGGCGGCCTTCATTGTCGGCGCGGCGCCCGGCGCCGCTCAATCGCCGGACACGGCCACGCTCACGCTGCGGCAGGCACTGGCGGAGGCGCACAAGGCCAACGCACAGCTACCGGCGGCGCGGTTGGCGTTGCAGGGTGCGGTGGCGCGACGCCGTCAGGCGCGCGGGCTGCTGTATCCGGTGCTGTCCCTGGACGGTGACGTGCACGGCGGCGCTCCCACGAAGTTCGCCAGCGGCGACGCGCTGTTGGCGGTGTTCGCCCGGGCGCCGCTGTACGAAGGTGGCGAGCTGCGGGCGGGCGTGGCCCGCAGCGACGCGGAAGCGCAGTCGCTGGAGGCGGGCTATCGCATGGCGGTGCGCAACGTGGACTACGCGGTGCGCGTCGGCTACGGTCGCATTTTGCGTGCGGACTCGACGTTGTCATTCCGGCGCCGGGCGCTGGCGCGGCTGCAGGCCTACCTGTCGGTGGTCCAAGCGCGGCAGGCGTCGGGGCAGGGTGTGGGCGCCGACGTGCTGCGCACTCGACAGCGGGTGGCGGCCGCGCGGGCGGACCTTGCCGCGGTGACGCGCGACCTGGACGAGGTGCGCATGGAGTTGAACGACCTGCTCGGCCGCGATCCGGATGCGCCGTTGCGTCTGGCGCCGCTGCCGGAGCCGGGCGAAGGGAGGGGCGAGGGTGGAGCGGAAGGGGTGTCGGGCGCCCGGCTCCCGGCACAGGCAGGGCGCGCGATGCGGGTGGACACAACCGGGCAGCCCTGGCAGGCCACGCCGGACGTTGCGCAGGCGGCGGCGCAGATCCGGGCGGCGCAGGCGGACGTGCGAGCGGCGCGTGCCGGGCGCAAGCCGCACGTGGCGCTGGAGATCGACGCGGGCACGGAGCCGGTGCTGGGCTCGTTCGACGCACCGCTGAACAACGGCCGGGGCCCCCTGGGCACGGAGGCGGTATTGTCGTTCACGCTGCCGTTCTGGGACCACGGCATTCATCGGGGACGTATGGCGGAAGCGAACGCGGCGTTGGACCAGGCTCGTCAGCAGGAAACGGTCGTGCAACGCGCGGCGCGCCTGGCCTGGTCCCGCGCCGCCGTCGACGTGGCCAATCTGTCCGGCGAGCTCCAGGCGCGGAACGACGCGGCCGGCGTGGCCCGGGACGCATACCTGCAGGCGGAAAGCCTGTACCGGGGCGGGCAGGGCAGCGCGCTGGATGTCCTGGACGCGTACGACGCCTGGATCAGCGCGGGTCAGGACCGACTGGACGTGATCTACGCCTGGCGCGTGGGGCAGGCGGAGCTGCAACGCTGGGGGAATCCATGAGGGACGACGAAGGCGCGGGACATGGGGTGGCGGCGGCGCGCGCGCGATGGCCTATGGCGCAGAACGGGCATAGGGCGGGAGACCGAACGAAGGCGCGGAGCGCAAGCGCCGTGGTCGGGGCGTGTGCGATTCTGGCCCTGAGCCTGGTCATGCCGGGGTGCTCGCGATCCGGCGGCTCGGACGAGGCGTCGTCCAGCGCCGCAGGGTCCGCGGCGGCACCGGCATCGCAGGCGCCCACCGCAGTGCCGGTGCGCGTGGACACCGTCGCGCTGGAGAACCTGGACGTGGTGGTCACCGCGCCCGGCCGCACGGAAGCGCTGCGCCAGGATCGGGTGCGGGCGCCGTTTCCGGCTCGGCTGGTTTCCTTGCGCGTGACGGACGGCGACCGGGTCACGGCGGGCGAGGTGGTCGCCCAGGTGGAGTCCAAGAACAGCGAGGCGGCGTTGCGTGGCGCCCAGCAGATGCTGGCGTCGGCCCGGACCGCGCAGGACTCGGCGGATGCGCAGCGGGCGGTGGAGCTGGCGCAGCGCGGCCTGGTGCGGCAGCCGTTGCGGGCGCCGACAGGCGGCGTCGTATTGTCGCACGGAGCGGAGACAGGCGATTACGTGGACGAGGGCGAGGTGCTGGTGACGATCGCGGAGGCGGGCGCCGTGTACTTCGACGCGCAGGTGTCGCAAAGCGACGTAGCGCGCATCCGGCCGAGTCAGCACGCCACCATCGACATGCCGGCGGCCGGCGGCGTGGTCACCGCAGTGGTGCACGGCGTGCTGCCATCGGCGTCCAGCGAGAACCTGAGCGCCCCGGTCCGGCTCGATTTCCAGCCGGCCCGCCCGCACCTGTCGGTGGGGCTGTTCGGCACTGCGCACATCGTGGTGGCGCAGCGGCGCGACGCGGCCGTTGTGCCGGTCGCATCCGTCCTGCGCGATGACGTGACGGGCCTGAGCCGGGTCGCCGAAGTGAGGCCGGACGGCACGGCCCACTGGGTCGTGGTGCAGACGGGCGTCCAGCAGGAGGGTCGGGTCGAGATCCTCAATCCGCGACTGACGCCGGGCACGCGCGTCGTCACGGACGGGCAGGTAGGTCTGCCGGAAGGCGCGACGGTGCAGGTGGAGCAGGGTGCGCCCGGCGGATCAAGCGGTGGAGCAGGCGGGGCGGGGGTGTCATGAACTTTTTCGAGAGTCTGCGCCGGCGCCCGGCCGCACTGTTCGGGTTGCTGGTGGTCCTGGCGGCAGGCGGCGTGTTCACGCTGGTCCGACTGCCGTCGTCCATCTTCCCGTCGGTGACGTTCCCCATCGTGAAGGTGATCGCGGACGCGGGCGAGGAGCCGGCGGCGCGCATGATGCCGACGGTGACGCGGCCGCTGGAGGAGGCGATCCGGCGGGTACCGGGTGTGATCCTGGTGCGGTCCATCACATCCCGTGGCTCATCGGAGATGTCCGCCCAGTTCGCGTGGGGCACCAACATGCAGACGGCCCTGCAGCGCGTGCAGGGCGAGACCCAGCGTATCAAACCTGATCTGCCGCCGGACACCCACATCGACGTCGAGTGGATGAACACGGCCATCTTCCCGATCCTCGGCTACGCCCTCACGTCGGACAGCCTCTCGCAGGCCCAGCTCTGGGACCTGGCGGAGTACACCATCAAGCCCGCGTTGCTGCGTATCGACGGCGTGTCGCAGATCCAGGTGCAGGGCGGACGCAGGCGCGAGTTCCAGATCCGGCTCGACCCCGATGCCATGCAAGGACGGGGGTTGTCGGCGGCGGACGTCATCGAAGCGGTGCGCGCCAACAACGATGTCCTGTCCGCCGGGCTGGTCGAGCAGAACCACGAGCTGTACCTGGCATTGGTGACGGGCCGGGTCCACGACATCCAGGCACTGTCCAGGGTCTCCGTGCCCCTGCCCCATGGGCCGCCCGCCTCCCTGGCCGACCTCGGCACATTGACCACCGCCGACGAGGTCTCCTACATCCGGACCACTGCCAACGGCAAGCCGGCCGTGCTGGTCAACGTCATCCGGCAGCCGTCGGCCAACACCGTCGCCATCGCAAACGGTGTGCGGCAATTGTTCAAGCAGCAGCCGGACCTGCTGCCGCACGCAGTGAGCTGGACCACCTTCTACGACCAGGCACGCTTCGTTTCCAGCTCGGTCACGGGCACCGAGTACGCCATCCTGATCGGCGTCCTGCTGGCCGCGGGCGTGCTTTTCGCCTTTCTCCGGCGCTGGCGCAGCACGCTGGTGGCCTCCGCGGCCATCCCGGTCACCGTCGCCATCGTAGGTGTGGCCCTCGGCGCCACGCACCAGACCATCAACCTGATGACGCTGGCAGGTATCGCCGCCGCCCTCGGCCTGATCGCCGACGACGCCATCGTCGTGGTGGAAGACCTCGAGCACACCCGGGACGCGGGCGAACTGCACCCCGCACGTACGTCCCTGAGGAAGCTGCTGCCCGCTCTCATCGGGTCCAGCCTGTCCACGGTCATCATCTTTCTCCCATTCGCCCTGCTGCCCGGCGTCACGGGCGCGTTCTTCAAGCCGCTGGCCCTGACCATGGCGTTGGCGCTGACCGTATCCTTCTTCATCGCGGCCGCGGCGGCGCCGGTGGCGATGGTCGCCCTCGGAAAGGTCGGCCGGCGTCGCCCGGCACACGACACGCGCAGCCCGGCGGAAGGTGAAGCGACGATCGCGGCTCCGCACGTGTCGCCCGAGGGCGGCCACGCATGGCGACGCCTGGTCCAGCGCCTCGACGCCGGCTACACCCGGGTTGCGAGCCTCTTCATCGACCACGGCTCCATCGGCGTGCTCGTGCTCGTCATCCTGCTGGCGGGCGGGTGGCTGCTCTACCGCAGCATCGGCACGGACTTCCTGCCATCCATGGACGAGGGCTCCATCATCCTGGACTACTGGACGCCGCCCGGAACATCGCTCACCGACACCAACGCCATGCTCGACCAGGTGGAGAAAGTCATCATGTCGTTGCCGGACGTCGAAAGCTATTCACGGCGCACAGGCACGCAGCTCGGCTTCTTCATCACGGAGCCCAAC
>JARRJS010000126.1:0-9003 GCA_037388885.1 Gemmatimonadota bacterium
CCTTCCGCCAGTTGACGGTCTGGTACCCACCCGGAGGGGGCCCGCCCTCACCGGGCCGACTGCGCGTCGGGGACGCCGCCGACCTGGTCGTCCTGTCGGCGAATCCACTGACCCAGCCCGTGGACAGTTTGCTGGAGGTACGGGTCCTGGCTACGCTGCGTCGCGGCCGAGTCGTGTACGCGGACAGCGTCTTCTATAGGAATGCGGCGACACGCCAGCTACACCCGACGAGGTGACTGGCTGGGAAACGCGAAAGCCCCGCTTGATCGCAGAAGATCAAGCGGGGCAATCACTTCGTCCTATGGGCCTGGGTAGAATCGAACTACCAACCTCACGCTTAGCAGGCGGCTTTGATGGCGGGGGCGTCTCCCCCCTCACTCTCCCGGCCTCAGCTCGATCACTTGCTCCGTCGCCGCCTCGACGCGTGCTCGGGAGTAGACCACCGGGAAGTAGCGGTTGTTCGCCCAGCTCCAGAAGAGATCCCGGTAATGGGGGCTATCCGGGTCACCGCTCTGACCCGGCGTGTTCGTACCCACCGCGCGGTCCCAGTCGCCGGTGTCCACGATGATCCGGAACGACGCACCGGACGTCTGGTTGTCACTGTTTCCGGTGGCGTTCACCGTGGACCCGTATCCGCCCCGCGGCAGCGGCCCCACGTCGAGTTTCGCCCGGGTCGCCGAGTCGACCACCTCCCCGAGGAGGTGATGCAGGGTGACGTGGTGATACGCCGGCTGCCCCCAGGCCCAACCACCGAAGTCCGGTCCGAGCTTCTCGGTGAGTCGTGCCACGGCCGCCACAAGGGCGTCCGTAAGGATCTTGTCCCGCGCCTTCGTCGGCTCGGCGCCGAGCTCGCCCGGGGGAACCTCCAGGGTTTCCACCACCTTGCGCAGTGGTAGCGTCAGGCGCACGCCTTCGGGGACGAGGATCGCACCCACGAGGCGTCGGAGCTGCCCCTCCCAGGCGGCGTACAGTCCCGCTGCGGTGGAGCTCTTGGCCATGACGTAGTCCCAGTTGAGCAAGAGCTGGCGCGCGCGCTCGGTGCGCGCGTCGGGCATCTCCAGATCCTTCAGCAGTGGCACCAGCTGGCGCGCGGGGATCGACAGCTCGTCGGTCTGGAGGTGCATCATGTCCGCCATGGACTCCCGGCGGTTGCTCCCCAGCCACTCCGAAACGCGCGCCCAGCGGTAGGGATCGGACCAGTCGTACCCGACCGCGTTCCGGTACGGATAGTCCCTGGGAATGAGGTCGTTGTTCGCCGTCGCCCAGAAGCCATGCGGAGGGTTCACCACGTGAGGCTTGGCCTTGATCGGTAGATACCCGGCCCACTCGTAGCGCCCATCACCGGGCACGGGCACCAGACCGCTGAAGTTTGGGCGGATGGGAGCGATGCCCACGGCCTGCCAGCCGATGGTCCCGTCGCGGCCGGCCCACACCATGTTCTCTCCGGGGATGTTCGAAAAGCTGCACGCGTCGCGGAACTCTTCCCAGCTTTTCGCCTGATCCATGCGCAGCGACGCCAGGTATGGCGAGCCACCGATCTCCATCCACGCCGCGCGCACGGCGTACGCCTTGTGGTGGGCCTTGTCCTCGAAGACCACCGGCCCGTGGCGCGTGTACTTCAGGGTTGCGTGGTACGGACCCTGGCCCTTCACGGGGATGTCCTCGTGGATCACCGTCATGGGCTCCCACGTGCCCCGGTACTTGTATTCATCGGGGTTCGAGGGGTTGGTGTCGTAAACGTACAGGTCCTCACCGTCGGTGGCGAACACGGTGAGCCCCCAGGCGCCGTAGCGGTTGTGCCCGATGGAGACGCCTGGAAGGCTGGGCTCGCCACCGCCGATGACGTCCCAACCCGGCGCCACCAGGTGAACCCAGTAGCGCAGAGACGGCGCACTTTGCGCCCGGTGAGGATCGTTGGCCATGATGGGGTAGCCGCTCTCGGAGAGTCGGCCGCTGACCACCCAGTTGTTCGAGCCGACGTCCGCGGCGGGATCGTAGGCGGGTGCGTACGCCGCGGCCGCGGCCGCCGCCTGCAGACGCGCGAAGGCGCCGTCGTCCCCGCGATGCTCCGGCACGATGTCTTCCGGGCGGAAGTCCACCGGTCTGCGGAACGCATGGTAGACGGCGAGGATGTCCTGGGAGAAGCCCTCCTTGTCGATGGCGGGATCCAGCGTGAGGTCGGGATCACCCGGACCGAAGTCCTCCAGGCGTCTCACGGTCTCGGCCCCCACCGCCGCCACGGCGCGCCCATAGGCGAGCTCGGAGTCGATGTTCCCGAGCAAGCCCTGGTGGCGGGAGATCACGACCTCGGGCGTCCACGGCTGCGGACGAATTCCCAGGAGCCTGAACTCCAACGGCAGCGACCGAGCGTCGTGCCGGTTCGTCTCCGCGATGTACGCGTTGATTCCGTCGACGTAGGCGTTGACGATCGCCACGCCCTGCGGGTGATAGTGCTGCAGCTCCTGGGTGAGGTCGCGGCGGAACTTGAACAGACGCGTGCCCACGTCTCGTTGGATCTCCCGGGGTCCGAGGATCTCGGCCAGGGTTCCGGTGGCCTGGCGCCTCCACATCTCGAGCTGGAAGAGGCGATCCCTGGCTGCGTTCCAGCCCTGCGCGAAGAAGAGATCGTGTTCGTCCCGGGCGTAGATGTGGCTGATTCCCCATCGGTCCACCCGGATCTCCACGGGCTGGTGCAGGCCGGGGAGGGTGAGGTTGGTAGTGGACGGTGCGGGTTCCGCCGACGGGGCGGGGCGTTGGGCGGCGAGAGGCGTCGCGGCGCTCAGGGCGAGGACGAGCGCAAGGCGCGCGCTGACGCGAAATCGGCTGCGGATGACCATCGGTATCTCCCCCCGGGCGGCAGGGTCGCCGCCCTGTGGCCGGGCGGCGTCCCAAAGAACGTTGCGATCCACGCCGGCGTCGCCGCGACTACGGAGCCGCCCACCGTGACGCGGGCGGCCCGCACCGTCGTACCCTTCGGCATCTCCAGGGCCAGCGTGCCCACGCGCACCCGTCCGTGTCGCACCTCCACCGTGCACGTCTGCGCCGCCGCAGTCCGCCTCTGCGCATAGCTTCCCCACCCCTGTGAAGCGGTGAGGGATGGGAAATCCAACCGCCATTTCGGCTACTTTCGGTAGGATGGATCGGGTGGGGGCGGTGGGTCAAGAGCGAGGGTGAGCGGCCGGGGGAGTGGGGTTGGGGTTGAGGGGGGGCGGTCGCGCCGGTGGATTCGGGGGTCGGTTCCGGAATCGGGTCCGGGGCCCGGAGGCCCCCACCGGGCGTAGCTCCCCGTTCAGCCTTCGCGGGTCTGGTCGAGGTGGAGCTCGGGGACGGGATCGGCATCGAGGTCGAATGCGGGTTGGGGCGGTCCTTGGGCGGGAGAAAGCCGGGGCGGAATGTGGGGGAGCTCGAGGTGGCAGAGGATGGCGCGGACGGGTTGGGGGTCGGTGAAGAAGGCGAGGATGCGCATATCCGAGCCGCACTCGGGGCAGCGGAAGGGGAAAACCTCGTAGATGTGGGCGAGGAGGCGGGCCCAGCGGGAGCGGGCGGTGGTGGTGGTGACGGTCGCGGCGGGGTCTTGGTGGGCGCGTATGGCTGTCTGGTCGCCGGGAGCCTCGGGCGAGGCAGTTTCGGGAGGGGTCGTTTCGGGGTCGTCGCGGTCGAGGGCGACGACCCGAGCCCACAGCCGTGCGCTGGGCGCGAGGACGCCGTGATAGCGATGGTGGTGGACGCGCGACGGCGGATGCGTTCGGTACGAGATCGCCCCTTCAAGGACCCCCCACCAGCTCCACGGCTGGATCGGCAAACCGTCGTCTCTCCACTCTCCGGAAGCAACGATCGGCTTGGGTTACTTGGCCGGTCTCGGCAGCCAACGGGATGTCGCCCCCGCCGGTGGCCTCCTGGCCGCGGGAGTGCAGCTTCTGTTCGCGACGCGTGCAGGGACGCCTGCGAGCGTCGAGGTGGCCTGACGATGACGACGAGTATTCGTGGTGGAGAATACGATGCACGCCCGACGACGGACTGGTGGTCCCCCGCGCCCGACGGCGTTCCTGGCGTCCGTGGCTCTCGTGATCACGAGAGCCAGAGATGGGGAAAGCGACGGCTGACGGATGACCGACGTCGGTTCGCGGCGGCCGCGGGGGCATCAGGCGGCCGAACGTTCCGGGACGCTTCACCTTCGAAACATCCTGACACGGAGATTTCGGAGGAACGGAGAACATGCAGGGGTCGGTGTGCCTATCGGGCGCGATCCGAACGGACGAATTCGAGTTCGAATTCGAACTCGGACTCGGTTACCCTCGGCCGAACGCCGGGTTATACTTCACCCGATCTGATCCTCGTCCGAAGAGGGATACCGTGCAGCTCGTTGAGGAAGCGGCCGGGCTTCGGGGCCTGATCTTCGACATCCGCCGCTACTCGGTCCACGATGGACCGGGTATCCGCACCACCGTGTTCTTCAAGGGCTGTCCCCTCTCCTGCTGGTGGTGCCACAACCCGGAAAGCCAGGGCCGCGACCGGTTCGTCTACTACAACCCGGACCGCTGTCTGGCCTGCGGGACGTGCGTCGACGCGTGCCCGGAGGGCGCACTCGCGCTCGACGCCGACGTCGTCGTAACCGACGCCGCGCGCTGCAAACTGGATGGCGAGTGCGTGGCGGCCTGTCCGGCCGAAGCCCGCCAGATGGTGGGACGCGCCTACACCGTGGACGAGGTGGTGGCGGAGATCGGGCGCGACGAGCTGTTCCACGAGCAGTCGGGTGGCGGCGTCACGTTCTCCGGCGGCGAGCCGCTCCAGCAGTGGAGGTTTTTGATCGAGGTGCTGCGCGAAGCCGGCGAGCGGGGGATCCACCGGGCGGTGGACACCACCGGCTTCGCCGCGCCCGCGGTCCTGGCCCGCGTCGCGGAGCACACCGACCTCTTCCTCTACGACATCAAGACCATGGACCCCCGGCTGCACCGCGAGACGACCGGCGTGCCGTTGCAGCCTGTCCTGGACAACCTCGTCCGGCTGGCGTCGCTGCGGGCCCGGATCCGTATCCGCCTCCCGCTCATCCCCGGCATCAACGACACCGACGCGAACATGGACGACACCGGCGCGTTCCTGGCCCGCGTGCCCGGCATCGACGCCGTCCATCTGCTGCCCTTTCATCGGCCGGCCCGGAGCAAGCATTCCAGGTTCGGCATGCCGTGGCGCCTGGACGACGACCGCGAGATCCCGGGCGAGCGTGTGCAGGAGCTCTCGGCGCGCCTGGAACGCTACGGCCTGCCGGTCGTCATAGGAGGGTGACGGTGAACGAGCGCATTGCCCGCCTCAGAGAACAGAGCTTCAACGCCCGGCCCAGCCTGTCCACGCAGCGGGCGGAGATCATCACACGGTTCTACCGCGAGAACGAGGGCAAGCACTCCGTGCCGGTGCTGCGCGCCATGGCGTTCAGGAAGCTGTGCGAGAAGAAGACGATCTACATCGGCGAGGGCGAGCTGATCGTGGGTGAGCGCGGGCCCGCGCCCAAGGCGGTGCCCACGTTCCCGGAGCTGACGTGCCACTCCGTCGAGGACCTCCGCACGCTGAACGACCGCGAAAAGACGGCCTACACCATCGACGAGGACGGGATCAAGCTCTACGAGCGCGAAATCCTCCCGTACTGGCGCGGCCGGTCCATGCGTGACCGCGTCTTCGCCCGCGTACCGCGGCGCTGGCTCGACGCCTACGAGGCCGGCGTCTTCACGGAGTTCATGGAGCAGCGCGCGCCCGGGCACACGGCCCTGGACGGCGAGATCTACCGCAAGGGCATGCTGGACTACAAGGCGGAGATCGCCGACCGGATGGTGCGCCTCGACTGGAAGGCCGACCCCGACGCCGCGCGCCGGCTCGAGCAGCTGCAGGCCATGGACATCGCCTGTGATGCCGCCATCGTCTTTGCTGAACGCCACGCCGCGCTGGCCGATGCATTGGCCGCGGAGGAGGAGGACGGGCGACGTCGCCAGGAGCTGGAGCGCATCGCGGAGGTCTGCCGGTGGGTGCCCGCCCACGCGCCGCGCGACTTCCGGGAGGCGATCCAGATGTACTGGTTCGTCCACCTGGGGACCATCACGGAGCTGAACGGGTGGGACGCCATGAACCCGGGACACCTCGATCAGCACCTGCGGCCCTTCTACGAGCGCGGCCTCGCCGACGGCACGCTGGACCGGGACACCGCGAAGGAGCTGCTGCAGGCACTCTGGATCAAGTTCAACAACCACCCCGCGCCGCCCAAGGTGGGCGTCACGGCGCAGGAGAGCGGGACGTACAACGACTTCACCAACATCAACCTGGGCGGCCTCACGGCCGACGGCGCCGACGGCGTGAGCGACCTGTCCTACCTGCTGCTCGAGGTCCTGGACGAGATCCGGCTGCTCCAGCCCCAGGCCAACGTGCAGCTCAGCGCGAGGACGCCGGACCGCTTCCTCAAGGCCGCGTGCCGGGTGATCCGCAAGGGCTACGGCTACCCGTCGCTGTTCAACGCCGACACGGTGATCGCCGAACAGGTGCGCGCCGGCAAGCGCGTGGAGGACGCCCGCGAGGGCGGCACCAGCGGCTGCATCGAGACGGGCACCTTCGGCAAGGAAGCCTACATCCTCACCGGCTACCTGAACGTGCCGAAGATCCTGGAGATCGCGCTGAACGACGGCATCGACCCGGCGTCCGGCAAGCAGCTCGGCCCGAGGACGGGCGCTGCCGGAAGCTTCGGGTCCTTCGAGGACGTATACGAGGCCTTCCGCACGCAGCTCGAGTACTTCGTCGACGTGAAGGTGGAGGTCAACCAGTACATCGAGTCCATGTACGCCCGCTACGCGCCCGCGCCGTTCCTCTCCGTGGTCATTCGCGACTGCATCGAGAACGCCCGGGACTACAACGACGGCGGCGCGCGCTACAACACGAGCTACATCCAGTGCTGCGGCATCGGCACCACCACGGACAGCCTGTCCGCCATCCGCACCCACGTCTTCGACGACGGCCGCGTGGACATGGCCCGGCTGCTGGACGCGCTGCACGCGGACTTCGAGGACGACGAGCCGCTGCGCCAGCTGCTGCTCAACCGCACGCCCAAGTACGGCAACGACGACGACGGCGCCGACGCGCTCATGCAGCGCATCTACGCGTCCCTCGTCGACGCCATCGACGGCCGGCCCAACACCCGAGGCGGGCGCTACCACCTGGACATGCTGTCCACTACCGCCCACGTGTACTTCGGCACGCGCGTCGGCGCCACGCCCGATGGCCGCCACGCCTGCTTCCCCATCTCCGACGGCACCTCGCCCGCCCACGGCGCCGACCGCCACGGGCCCACGGCCGTGTGCAAGTCCCTGGGCAAGATGGATCAGGTGAAGTCCGGCGGCACGCTGCTGAACCAGCGATTCCTGCCCTCGGTGCTGGAGGGCGACACCGGCATCGACCGCCTCGCCGACCTGGTGCGCACGTACTTCCGACTGGGCGGCCACCACATCCAGTTCAACGTGGTGGGGACCGAGACGCTCCGCGACGCCCAGGCCCACCCCGACCAGTACCGCGACCTGCTCGTGCGTGTTGCCGGCTACAGCGACTACTTCGTGGACATCGGCAAGGACCTGCAGGAGGAGATCATCGCGCGGACGGCCCAGGAAGGGTTCTGAGCGGGTCAGCCGAGGGCTGCGGTGAGGATGCGGTCCAGCGCGCCGGCGAACGCGTGCCGGTCCCGGCCGCCGTAGGGCTTCGGACCGCCGGTCTCCACGCCGGCGCCCCGGAGCGACTCCATGAAGTCCCGAACGGAAAGCCGTTCTCGGACATTTTCCGCCGTGTATTCCTCGCCGCGCGGGTCGAGCACCCTGACGCCGTTCTCCACCAGGTCGGCAGCCAACGGGATGTCGGCGGTGATGGCGAGGTTCCCCCGCGAGGCGTGCGCCACGATGTGACGGTCGGCCACGTCCGGGCCGCCCGGCACGCACATGGCCCGGACGTGGCGGTTGTGCCGGGGTGGCCTCAGCGGTTGGTTCGCCACCAGCACGACCTCCACCTCCAGTCGCTTCGCCGCCCGGAAGACGATCTCCTTCACATGACGGGGCGCCGCGTCGGCGTCGATCCAGATGATCATGGAGCCATGGTGGCGTTTCGAAGCCCGCGGGACAAGCGGGTGCCGGGCCGACGTTCGCAGGTCCCTTGTCTTCCCGGCCCTTATGCGCGATGATTAATACTAAGGCGAGCAAAAACCGGCGAAGTCCGGAACCAGCAATGGAACACGAAACCTGGGCGCTATCGGCCCGGGTTTTTTTGTTGCCGCCTTTGAACACGGTGAGATCGAGTGGTACGGAAATGCCGCACCCCGAGGGCACCAGGAGAAAGAAGGAGTACGGTATCATGCGTACCAAGGGAACCGTGAAATGGTTCAACGATCAGAAGGGCTTCGGCTTCATCACGCCGGAGGACGGCAGCAAGGACTGCTTCGTCCATCACAGCGCGATCCAGTCCGAGGGCTTCAAGAGCCTGGCCGAAGGCCAGCGCGTGGAGTTCGACGTCGTGCAGGGTCAGAAGGGCCCGGCAGCCGAGAACGTCCAGGCCATCTGAGGATGGGTGGTGCGGGGCTGGCGAATGCGCCCGCCCTCGCGGCACGCTGATGGACAGGACGGCCGTCCGGTGCTTGCGCCGGGCGGCTGTTGCCGTATCACGCGGGAACGGAGGACACGATGGGGAAGGTCAGGATCACGAAGAAGAACGGCTCGGCCACGCCCTACTTCTGGTCGGACGATGAGCGGGACAGCGGGAAGCTGAAGACCGTATACAAGCAGACGGCCGAGGGCGTGAAGCGGATGCGCGGCGTACGCTTCGACCCGGTCGAGAACCGCATGCACAAGGAGTGACACCGCGGCGTACCGGTGGCTTTGATACTTTGGTCTTGTAATTGTAGGACGTATATCCCCCATAACGGTTAAATTATATGTTACAGATGTGTTTGCTTTATAACACATTTGTGATGAATTTACTTCTGCTTTCCAT
>JARRJS010000127.1:0-8967 GCA_037388885.1 Gemmatimonadota bacterium
AGCTCGAAGCCGTCCATCTCGGGCATCATGAGGTCGAGCAGCAGCAGCTGGGGCTGGGCCTCGCTCAGGCGCTCGAGGGCGACGCGTCCGTTCTCGGCCTCCAGCACGCTCCAGCCTTCGCGCTCCATGGTGCGGCGCAGCATGGCGCGGGCGGCGGGGTCGTCCTCCACCACCAGCACGGGCCGTTCCCGGTCGGTGCAGTGGCGGTGCAGGGCGTCCAGCAGGCGGGCCGCGTCCACCGGCTTGGTGAGGTAGTCGGAGGCACCCAGGGCGAAGCCCAGGCGGCGGTCGTCCAGCATGGACAGGATGATGACGGGCACGTGGCTCAGCTCGGCGTCGGCCCGCAGCTGCTCCAGCACGGACCAGCCGTCGACGCCCGGCATGAGCACGTCCAGGATCACGGCGTCGGGCCGCAGCTCCCGGGCCCGCTCCAGGCCGCTGGCGCCGTCGGCCGCGCCCTCCACCCGGTAGCCCTCGCGCGCCAGCCAGTGGCGCAGCAGCGTGTGCACCTCCGGGTCGTCGTCGATGACCAGCAGGGTGCCGCTCTCGCCCGTGCCGGCGCCCTCCTCCAGGACGCCCGCCTCCTCCACGGAAGCCGCCGCGTCCGCCGGCGCGGCCGATCCCACGCGCCGCGGCAGCCGTACCGTGAACGTGGAGCCCACGCCCGGCTCGCTCGCCACCGTGATGTCGCCGCCCATCATGCGGCAGAAGCGCCGGCTGATGGCCAGCCCCAGCCCCGTGCCGCCGTAGCGCCGCGTCGTGGACGCCTCCGCCTGCGAGAACGCTTCGAACAGCCGCTCCATCTGCTCCGGCGTCATGCCGATGCCCGAGTCCGCCACCGCGATCTCCAGCCACTCGACGCCGTCTTCATCCTGCGTCGCGTCCGCCGTCAGACGGATCGTGCCCTGCTCCGTGAACTTGCTGGCGTTGCTCAACAGGTTCAGCAGCACCTGGCGCACCTTCGTCACGTCCGCCTGCACCCATCCCAGCTCCCCCGTCTCCCGCACCAGCGTGTTGCCGTTCTTCTCCAGCAGCGGCGCCACCGTCGATGACACCTCGTCCAGCACCTCCGCCAGCTCGAACTCCTCCAGGTACAGGTCCATCTTGCCGGCCTCGATCTTCGACAGGTCCAGGATGCCGTTGATCAGGCCCAGCAGATGCTTGCCCGCCGCTCCGATCTTCTCCAGGTCCGGCACGTACTGGCCGTGCCCCGATTCCTGCGCCTCCTCCTCCAGCATCTCGCTGTAGCCGATGACCGCGTTCAGCGGCGTGCGCAGCTCGTGGCTCATGCTGGCCAGGAACTGGCTCTTCGCCTGGTTCGCCGATTCCGCCGCCTGCCGCGCCTCCAGCAGCTCCGTGATGTCGTGGTACAGGCCCATGATGCCCACACGCTCGCCGTCCACCATCACGGACACACCCGCCAGCTCCACGTCCACCAGCGTGCCGTCCTTGCGCCGCCGCCGGCCGATACCCGTGGCCACGATGCCCTCGTGCGCCTGCTCCGTGTACGCCGCGGCCTCCGCCAGCGTCTCCTCCGTGTTGATCAGCTCGTCCAGGTTGCGACCGATGACCTCGGACTCCGCCCAGCCGAACAGCCGCTCGAACGCCGGGTTGCACGACGTGATGTTGAAGTCCAGGTCCAGCGTGACGATGGCCACCGGGTTGTTCAGCACCAGGTCCTCGAAGAACTGCTTCTGCTTGCGCGCGGCCGTGAACAGGCGCGCGTTCTCGATGGCGATGGCCGCCTGCGGTGCGAACAGCTCCAGCAGCTCCAGGTCCTTGTCGCCGAACCGGCGTGTGGGGTCCGAGTGCACGCTGGCGATGGCACCCAGCAGCCGGTCGCCGATGAGCAGCGGCGCCGCCATCACGGACTGCACCGTGCTCTGCGTGTACTTGCCCGATCGGCCTTCCCAGTCCTGGTAGCGCGGGATGATCAGCGACCTGTGCGTCTGCGCCACGCGGCCCATCGCACCCTCGCCCAGTGTCATGCGCGTGCCCACCGCGTTGGTGCCCATGTTGTGGCTCGCCGCGATCACGAGCTCGCCCGGACCCTCGTCGTAGATGGCCAGCTCGCCGCCCGTCACGCCCAGCAGCGCCACCGCACGCCCCAGCACGTGCTGCAGCAGCTTCTCCAGCTCCAGCTCCGAGACCAGGTCCTGCATGGTTTCCAGGAGCGCGCGCTGCTCCTCCGCCCGGCGGTGCTCCGCCGTGAACAGGCGCGCGTTCTCGATGGCCACGGCGGCCTGCGGCGCGAACAGCTGGACCAGCTGCTCGTCCTGGGCGTTGAAGGCGTGGCCGGGGGATGCATGTACCATGGCGATGGCGCCCACCAGCCGCTGACCGATGAGCAACGGCGCCGCCATCACGGATTGAACCGTGCTCTGCGTGTACTTGTCCGAGCGGCCCTCCCACTCCTGGTAGTGGGGCACCACCAGCGGCTCGAGCGTCTCGGCGACCCGGCCCATGGCACCTTCGCCGGGCGACATGCGGCTGCCCACGGCGTTGGTGCCCATCTGGTGGCTGGCGGCGATCACCAGCTCGTGGGCGCCCTCGTCGTAGATGCCCAGCTCGCCGCCCGTGGCGCCCAGCAGACGGACCGCCCGCTCCAGCAGCGACTGCAGCAGCTTCTCCAGCTCCAGCTCGCCGGACAGGTCGGACAGCGTTTCCAGGAGCGCCTTCTGCTCGTCGGCCCGGCGGCGCTCCGCCTGGAGCAGGCGCACACGGCCGATGGCAATGCCGGTCTGCTGCGCCGCCGCGTGCAGGATCTCGAAGTCGCCCTGGCCGAATGCGTCCTCATCGGTGCTTTCGACGACCAGCACGCCCACAACCTCGTCATCGACGGCGATGGGCACGTCCACCTCGCAACCGCCGGCCGCGCCGCTCACGTAAAGCGGCTCTTCCCGTACGTGTGGCGAGTAGTGCAGCTGTCCGTCCAGGATGGCGCGCTCGCTGAGACCCTGGCCGGGTGCCAGGTGCAGGTTCTTTTCCGGGCCGTGCCACCCCACGTTGGCGCGCAGCACGCGGTCGCCGCTGGCCGGGTCCAGCAGGAAGACGCCGACGAAATCGTAGCCCAGGGCCTCGTCGTGCAACCCGTCGACCGTGCTGAGGCAGACGGCGTCTTCGTCGTGCGCCGCGGCGATCTCCGTGCTCAGGCGCAGCAGCGCCGACTGGCGGCGGGCGACGACTTCGGCCGCGACGTGCGTTCCGGGATCCGGCGTCATTGGCTCGCCCTCACGGCTTCACGCCCGTGGTCCGCCCGGGACACGTCAGCCGGCAGGCGCACGGTGAAGGTGGAGCCCACCCCAGGCTCGCTGCTGACGGTGACGTCGCCGCCCATCAGTCGACAGAAGCGCCGGCTCAGCGCCAGGCCCAGCCCGGTCCCGCCGAACCGGCGCGTCGTGGACGCCTCGGCCTGGGAAAAGGCCTCGAACAGGCGTCCCAGCTGCTCCGGCGTCATGCCGATGCCCGAGTCGGCGACGTCCACCTGGATCCATTCCTGGCCGTCGCCTTCAGCGCCGCGGCGAGCGGTCAGGCGGATGCTGCCGTTCTCCGTGAACTTGCTGGCGTTGCTCAGCAGGTTGAACAGGACTTGCCGGACCTTCGTGAGGTCGGCGTGCATCTCGCCTACCGGCTCGACGTCCAGCTCCAGCCTGTTGTCGTTGCGGGCCACCAGGGGCGCCACCGTGTCGGCCACTTCCCCGATGAGCTGCTCCAGGTCGAACGACTCCAGGAACAACTCCGTCTTGCCGGCCTCGATCTTGGACAGGTCCAGGATGTCGTTGATGAGCGACAGCAGGTGGTGGCCGGACGAGCGGATCTTGCGCAGGTCCGGAACGAAGTCCTCGCGTTCCGTCTCCGCCGCCTCCTCCTGGAGCATCTCGCTGTAGCCGATAATGGCGTTCAGCGGCGTGCGCAGCTCGTGGCTCATGTTGGCCAGGAACTGGCTCTTCGCCTGGTTCGCGCTCTCCGCCTGCTCGCGCGCTTCCAGCAGCTCCGTCACGTCATGGTACAGCGCGACGATGCCGACCCGCTCGCCGGCGACGTCCACAGGCACGCCGGCGAACTCGACGTCCAGGAAGGAGCCGTCCCGACGCCTGCGCTTGCCGATGCCGTGGGCGGCACGGCCCGTCGCCGCGTTCTGCGTGTACCGTCTCGCTTCCTCCATGGTGGTTTCCACGTTGATCAGCGAGTCCAGGTCCTGGCCCACGGCTTCGGCGGGCGTGTAGCCGAACAGGTGCTCGAACGCGGGGTTGAGTGCCACGATGCGACCGTCCAGGCCCAGCGTCACGATGGCGACCGGGCTGTTCTCCACCACCGTCTGGAAGTACTGGCGCTGGCGCTGTGCCTCCGTGTACAGGCCCGCGTTCTCGATGGCGACCGCCGCCTGCGGCGCGAACAGGTTCAGCAGCCGCAGGTCTTCCGCACCGAACGTCCGGTTGGCCTCCGTGTGAACGCTGGCCAACGTGCCCACCAGGCGGTGCCCGATCACTAGCGGCACGACCATCACCCCTCGCGCCGTCGTCTCCGCATACTGCGCCGACCGCTCCACCCACTCCTGGTAGTTGGCGATGATGAGCGGCTCGTGCGTCTCCGCCACACGCCCCATGGCGCCCTCGCCCAGCTTCATGCGCGTGCCCGTCGAGTCCCGGCCGATGTTGTGGCTCGCCACCACCACAAGCTCCTGCTGCGTCTCGTCGTAGATGGCCAGCTCGCCACCCGTCACGCCCAGCAGGGCCACCGCCCGTTCCAGCACACGCTGCAGCAGCCTGGACAGCTCCAGCTCGCCCGACAGGTCCGCCATGGTGTCCAGCAGCGCCTTCTGCTCGTCGGCGCGGCGGCGCTCAGCCGTGTACAGGCGCGCGTTCTCGATGGCGATGGCCGCCTGCGGCGCGAACAGGTTCAGCAGCCGCAGGTCCTCCGGTCCGAACGTACGGTCCGCCTCCGTGTGAACACTGGCCAGCGTGCCCACCAGCCGCTGGCCGATGAGCAGTGGCACCACCATGACGCCCCGCGCCGTCGTCTCCGCATACTGCGCCGACCGCTCCGCCCACTCCTGGTAGTTGGGGATGATCAGCGGCTCGTGCGTCTCCGCCACACGCCCCATGGCGCCTTCGCCCAGCTTCATGCGCGTGCCCGTCGAGTCCCGGCCGATGTTGTGGCTCGCCACCACCACAAGCTCCTGCTGCGCCTCGTCGTAGATGGCCAGCTCGCCGCCCGTCACGCCCAGCAGGGCCACCGCCCGCCGCACCACCGCCTGCAGCAGCCGGGACAGCTCCAGCTCACCGGACAGGTCGCCCAGCGTGTCGAGCAACGCTTTCTGCTCGTTTGCCCGCTGGCGCTCGGCCTGCAGCAGGCGCGTGCGGCCGATCGCGATGCTGGCGTGCTGCGCCGCCGCCGTCAGGATCTCGAAGTCCTCCTGGCCGAACGCGTCCTCGTCTTCGCTCTCCACGACGAGCACGCCGATGACGTCGTCGTCCACCACCAGCGGGATGTCCAGCTCCGAGCCGCCGGCGGCGCCGCTGATGTAGCGCGGCTCCTCGCGCACGCGGGGCGAGTAGTGCAGCTTGCCGTCCAGCGCCCGCTCGCTCAGCCCTTCTCCCGGCGCCAGGCGGTAGTCGTGCTGTGGCCCGTGCCAGCCCACGTTGGCGCGCAGCGCCCGCTCGCCCGTCGCCTCGTCCACCAGGAAGACCCCGACGAAGTCGTAGCCCAGCGCCTCGTCGTGCAGGCCGTCCACCACGCTCTTGCAGACCTGCGTCTCGTCGTGGGCGCCGGCGATGCGTGTGCTCAGGCGCAGCAGCGCCGATTGCCGCCGTTCGGGCGTGGTGCGGCCGTTCCGCACGGTACGGGTCATGGCGTCGGCTCCACCCAGCGGCCGAGCACCGCATGCAGGCGCTCGACCAGCTCCGTCCGGTTCAGCGGGCCCTTCTGCACGATGCGCTGCACGCCGCCGTTCAGCCGTCGCCGCTCGTCGTCCGTCAGGTCCTTGGCGGTCACGACGACGACGGGAATGGCGTGCCACGTGTCGTGTCCCCGCAGCTCTTCCAGGAACTCGAACCCGTCCATGCCGGGCATGATCAGGTCGAGCAGGATAAGGGCCGGCATGCGCTGGGCCACGCGCTCGAGGCCCGCCCGTCCGTCGGCGGCCTCCGTGACCGTGCAACCTTCCGCCTCCAGGGCCCGGCGCAGCAGGGCCCGGGTCGCCTCGTCGTCCTCCACCACCAGCACGGGCGCCGCCGCCGGCGCGGACACGAACCGCTTCATCACGGCCACGACCCGCTCCCGCTCCACCGGCTTGGTCAGGTACTCGGACGCGCCCAGGGCCAGGCCCAGCGGCTTCTCGTCCAGGATGGTGATCATGACGACAGGAATGTCGGCCAGCTCCGGCTCCGATTTCAGCTCGGTCAGCACCGACCACCCGTCCATGGAGGGCATCATGGCGTCCAGCGTGATAGCGGCCGGTCGCAGCTCCCGGGCGATGCGGATGCCCGTGGGCCCGTCCGCCGCGAAGACAGGGCGCATGCCCGCGCCGATCAGGTATCGACCCACCAGGTCGCGCGCCGCTTCGTCGTCGTCCACCACCAGCACCACCGGCGCGTCCGCCGGCGCCCCGGCGGCGTCTGCGGCGCCCGCGTTCCCGGGGGACGCGTCCGCCGGCTCGCTCACCTCGGCAGGCAGGCGCACCGTGAACGTGGAGCCCACGCCCGGCTCGCTCTCCACCGTGACGTCGCCGCCCATCATGCGGCAGAACCGCCGCGTGATGACCAGGCCGAGGCCCGTGCCGCCGAACCGCTTCGTCGTGGATGCTTCCGCCTGGGAGAACGCCTCGAACAGCCGCCCCATCTGCTCCGGCGTCATGCCGATGCCCGAGTCCCGCACCCGGAAGGTGACGACATCGCCGGCCGCACCGCCCTCCCGCTCCACGTCCAGCCCCACCTCGCCCGACTGCGTGAACTTGCTGGCGTTGCTCAGCAGGTTGAGTAGCGACTGGCGCAGCTTCGTCAGGTCGGCGTACATGGTGCCCGCGTCCGGCGTACTCCGCACGACGAGGCGGTTGCCGTTCCGGTCCATGAGCGGCTGCACCGTCGTCGCCACGTCCCGCACCACGTCCGCCACGTTGAAGCGCTCCAGGAACAGCTCCGTCTTGCCCGCCTCGATCTTGGACAGGTCCAGGATGTCGTTGATCAGAGCCAGCAGGTGCCGGCCCGCCGAACGGATCTTGTGCAGGTCGGACGCGTATTCCTCCTGGCCGGCCTCCTGTACCTCCTCCGCCAGCATCTCGCTGTAGCCGATGATGGCGTTCAGGGGCGTGCGCAGCTCGTGGCTCATGCTGGCCAGGAATTGGCTCTTGGCCTGGTTCGCCGATTCCGCCTGCTGCCGCGCCTCCACCAGCTCGCTGATGTCGTGGTAGAGCGCCATCACGCCCGCCGGCTTGCCGTCCACCATCACCTTCATCGCCAACAGCTCCACGTCCACCAGCGACCCGTCCTTGCGGCGCCGCTTGGTGATGCCGTGCGTCATCCCGCTCCGCGCCTGTCGGGTGTACGAGACCGCCTCCGCATGCTGCTCCGGCGTGGTGATCAGCGTGTCCAGGTTGCGGCCCATGACCTCGTCCAGCGGGTAGCCGAACAGCTTCTCGAACGCCGGGTTCGCCGCCACCACGTTCTCCGCCACGTCCAGCGTCACGATGGCCACCGGGCTCGTGGTCATGACCGCTTCGAAGTACTGCTTGTCCCGCTGCGCCCGGGCGTACAGCCGCGCGTTCTCGATGGCCACCGCCGCCTGCTGGCCGAACAGGTTAAGCAGGCGCAGGTCCGACGCGGCGAACGTCAGGGACGGGTTCTCGTGCCAGACGTTGATGGCGCCCACCGGCCGCTTGCCGATCATGAGCGGCGCCACTACCACGCCCCGTGCGTCGATGCGGGCGTACTGCGACGAACGACCGGGCCACGTCTGGTAGTCCGGGATGTTCATCATCTCTCCCGTCTCCACGACGTGGCCCATGGCACCCTCGCCGTACGCCAGCCGCGTACCGGTCGAGTCCTCCTGCATGTTGTGGTTCGCCACCACCACCAGCTCCGCAGCCTCGTCGTCGTACGTCGCCAGCTCGCCGCCCGCGGCGTTCAGCAGCTTGACCGCGCGCCCCAGCACCGCCTCCAGCAGCCGCCCCAGCTCCAGCTCGCCCGACAGGTCGGCCACCGTGGCCAGCAGCGCTTCGTGCTCATCCCCCCGCCTGTGCTCCGCCGCCAGCCGGCGCGCCCGCTCGATGGCCACGCCCGCATGCCGCGCCGCCGTCGCGAGGATCTCCAGGTCCGCGTCGGAAAAACTGTCGCCGGCGGGCCGCGCCACCAGCACACCGTTGAGGCCGGCCTCCAGGGGAAAGCGCTTGGTGCCGTCGTCGCCCGCCCCGTCCGCGTCGGCGGCCACCACCGGGCCCGTGCCCGCCCGCAGCGTCGCTTCGCCACCCGCAGGTCCCGCGATGTAGAGGCCCAGGGAAGGGAAGGAGAGGGGGGACGCGCCGAGCCCTGCCACGAGACGTTGGCAGATTTCCGCCTCGTCCTCCGCGGCCGCGATCTCCGCCGTCAGGCGCAGTGCGGCCACGTAACGTGATTCGGACGCGACGTCGCGTGGGGAGACATCGGGGCGGTGTCTTCCGTCGTCCATCGCCAGCTTTTTGCCGGAGAATAAGAACGTCCCCGGGCAGTTTCGCTGTCTGCGGTAGTGTGCCAGGGAGCGTTGGGGATACCATAATGTGCCAGCGATGACACGCTCGCCGCAAGTGCTGCATCGTGGGATGACCGTGTGGCATCGGCGAAAATAGACCCGATAACCCCGGCCCGGGTGCCCGTGCGGCTGCGAGTCACGGGCCCACGAGCGGACGCGTGGAACTACCCGGGCTCGGCTCCCGCTCCCGCACGAGGGAGCGGTTGGTGCCGAAAGGAATCGCCCAACAACGGCCCGGCGGAGCAC
>JARRJS010000128.1:0-8938 GCA_037388885.1 Gemmatimonadota bacterium
ATCGAGGCCCGCGCCGCGCCGGTCTACTACATCACGGGGACCATCCACTCCACCGAGGCGGGCGCGCCCACGGCGCTCATGGAGCTGGCGTACCGCCTGGCGGTGGACGAGAGCCCGTACATCAAGAACATCCGGGACCATGTCATCACGTTGATCACCCCCATCACGGAGGTGGACGGCCGGGACCGGATGGTGGACATGTATGAGTGGCACAAGCTGCACCCCGGTGAGACGGCCCCACGCCTGGCCTACTGGGGCCACTACGTGATGCACGACGACAACCGGGACGCGATGGACCTCGGCTTGAAGCTCTCCCAGAACGTGCTGAACACGTACGTGGATTGGAAGGCGCAGGTGCTGCACGACCTGCACGAGTCGGTGGCCTACCTTTACGACAACACCATCGGAGACGGCCCGTACAACGCCTGGCTGGACCCGTTGCTGACGAACGAGTGGCAGATGATCGGGTGGAACAACGTGCAGGAGATGACCCGCATGGGCATGCCCGGCGTGTTCGCATTCGGCACGTTCGACACCTGGTCGCTCGGCTACCTCATGTCCATGGCCGCCTCGCACAACGGCATCAGCCGCCTCTATGAGACGTTCGGCAACGGCGGCACCGCCGAGACCATGGAGCGGACCGTCTCACCGGGCCAGACGGCACGCACCTGGTACAAGCAGAACCCGCCGCTCCCACGCGTGATGTGGTCGCTGCGCAACAACAACAACTACGAGGAGACGGGGCTGCTCGTCTCCCTCAGCTATGTCGCACAGAACCGGCAGCTCTTCCTGAAGGACTTTTACGAGAAGAGCAAGCGCTCGATCCTGAAGGCGCACAACGAAGGCCCGGCGGCCTACGTGCTCCCGGGCGACGATCCCCGGCCCGGCGCGCAGGCGGACTTGCTGCGCGTGCTCCGGCTCCAGCACGTCGAGATCTCACGCGCCACGGCACCCTTCACCGTGGACGTGCCCGTCGAGCACGCCGACCGCGGCAGCCGCGGCGGGCGCGGCGCCAGAGGCGCGGACGCCGCCGCCGTCGCGGGTCGCGAAGCATCGCCCGACAGCGCCGCCGCCGCGCCGGCCGAGCGCACCGAGTCGCGCACGTTCCCGGCCGGCAGCTACATCATCCGGATGGACCAGCCATACTCGCGCATCGCGGACGCGCTGCTGGACTACCAGTACTGGGCGCCCGACGATCCGCAGCGACGCCCGTACGACGACACCGGCTGGACCTTCCCCGAGGGATTCGGCGTGAAGGCCTTCCGCGTCGTGGACACGAAGGTGCTGGACGCGTCCATGCAGACGGTCACCGGCAAGCTCACGCCGGCCGGTGGCGTCCAGGGGCGCGGCAGCGTGTTCCTGATCAACCACGACGGCGACAATACACTGGCCACGCTCCGCTACCGGTTCCAGAAGGCCGATTTCCAGGCGGCGGAAGAGCCGTTCGACGACGCTGGCACCCACTTCAACCGCGGCAGTTTCATCATTCGGGGCGTCTCCCGCGGTGAGCTCGATGGGGCGACGAAGGAACTGGGGCTGAAGGCCTACGCTGTCTCGACCGCGCCCGGCGTACCTGCACACCCGCTCCGCGCCGCGCGCGTGGCCATTTTGCACACCTGGACCAGCACGCAGACCGAGGGCTGGTGGCGCATGGCCTTCGACAAGCTGGACCTACCCTACGCCTACATCTCCGTCCAGGACGTGGCGGATGAACCGAACCTCAACGGGAAGTACGACGTTATCATCTTCCCGCCGTCGGACCGCAACGGCCTGTCCATCATCGAGGGGATGCCCATGTGGCGGAACCCCATGCCGTGGAAGCACACCTCGGAGACGCCGAACATCGGCCGGATCGACGAGACCGATGATGTCCGCCCGGGGCTGGGCTGGAGCGGCCTGGAGCACCTCCAGAGCTTCGTCGAGCGTGGCGGCGTGCTCATCACCAGCACGAGCACCTCCAGCTTCGCCATGGACTACGGCCTCACGCAGGGCGTGAGCGAGAACAACCCGAGCAGCCGCGTCGTGGGCAGCCTGCTCCGCTCCCGCATCGTCGATGACAGAAGCCCTATCGTCTACGGCGTCCCCGACAGCCTCGCCATCTACAGCGACGACGGCGCCAGCTTCAGCATCAGCAATACCAGCGGCGGCCGTCCCTTCCGAGGGTCCCGCCGCGGCGAAGCCGGCCGCCCCACCGGCCGCGGCCGCCCGGGTGATCCCGATGTTCCGCAGGGTCGTCCGCTACTCGACCCCAAGTTCGAGGCCCCGCCCACGCCCGTGGTGCAGCCCTGGCAGGCCGCGCCCGTCACCGACGAGATGATGCGCAACCCGCTCAACATCATCCCGCCCGACCAGCGTCCCCGCGTCGCCCTCCGTTTCGGCGACAGCCGCGGCCTGCTCGTCTCCGGGCTCCTCGGCGGCGGCGGCAACGACATCGCCCGGCGTCCGGTGGTGGTGGATGTGCCGTTCCAGAAGGGCCACGTCGTGATGTTCGCCGACAACCCCATTTGGAGAGGTGAGACCATCGGGTCCTACTTCCTGGTGTTCAACACCATTCTGAACTGGGACAACCTGAACGCGGGCCGGACGCTGGACGAGCGCTGAGCCGCTATCCCCCCGCCAACGCGCCGCCCACCAGAAACGGCGCAGCCCCCTCCGCGATCGGGACGGGGGCGGCGCGTCCGGCGGATCCAGTGACAGGTCCTCGGCGCAGGCGAAGTAGCGGACGAAGTCGCGGCGCCGCTTCGTCGCGTGGTCGCGGTCCGAGCCCACCCGCGCCAGCGTGCACAAGCGAGGCGGGAGCACGACGCGGACGCTCATGGCAGTGTCTGCGCCTCGATGGAGAGCACCCGTGGCAGGTCGCGCACGATGGCGGCGCAGGAGTCGCGGGAGCCGCGCAGTCAGCTATGACTTCGTTTCCAAATCCCGGAAAAGTTTGCGCTGCGAAGCGCTGCGCGATTCCCGTACGTCATTGATTCCCAACATGTTAGCTGCTGGCATACACGTTGTATTCGCACCCAACCGCAGGGCACGCGCGTAAGAGGCCAAGGCGAGACACCGCTGATGAGCCGGCACGCTGTCGCCTCGAATCGCTCGAATCGCCGTCGCTCGGATGCACACGGAAGTCTCCATGAAAAGCGGCTGGTGAGCAGTTCTCACGCAGGAGGGACCATGCTGAGCCTCGAAGGACATTGGGACGATCTGCCTCATGCGAGCCGGCGAGGCTGGCACGCTGTGGTGGCGTTGATGGCCATCGCCATCACTCTCGTCGCGTGCGGTAAGGACGCGGCTGCACCGGCGGCACCGGCGGCCCCCGGCTCGATCTTGGTGACGACCGAGACCACGGGCTTCCTCAAGGCCGATGGATACAACCTCATGGTAGACGGGGTCAGCAACGGGGCGATCGGGGCGAACGACTCGGTGACGGTCACCGAGCTCGATCCGGGCGAGCACCAGTTGAATCTGGGCGATGTGCCTGAAAACTGCAGCGCGGCTGGCGACACCGTTTCCGTAGAGTCAGCGCAGACGGCCGCGGTCTCGATCGTCGTCACCTGTACGTATGCCGAGCCGGTCACGTACACGATTCAGTTCAATCGCGAGCGACCCGACCTGGACACCGGAGAGATCACGGTGTGTCCGTTCGGGATCTGTTCGACGCAGGACGCTTGGGATCTATACGTGTATAATAACTTTTCGACCGACCCTCACTCCGTAATCCGGCAGAATCAGACGACTGCTGTCGAGATCGCGCACCTTCCCGGCGTCACCCTGGACAGCCTGACCGAAGCGGATCTCGCGGGGGCGACCTTCACGACCGACTTGGTCAGTGACCCCTTCGACACGGCTCGGGTCATCCTGATCCGGACGGACCTGGGGAACGTCTACGCCCTCGGCAACCCGTCCGAAGACCTCACGAACGGGACACTGACCTTCGATGCCGCGCTGATCGCCAAGCCGTAACACCACTGCCTGCGACGTCAACGCATTCCCTGCCGAGCGGCGGTCGGGATTCGGGCAGGAGGGGGCGCCTCCCCTCCTGCCTGATCGCCGGACACATTCCACCCATTCGCGGCTCTTCTCAGGCTCTCAACGGCACGTCTTCCATCGAGCCGGAATAATTTGTCACCAAGCAGAAAAAAGTGCGGGAATCTCCAATATCAATGGCACGCCCTCCAGGTGATCCGGAAGAATCTGCCACGACGCTGAAAAAAGTGCGGGAATCTCCAGGTCAACGGGCTCGCCCTCGGCGACTCTTATCGGCCGTACCTTGTTGTCGGATATAGACATACGCTGTAGTGCCGTTGCACGGCATATCGGTTGCCCCGAAATGGAAACGAAGGTTCGCCCCGGTTCATTTCTCACGCGGTAACCCATCCCCGCGGACACGGCCGTGAGGGCCGAAAGGAAGGACACCATGCTGTCACTGTTCACCGGTTTCTGGAGCGACGAGACGGGCCAGGGGCTCACCGAGTACGCCCTGATCCTGGCGCTCGTCTCCATCGGCCTCATTGCCGTCCTGGTGATTTTCCGGGATGCGATCGGCGGCATTTTCGCGCGCATCGCGCAGGTCCTCCAGGGCGCCCCCAGCGAAGGCTACAGCCCCTGACGCGCCGTTATCGACGCGCCAGCGAGCTGCATCGCGATTGACTCTAGCCTCGAAGGGCGGAAGCCCCGGATGTCTGCGCACTCACTAGCTGACGTTGGACCGCTCACGGTGCTTCTCGCCGTGGTGCTGGTCCTTGCGGTTTGGTTCGACGTCGGTCAGAAACGAATTCCCAACTGGCTGACGGTGGGAGGTATGGTGGGCGCCCTCGTGCTGAGGGGGGTCATGGGGGCCGGGGCCTTTGGTACCGGGCTCCTGGGCGGCTTACTGGGGCTTTCGCTGGGCCTTCTCCTCTTCACGATCGGGGCCATGGGAGCCGGGGATGGCAAGCTCCTGGCGACCGTAGGTGCGTGTCTCGGCCTTGGAGCGTTCGTCCAGGCGCTCCCGCTGATTGGGTTGGGCGGCGGGCTGTTGGCGCTGGTCGTGGCGGCTCGAGCCCGGCTGCTCATTCCGACGCTCCTGCGATTCCGTGATCTCCTTTTTCATATCGTGAGCTTCGGCCGAATCGGAGAGCGTCGCACCCTCGCCATGCCTGGAGCCGTCACCGTTCCCTACGGGTTGGCGGTGGCGGCGGGCGTCTTGTGGGCCTGGATGGCATCCGGGATATCGCCATGAGCCGGCGCCGGGTTGGTTGGTGGCGACGCGAAGACGGGCAGGCGCTGGTCGAATTCGCCCTCATCTTGCCCGTTCTGCTCCTGCTGATCGTGGGGCTCGCGGAGTTCGCGCGAGCGTGGAACACGAGGCAGGTGCTGACGGACGCAGCCCGCGAGGGGCTGCGGAGCGCCGTCGTCGCGAACCCCGACTTCACGTACCAGGACATGCTGGATGTGATCGATAAAGCCTTGGTGCGGGCCTCCCTTGACCCGAAGCGCGCCGAGGTCTCCATGGAGGGGTGGAAAGCAGGAACAGGTACACTGGCTCGAGTCCAAATCGACTACGTCTATGACCTCGGTTTCTTCGGCACCCTCGCAAACTGGGCCGCCAAAGACCGGACCTTGGTGTTGTCGACCTCCTTCGTCATGCGCAACGAGTGATGGGGACGTTCCCATGAGAATCAAACGGTATTGGTGGGTAATGGTGGGGGCGGCCGCATCCGGGCTGTTGGCCGGATACGTCGCCCTCGCCTACGTGAGTGAAGAGCCAGCGCCCCTCCAGGCCGCGACGCCGTCCCGAACCGCCCTGGTGGCGAACCGGGACCTTCCGGCCGGAGCGATCCTCCGGAGGGAGGACGTCAAGAGCGTGGACTGGCCAGGGTCCGCAGTGCCCAAGGGACTCGCCACACAGCCCGGGGACGTCGTCGGTCGCGGCCTGATCACGGAAGTGAAGGAGAACGAGCCGCTCCTCGACTGGAAGCTGGCGAGCAAGGAAGCCGGAGGGGGGCTTCCGATCACGATCCCGGAGGGGATGCGGGCGGTGTCGGTCAGGGTCGACGAGGTCGTGGGGGTGGCGGGTTTCGTCCTTCCCGGCACGCACGTCGATGTGCTGGTCACGGTGGATCCCGGCACGAACCGAAGGCTGACCACCACGCGCATCATCCTACAGAACATCCGGACCCTGGCCGCCGACCAGCAACACCAGCAGGACAACGACGGCAAGCCGAAGGTCGTGACGGTCGTGACGCTTCTGCTGACCCCCAAGCAGGCGGAGACCCTCACTCTCGCCGCGACCGAAGGCAAGATCCAGCTTGCGCTGCGAAACACGCTCGACACGGGTGAGATCAATACCCCCGGAGAGCGGATTGCGTCGCTGGTCGCGGCACCGGCCCGCTCGTCATCGGCCAGAGCGTCCACGCCGCGCTCGGTCCGAACGGCGCCGGGGGCGGTGATCGAAAGCTACGAAGGTGGCAAGCGAACGCTTCTGCGGTTTGAGAGAGGAGGGGGGCGGTGAGGAGTCTTGAAAGCACGACACGTTCGATGGGTGGTTGGGCACGCCGGGCCTGGCTCGCGGCGCTCCTTCTGGTGGCGCTCTCGACAGCCGGCGCTCCCGCATCGGCTCAGACCTTCCTGACGCATCCCGACCAGGCGGTGAGTCTGGCCCTGGGCACGTCGGTCGTGCTCGTCAACCCGGTGCCGATCAGCCGGATCTCCATGGCCGATCCCGCCGTGGCCGAAGCCGTCGCGATGTCGCCGACCGAGGTGCTCATCAATGGCAAGGCGCTCGGGACGACGACCTTCGTGGTCTGGGACAAGGAAGGAACCCGTCACATCTACGGGGTGGACGTTACGGCGGATGCCGGCGCTCTCGGCAGGCAGCTCAAGACGCTGTATCCGAATGAGGCGATCGACGTCGCTGCCCGCGGCAATACACTGGTCCTATCCGGGAAGGTCAGCTCCGCGTTCGTGGCACGTCGGGCGCTCGAGCTCGCGAAAGGCACCGGTGCGGTCGTGATCGACAACCTGAAAACTCCCGCGCCGGCACAGATCCTCCTGAAGGTGCGCTTCGCTGAAGTCAGCCGGTCCGCGCTCAAGACGCTGGGAAACCAGGTGCTCGATGTGTTGAATCCCGATCTGCTGAGCGCAAACGGTGACTGGCGTGGGAAGACGGATTCGGACGGTGAGATCGACCTGTCTCTCATCAATAGCAGCGCCCACCTGAGCGCCATCATACGAGCTCTCCAGGAGACGGGCGACTTCAAGAGCCTGGCCGAGCCGGACCTGCTGGCGTTGGACGGCCAGGAAGCTTCGTTCCTGGCGGGCGGTGAGTTCCCCTTTCCCACGGTTCAGGGTGGCCAGACGAGCAACGCGGTCACCCTCACCTGGAAGGAGTACGGCGTCCGGCTGAATTTCACGCCCACCATCACCAACAGTGGCAACATCAACCTCACCATCAAGCCAGAGGTCTCATCCCTCGACTTCGCAGGCGGCCTGGTGATCGCCGGGTTCCAGATCCCGGAGGTCCTCACCCGGCGCGCGAGTACGCAGGTCGAGCTCCGGCAGGGGCAGTCCCTGGTCATCGCCGGCCTGATGGACCGGAAGATTCAGGAGAGCATGCGGAAGCTGCCGTTTCTGGGCGACATCCCGATCCTGGGTGCGCTCTTCCGTACGACGTCCAACCGTCAGGACGTCAACGAGCTCGTGGTCATTGTGAGCCCGAGCATCGTCGAGCCCAGCGACCAGCCCCCACCGATCCCGACGGGTGAGCCGGAGACCTGGGACTGGGTCAAGCGGCTCGCGCCACCGACCAGCGATTCCGTGCCTGCTCAGCCGGGTGGAACGAGCCGTTGACCGGAGGTCGAATCTGATGATCAAACGTGTGGAAGTCAGGCCCCGGAACCGTCAGACCCGGCAGGCCACCGCCTGGTGGCGTTCCTGGGCAGCGGACCAGCGCGGCTCGGTAACCGTGATGGTTGCTCTGACCATTACCGGGCTCATGGCGCTGTTGGCTCTGGCGATCGATCTATCCGCGCTCTTCGACGCTCGCTCGGAGGCTCAGCGGGCCGCCGACTCGGCGGCTCTGGCGGGGGCCAGCGCGTTCCTCGAATACCAGCAAGATTATGCTCGGAGCGTCGCGATAAAGCGAGCGATGGAGTACGCCACGAAAAACGAGATCCGGAACACGCCGATCGATTCCGGGGATGTCACGATCGCGGTCGACCTGGACAGCTCCACCGTCCAGGTCCAGATCCGGCGGAACGGAGTGCCCACATGGTTCGCCCGGCTGTTCGGGATCAATGCTGTCGACATCGGTGCCGATGCGACGGCCTGGGCCGGCGAGGCCGGAGCCGCCCAGTGCGTGAAGCCGTTCGCACTCCCCGATATGTGGCAAGAGACCACCCAGGACCTGAACCATAATCGGATCTGGGATCCAGGAGAGCGGTGGCAGTACAATCCCGCCGATGGCGACCGCTACGTCCCCTACTCCGGTCCCGGGGGCGGGTCGAACGAAACCGGGTACGGGAGCGACTGGCGGGACGGCTACACGGACGCGACCGGGCGCACGTACACAGCCGACTACGGGCGCCGCGTCACCGTGAAGACCACGGATCCGAACCAGACCATGATGCCATCCTTCTTCCTGCCCTGGGTACTCCCGATTGACGGGGACCAGCCCGACTGCGGCGCTGCCGGGACTCCGGGTAGCGGCAATGGTGGGGGCGACGGTGGGACGGGCGGTCCCGGAAGCGGCGGCGATCAGCCCGGGAACGGCAACGGCAACGGCAACGGGTGGTTCAGGTGGGTGGAGCGGCGGGGCGGCCTGGGCGGTTCGAATGGCCAGGGCGCGAATAACGGCGGGAGCGGGAGCGGCGGAGGCGTCGGCCAGGACAACGGGGCGGGCCGCGGGGCTGCCCGGTATCGGCGAAACATCTGCTCCTGCAACAACTCGATCATTGACCTCGAC
>JARRJS010000129.1:0-2454 GCA_037388885.1 Gemmatimonadota bacterium
AGTTCTTCCTGCCCATCCGCGCATCGCAACGCCCCGTGCTCTCGGAAGCGGACCCGGCGTGCCCGTCGGCGGTGTCGGCGGTGGAGAGCGTGTACACCGGCGGCCACGCCGGCTGCGTCCCCCTGTCGTCCGTCCTCACGCGGAGGCAGTACGGCAAGCCGCCCATCACCGTGGACCCGACAATCTACCCGCAGGAGGTCCGGCCGCGGAGCGCCAACCTGATCGCGGCGCAGGTGATGAACTACGCCCAGTACTTCGACTGGCAGTGGGCGCGGTCCGTGGACGGCCACGACACCCTGTTCGGCGGGGCCCGACCGCTCTTCACCCTCGTCTTCCTGATCCTGGGGCTGGTCGGCCTGGCGACGCTGCGCCGGCGAGACGCGGCGGGCGCCGCATACCTCGTCGTCCTCTTCGGGACGCTTTCCCTGGGCCTCGTCGCTTACCTCGACTTCCGGTACGGCTACTCCACCGGCCACGGCCACGGCCATCCCATGGCCGAGGTCCGCGAGCGCGACTATTTCTTCGTCATCGGCTTCAGCGTGTGGGGCCTCCTGGCAGGCATGGGCATCGCCACGGCCTGGGCGCGCGCCGCCGCGTTCCTGCGGGACCGGATCCGCTGGCCCCGGCTGGTGGCGGCTCCCGTGCTCTCGTTGGCGCTGCTCCCCTTCGCGCTCAACGCGCATTGGGCCTCCCGCGCAAGCGATTACACGGCCAGGGACTGGGCGTACAACGTCCTCATGAGCGTGCGGCCCTACGGCGTGCTCTTCACCAACGGCGACAACGACACGTTCCCCCTCTGGTACCTCCAGGAGGTGGAAGGCGTACGCAAGGACGTGACGGTCATCGTCGGCAGCTACCTCGGGACGGCGTGGTACGCCCGCCAGATCCGCGACCTGACTCGCCCGTGTCCGCCGGGCGTCGATCCCGACCGGACCCCCACGCGCATCGTCTGTCAACGGCCGTTCGTCCCTGGCGCTCTGCCCGCGCCCCTCGTCGAGGCCGGCTGGACTCGGTCGGCGCGGCCGCCCGGGGACTCCGTACTCCCTCTCACCGACGCGCAGATTCGCCAAGTGGCGGCGCGGGCATTTGTCGCCCGGGAAGGGATGACACTGCACGCCGGCGCCATCGACACGACCATCCACGCCGGAACCACGCTGTTCCCCTCCGACACGTTCACCGCCGCCATCCTCCAGCACGCCCTCGGGGAGCGGCCGATCTACTTCATGCCGGGCTCTCCCGCCGTAACGAAGCTGGGGCTCTTCGCCCACACGGTGCGTGAAGGAATCACATGGAGGATCGAGAACGGGCCCGTCCCCGGCTCGTCGGACAGCGTCGTGAAGCTGCCCGAAAACTCACTCACGCCGGTCGCGGGCGCCGCCATCGACCTCGCCACGACGGACACCCTGGTGTGGAAGGTCTACCAGCGGCGCGGCAGGATCCTGAAATCGTCGATGCCCTGGGTCGACGCCGCCACCGACGACATCCTGATGCAGTACGCGTACACGAACTACGCGGCCGCGGAGGGACACAAGCTCCGTGGGGACACGCGCGACGTAGTCCGCAGCATCCGGCAGGCGGAGTGGTGGCAAGCGCTGGCGAGTGAGTGATCCGGCGCTCTGCCACGCGCCGTCACCCCGTGGGCTTTTCCATCAACCACGTGGCCAGGTCGGCCGCCAGCTCATCGCGAACGCGCCTGAAGCCGTGGCCGTCCTGGTACGCCAGGAAGGTGACATCATCCGCGCCGTTCGCCTTCAGCGCGCGGTAGACCGGCAGCAGCGCGTATTCGATGGTGACGTTCCGGTCGTCCCAACCGCCGACCATCAGGATCCGACGGTCGGCAAGTGCGCCGGCGTTCTCCCGCAGCCCGTACGTCTGCTGGCCTTCCACCATCTCGTCGTAGAAGAACTCCGCATCACCACGCACCGGACCGTTCGGGGCCAGCTCCCTCGCCCACATGGCCCCGCACCTGCCGGCCCATGTCCGGGTTCTTCTGCATGACGCGGATGAACTCCCCATGGTCCGTGCCGGCGATGGAGAAGACGGCCCGGACGTCCGGATCCGTGGCCGCGTAGGCCAGCGCCATCCCACCACCCCACGTGTTCATGTTGCCAACGCCCGAACCTTTGACGTGGGCTGCAACGGGAGGCCCCCAGCCCCGTGTCGCAAGGTACGGAGGCGGGGTGTCCTGCACCTGGAGCTACGGATGTAACGGTGCGAGGCCGAAGCGTATCGAATCGTTGCCACCAACGCACGTCGCCAAACGACGTGAATGCTCTCAAGTGTCTATGAGACAAGGAATTATGTGATCCGCCGATGCCGGCACGCCGGTTGCCGCCTGGTTCGGCAAGAGGAGCTGGACCGATCGAGGTCGCCCAGCCACCGTGTGCGAGGAGAGAAGAAATGCCCCCCATCAGCGGACCGTTCCTGCAGCAGTTGGATGTCGGGCTCATCGCC
>JARRJS010000129.1:2470-11333 GCA_037388885.1 Gemmatimonadota bacterium
CTTCCTTGCCCTGGTGGCCGCTGTGCTGCTCGCGGTGGCCATCGCATGCTTCGCTTCAGTCGCAGGGATGTGCGCAGGCACTCGAGGCTCGACGAAACCCGCGCGGTCCTGATCTTCCTTTGCAACGTTGGACACCACGGATCGAACATGCCTACCAGGTGCGAGGTGACAACGGCACCGCGCGTCCGGCTGCGGTTACTCCAGGTCGTACTTTTCGATCAACCGATTCAATCTCGGCCGTGAAATCCCCAGGATGTGCGCGGTCCGGGTCTTGTGTCCCCTCGTGGCAGCAAGAACCCGGGCCACGTGCTCTCGCTCTACCTCGTCCAGCGACGCCAGACGGGCGGGCGACTCAGGTGACACGGAGCCGATCGCCAGGTACTCGGGGCGGATGACGTCGCCAGTGGTCACCACCACGGCCCGGGTGAGGCAGTTCTCCAGCTCCCGCACGTTGCCGGGCCAGGTATGCTCGAGCAGTGCGGCCATGGCGTCGGAGGCTAAGACGGGCGGGCGGCGGTGGAGGGATCGGGCAGCGCGTCGCACCAGGTGATCGGTCAGCAGCGGGATGTCCTCCAACCGCTCCCGGAGCGGCGGGACGGTGATTTCGACGACCCGGAGCCGGTAGTACAGGTCTTCGCGGAACTTGCCTTCCGCGATCAACGCTTCCAGGTCGCGGTGGGTGGCGGCGATCACCCGCGCGTCCGTCCGCTCCGGTCGCTCGCCACCCACGGGATAGTACTCGTGGTCCTCCAGGACGCGCAGCAGCTTGCTCTGGAACTCGGTGGAGGTGTCGCCCACCTCGTCCAGGAAGATGGTGCCGCGGCCCGCAAGCGCGAAGCGACCCCGGTGGTCGATGACTGCGCCGGTGAACGCGCCTTTCACGTGCCCGAACAGCTCCGACTCCAGCAGGGTGGGAGCGAAGGCGGTGCAGTTGACCGGTATGAAGGGCTCGGAGGCGTCCGACGAGTTGAAGTGGATGGCCCGGGCGATCACCTCCTTGCCGGTGCCGGTTTCGCCGCGAATCAGGACGTTGGCCCGGTTGGCCGCGAGCTGGCCCAGCAGCTTGTAGATCTCGATCATGCGCGAGTCGTGGCCCACGAGCCGGTCGAGGCGGTAGTCGGCCGCCTCGTCCTCCGCCGCGCGACGGCTGCGCTCCCGGGTCCGCCGGTCCTCGAACGCCTCCGTGACCACGCGCCGCAGGTCGTGGAGGTCCAGCGGCTTGACCAGGAAGTCCCGGGCGCCCTCTCGCATGGCGGCGACGACGGTGGGCATGTCGTCGTAGGCGGTCATGAGGATGACGTCGACACCGGGCGCCCGCTGCTTGAGCAGCCGGAGCAGCTCGAGGCCGTCCAGCCCCGGCATGCGAACGTCCGTCAGAACCAGGTCCGGTCGCTCGGACGATATCCTCGCAAACGCCCCTTCACCGTCCGGCGCGGTGGAGACCTCCGCGCCGGTGGCGGCGAGAGCGCCGGGAAGGGTGTCCCGGATGTCGGGGTCGTCGTCGACGACGAGGATCCGTCTCATAGGCTCATGGTTCCGGCTCCGGGAGGAAGTCTTCCATGACCCAGACCTCGGCGCGCATCTTCCCCAGGTCGAACGCCAGGTGACGGCCGTCGGGGTTGAGGCGCAAGTCCCGGAACGAATTGGGGTGGCTCCCGTTGACGGACAGGTCGATCTTCTGCGGCTCGCCACCCGCCACCGGCACGCGCCAGATCCCGGGTCGGTTGGATCCGACACGGGCGTACAGGAGCGTTTGTCCGTCGGGCGTCCAGGTGATCCCGCGGATGAACTGTTCACCACGGATGGAGTCCTGTCCCTCGAATCGGACCACGATCCGGGTGGCGCCACCGTCCGTCGGCACTACCATCAGCGCGGGAGTGTCACCGTCATCCGCAGCGAACGCGAGGTACCGTCCGTCGGGTGAAAGGCCGGGGAAGTAGCCGATGCCGCCATCGTGCAGCACCGTCTCGTGACCCGTAGCCATGTCGAGCGCGAGAGGACGGCTGCCCTCCCACTCTGGCCGCCGGGCACGATAGAACAGCGTATGGCCGCCCGGGTCCAGATCGATGAGACGCGTGACGGTAACTCCGTCCAGCGTTTCCGGGACCGCCCCCTGGCCGGTCTCGATGTCGATCCTGTACAGCCCCCATTCGTCATCGGGACTGAGGCCGTCCACCAGCAGGTGACGGCCGTCGGGATACCAGCAGAAGTTGCCGAAATGCGCCACGTCGGGCGTTACCTGGCGCGTGTCGCCGGTGTCGAGGGATCGCACGACGATGGCGAACTTGCCCCCAGGAAAACCGGTTCCCGCATCGTCCATCGCGGTTCGATACGCCAGGTAGCGGCCGTCCGGCGACCAGACGGGAAAGTCCTCGAACGTCAGGTAGTCTCCGCTCAACGGACTCGGCGGCGTGAGCACGGCCCCGCTCCCGGGATCCAGGGTGGCCACGTACACCTTCCGTGAGTTGAGAGGTACCCCGAAGAAGAAGGCGCCGTCCGCCGTGAAGCCGATCGGCTCCGCCCGCCAGAGGTTCGCCTTCACCATCGTCGGCTCGCCCTTCGGCCGACCATCCTCGACCGCTTGCAGCCAGGCCCCGAGGATCCCGGACCGATCGGACGCGAACAGAACGTGATCCCCATCGGGAGCCCAGCCCAGGACGTAGTCGTTCGCGGGATGGGTGACGAGAGGAACGGTGTTCCCGCTCTCGAGGTCGCGAACGAAGATGTCACCCATCCCTTCCTCGTCCTTGAGAGTGTACGCAACGTACCTGGCGGCCGGAGCGATGACGCCCGGAGCCGGTTCTGCCGTTCCGAAATCGGCGAGTTGACGAAGTGAGGCGTCCCGCGCTCTCACCGCCATGAGCCGGTGCTTTCCATCCTTCATGTAACCCAGGAACAGGAGCTCACTGCCGTCGGGCGACCAGCCCCAGAGCTGGGGATAGTCGCACTCCGAACTGCGATAGAGCAGGCGCGGCTCCCGTTCGCCCCGCCTTATCAGCCGGATTTCGTAATGGTTGTAGGCATTGTCTTCGTCACTGAACCACAGATACGCCACGTCTCTGCCGTCCGGCGATATCCTGACCTCCTCCGCGGTCTGATACGGGTCCCAGACTCCGTCGTGCGTCACGCGCTCGACCTCTCCCGTGGTGACGTCCCTGACCATCACATCGCCCGTCCCGGTCCAGTCGATGAACGTGACGTAACGGCCGTCCGCGGAGACGCTGGCCCCTCCGTACACATCAACGTCCTGGCCGGCCCAGACCCGCCGGAGGACCAGGGAGGAGTCGTCGTCCGGCACCCGGGTGGCAAATCCGTTGAAGAAGGACGCTTCCGCCGGCCGGCTGTCCGCGCGTGCATGGCCCCGTGCTTCGCAACCGACGAGGGTGCAGAGCGCGAGGAGCATCCCGACTCCGATCGTGACGGGGCCGGGATCGAGTGCGGACCTCCGGACCCCCGGAATCCTGCGGTTCCCGATCATGGCGAGGTTCCTCCTGTCAACGCGGTGGTTGCTGGTGAGCACCCCAATCCGCGCTGCCATTGGCGTACCATGGGAAACCGCCGGGTCAATCCGTTGCCGGGCAGACACTTGACGCGATCCTGCCGCCTGACCGCGCTGCCCTCGACGTAACGATCCGTGCCGGCCGCCGGCCGATTTCATTGCGCACGCGCCGCCGAGGCCCGCGGCAGCCTGACCGTCACCATGGTACCCTTCCCCGGCCCCGTTCGGAGCTCCAGCTCGCCTCCATGGGCCCGGGCGATCTGCCGGGCGATGGGCAGTCCCAGCCCCGTGCCCTCGGCGCGCGTCGAGTAGAACGGCTCGAAAACGTGCTCGATGTCCTCAGCCGGGATGCCCGGGCCCTCGTCGCGGATCCGGACATGAATCTCTCCCTCGCCAGGATCGTCGATCTCGAGCGTTGCTCGACCGCCGCGCTCCAGGGCCTGGCCGGCGTTCAGGAGCAGGTTGACGAACAGCCGCTCCAGGGCCACCGCGTCGCCCTCCACCTCGACGGCCTGGTCCGGGAGCTTCGCCTCGAGGACAGCGCCCGCCGTGGCGAAGGTCGGCTGGGCCACCTGGACGGCGCCGTTGAGCGGCCCACGCAGATCCAGCGGCTCCAGGGCGACGCGCCCGCTGCGGGCCACCTGGAGCGCGCCGCCAACCGACCGGTCGAGGCCGTCGATCCGGCGGAGCGTGCGGGCGACCAGCATGCGGGCGTCGCCGTCATCGGGAGTCATCTCCTCGACCCGTTGGAGATCCAGCCGGATCGAGGTCAGGGGGTTTCGCACCTCATGGGCGAGGGAGGCGGCGAATTCGCCGACCGCTGCGAGGGCCTGGCGCCGCGACAGCTGGTCGAGGGTGCTTCGGAGGCTCGCCGTCATGACATTGAACGCACGCCCGACGCGACCCACCTCGTCGTCGCCGGTCGCTTCCACCTCCCGCTTGAGGTCACCCCGCGCCACCGCTTCCGCGCCCGCTGCGAGCCGTCGCAGGTCCCGGGTGGTCCGGCGGGTAAGCACTGTCGCCAGCCCGAGGACGAGGAGCGTCACGCCGGCGAGGATCCAGAGGTTCCGCCGTGCACTCTCCCGGAACGGTTCCACGAAGGGCGTGACGGGTGCCGCAAGGGCGAGGCCGACGGGTGGGTCCCGGAGCATCCGTCGCACCGACATCCAGTCCTTCTCCTGCCAGCGGAACCGATCGCGGACGAGGAGAAACGGATCGATGGACAGGGGCAGGAGCGCCGCGCCCGTCGCCGGCTCGAACGCGCCCAGGACGGAACCCGCCACACCGCTCCAGGTGGCCGTCTCCGACAGTAGCGTCTCCAGCCGCACGGACGCCTCGATGGTGCCCAGCCTTCTGCCGGAACCGATGCCATAAATGCCGAGCCGCATGGGCAACACCCGCACGGCCGGCGGTGGGAGTCGGTCATCCACGCCTGCCGTCCTGCCGCTCCACACCGGCTCACCGGCGGCGTCGAGGATCCGGAGGGCCGCCACCGTGCCCCGAAGGTCCTCGAGGATCGTCCGGAATTCGCGGTCCGCGGCGAATGGGGCCGATCGCCCTCGAACCGCTCCCGGTCCGGTTTGGCTCGCGGACGCGACCGCTGGAGGGGTCGATGAGGTGGTGGTCCCGCCAAGGGCGGTCTGCACTACCCGAGACTCGGCGACACGGAGGATATCGCTGCGGACGGCGAGCCAGCGGAGCCCGACGCCGTGGCTGACCTCGTCCAGGGAAGCTTCGAGACGACCGCGCAGAAGCATCTCGCCGGAACGCTGAGCCGTTCGGTTGAACCAGGAGCTCAGCAGGACCAGAGGGAGGACCGCGCCGATCAGCACGATCAGGAAGATCCGGCTCCGCAGGGAGAGGCTGATGCGCCCCATTCCGTCTTCCTTGGAAGAAGGAGCCTTCAGTATCAAGCTACCGGTCCGCCGAGGTCATCGCGGCCATCGAATCGAACGGTTCCCTGCGCTCAACCGCTAACGCGTCGCTCGCATTCCCCCTTCAGATTGTTCAACGACGCTTCGATCGCCCGGCGCCAGCGCGGTTCCATGAGCCACCGGTCCAGGATCGGGCCAAGGACCGGAGGGGGCATGGTGTAACGCAGCCGGTACGTGAATCGGGTGCCGGCGTCCGCCGGTTCGAATCTCCAGTCTCCGCGAACCGGAGGGCCTTCGATGGAGTGAGCGCTCCACCCCTTGCCGGGCTCGAAGCTCCGCACCTCCATGCGCACCGGGAAACCGATGCCCAGCATTCGACCGGTGTATTCCACGCGGGCGCCCGTCTTCAAGGGCGGCGGCGTCAACAGCCTCCAACCCTCGATGCCGTCTTCCCAGAAGTCGAGGTCGCCTTCCCATTCGGTGACGACATAGCGGAACACCGAATCCGGTGACGCCGCGATCTGTACGGAACGGGCTACGTCGGCCATGACGGTCTCCAATCCGTCCGCCATTCACATCAGGTACGGCATCTGCCTGCGCTGGCCGGTGGACCCGGGCGGCAGCGGACTCTTCAGCTCCTGCACGCCCCAGATGTTGGCAATCGCCGACCAGGGGATGACCTGCGGCCGCTTGAACCGGCGCCGCACCTGCTCCAGCGGCGCGCCGCGCACCTCGATGTCCTCCAGGCGGGTGGGGGTCATCCCGACGCCCCACGCCGCGGCAAAGGTGGGCACCTCGGCGGGCTGGATCCCCATGGTCGCCGCGCCCACCATGTCCGTGGCCAGCGGGTCGGTGCCCGCGATGATCAGTCCCATGTCCACCAGGTCGCCGGTGGAAGGGCCGTTCCCCTCCATGGCCTGCGAGGCGTCGATCACCGTCAGCCCCATCCGATTCGCGCGCACCATGTCAACGATCTCGTACGCCACGCCCGGCGACCGGGCGGCCGCCGCGTGGTCGTGCAGCCACGAGCGCACCGAGTAGTAGACGGTGCCGGGGTAGAGGCCGATGACGTTCTTCATGCCCAGGGTCACCGTCGCCAGCACGTGGGTCTTCATCATGGGCACCGACACCAGCATGTCGACTTCGGTGAGGGACCGGTGCAGCGTGATGTGGTCGAAGACGTAGCCGCCCTTCAGGTCCACATCGACCAGATCGCCCGAGTGGAGGTTCACCAGCGGCACGTGCAGGGATTTGGCGAGGTCGGTGTAGCCCAGCTGGTCGAACACGTACTGCTGCATCGGGTCCAGGATCTCCCGGCTCTTCGTACGGTACTGGACACCGCCCTTCACGTTGAAGCCGGTGCCGGCCGCCGAGCCTTCGCCGATGAGCACTTCCTTGCCCGCGCCCTTCATGAGCGACGCCAGCATCCGGATCACCACCGGCTTCGTCGTCATGATGGGGCTTTCGGCCACCAGGTTGGGCTTGAGCATGATCCGATGCTTCCCCGCCGTCACCGTCTCGATGCCGCCCAGCAGGTCGATGACCTCTTCCACAGCCCGGGCCACGTCGCCGTTCCTCACCCGGGCAATGCCGACCACGGGCCCCTCGCCTCCCAGGAAGGTCGGCCAGGGCGTCACGGTGGCGAGCGCCAGCGAGCTCACGCCCGTCTTGATGAAATCGCGCCGGGTCCACGAGCGGGCCCGGGACGCGTGCTCCCCAGGCAGATCGAGAAGCCGCAGCAGGTCGCGTGGGCCGGGCCGGGCATGGAACGGTTTGAGACCGGGGATCGACGGATGATGGTGCGCGTGGGACATGGGACCTCCTGGCGGAGATGGCGGGCGTCGGGTACGTCGTGAAGAAGGCCACCCCATGCTGCAGGGATCGGCCGGTCGGCCGACCGCTCCCCGGGTCCAATGTAGGCGCCCGGCCACATGATACAAGGCTGAGGGACCCCGTCAGGTGCCCGCGACCGCGATGTTCCCGTTCGTGGTACGCAGCGCGATGTCACCCTCACCCGTGCCCAGCGTCCCCGTCAGGGTCGTCCCCGTGCTCACCTGGTTCATCAGCACCAGGTTGGCGATGCTGATCGTGCCGTTGATCACCGTGGCCAACAGCATGGCGCTCGTCGTCGTCGGGATGGCCAGCGCCACGTTGCCGTTCACCGTCAGCAGGTCGATCGCCTCCGCGCCCGCGATCTCCACGTCGGCCGCGATGTTCCCGTTGGTCAGCCGCACCCGGGTCGACCCTGCGATGCCCGCCAGCGTGACGTTCCCGTTCACGTTCGTCACCGACGCACCGTCGCCCATGTCCGTCGCCGTCACGTTCCCGTTGACGTTCACCGCCCGCGCGGCGAGCCGGGCCGGGACCGTCACCTCGTACTCCACCTCCAGGGTGCACGGGTTCGTGTCCAGCGGCTGCACCGTCTGGACCACGATCTCATCCGCCGTCGCACTCACCTGCACCTGGAGCTGCGCCATCCATTGCTCCGCCTGGGACCGGCTGCAGTTGCGCACCCGCCGGAAGCCGGTGGCCCGCAGCGTGTCCCCCTGCGCCACGCCCGTGATGGTGATGTCGCCGTTGATGCCGACGACCCGGAAGCGCGTCCGCCCCGTCGCATCCTGCTGGTAATCGAAGGGCTCGCTCAGCACGACGTCGTCGGGGCCGACTCCCCAGTCGCAGCCCGCGGCAATCAGAGAAACCAGCAACCAGCGGAGCGCGGAGTGCATCAATGGGCGGGGCAGCCTTCGTGGCCGGTCGTTCGTCATGGCCATCCCCCGTGGAAAGGGTCCATGCCGAAAAGCTGCGCCGGCCGCGGCCCGGGGTCAACGATGTCGGAAGTTCTCACGATTCCGTTGCCTCGCCGTGTCCGGGCCGGTACCATTGTTGAAAGGGTGCACCTTTACGTCGAAGCCCGCCGATATGGATCGCCTTTCCAGGTGCCTGATCGGCCGGGCCATGCTTTTTCGCCGGAGCCGTACTTCCACAAGTTCACCGTGCCTGTCCAGGGGGTATCCGGACGCCTACCCGGTACCTCTGTTCGTCCGGCCGTTGTATCGGCCGCGAAGTGGAGACGTAGACGCAACGTCACTCTCTCCGGAGGACAGGGACATGAGAACCAGAGCTTCCGTGTTCACCTCCTGGGGCGTTCTCATCGGCATAGCCGTGGGAGCGTCCACCCTGGAGGCAGCCCCGAGCCGGCAGGCGTCCCAGGCGGTCCAGATCCAGGGGGTCGTCGTGGATCAGATGACCGGATCGCCTCTGGTCGTCGCGAGCGTGTCCATCGAGGGCACGTCGGTCGCGACGACGACGAGTCGCGAAGGGCGCTTCTCCCTCATGTACACGCCCAGCACCGACTTCACCCTGGTCGTGACCATGATGGGCTACAAGCCGCACCGGCAAACGTAGTCTCCATCGGACAATCTGGGGAATCTGCGTATTGCCCTGGCGCCCGATCCCTTCGAATCGGAGGCCATCGTCGTCACCGGCATCG
>JARRJS010000130.1:0-8707 GCA_037388885.1 Gemmatimonadota bacterium
GCTGCCGGGCGCGGGCACGGACAGGGGCACGCAAGCGGAGTCACGGGGAAATTCGGGCACGTGGCAGGCACCCGCACTCGCACGCGCAACCGGATGGGCTCGCTTGATCGAAGGTGGGCGATCCATTAGCTTTTGCGTTCTCAACTCGGTCCAGGATGGCGAAAATGAGGCGGGGGTCTCCCCATGGCCGTGCGGGCTCGGGTTCCCAGCGTACCCCGGGAGCTCAGCCAGGCAAGAAGAACGAGGATCACCGCCAGCCCGGTCGCGCCGGTGGCGAGCCAGTCTCCCCAGCGGGTGTAGAGGGTGGTCTCGTCGGTGGTGTAGACCGTGTCGGCGCGCACGGCCGGCTGGAAAAGGGGCGTACGGTCGTAGGTGCGGCCGCGCGGGTCGACGAACATGGAGATGCCGGTGTTGGCGGCGCGTGCGATGCCGATGCGGTTCTCGATGGCCCGCAGGACCAGGTGCGACGGGTGCTGCCAAAGGGCGCTGGTGCGTGCGTACCATGGTTTGCGGCCGTACCAGGCGTCGTTGGTGATGTTGAGCAGGTAGTCGGCGCCTTCCCGGCGGTAGCGCCGGCTGAGCTGGGCGAAGATGGACTCGTAGCAGATGAGCACGCCGAAACGCTGGCCCGCCGGTCCCATGAGGGGTGCGCCTTCACCGCGGCCGAGCCCGCCGAACCACTGGAGCGGACCCGTGATGGACTCGAGCCAGTCGGGGTTGATGAAGGGCACGCGCTCCACGAACGGGACCAGGTAGTGCTTCGCGTACCACGTGTTGCTGACGGAGTCCGGCATGACGTAGAACGCCGCGTTGTAGTAGATGGGCCGGCGGCCGGGGCGCGATTTCTGGCCGAAGGCCCCCGCGACGATGGGCGCCTCCGCACGCATGCTCAGGAACTCGACGAGCCGCGCCACGTTGGTGTGGCTGGTGGTGTCCATCACCTCGGGCACGGCCACCTCGGGCCAGACGATCAGATCCACGCTGCCGCGCGGCACCCGGTCCGTGAGGTGGGTGAGCGACGTGACCGAGGAGTCCAGGGCGAGGCGCGGGTTCATCTTCAGGTCTTCGGGGATGTTCGGCTGCACGACGGCGACGCGCGCCACGGGCCGCATGTGGAGGGTCTGGTCACGCCAGATCCCGTAGGCCATGGGCAGAACCAGCACGACGACGGTGGTGACAGCCAGGCCCGCCCGGACGGGTCGCCGCGCGCGCCAGCGCAGCAGGATCATGGCCAGCAGCCCGTTCACGGCTGCGAGCCAGAAGGTCAGCCCCCGGGCGCCCACCAGGTCGGCGGCACCGGCCAGGCTGGGGAAGGCGGCCAGGCTGGTGCCCAGGCCGAGCCACGGGAAGGACAGGTCGCCGAGGTGGCCCTGGAGCCACTCCGCGGCGGTCCAGAGCGCCGCCGCCGTCAGGGCCAGCGGGATGCGCAGCCGGCTCTGCACGTAGTGGACCGACCAGCCGAACATGCCGGTGAAGATGGTAAGCACCGCGACGGTCCCCAGGTACGCCGGAATCGCCAGCAGCGAGTAGTAGATGAGTGCAATGACGAGCCAGTACAACAGCAGGCCGAAGTACACGGCGCCGGTGAGCAGGGCGCCGCGGGTCGCCCGCCAGCGCCCTTCGTGCGTCGCATCCTGTTCGCCGATGAACACCAGCAGCGGGACCAGCGCCACGAACGAGGGCAGCAGCAGCTTGAACGGCGGAAAGGCCAGGACCAGCAGCAGGCCGGACAACAGCGGCAGCGGCCATTGCCCCTTGATGTGTAGTCGTGTCACGCGCGCACTTCCCTGCCCGTATCGATGGACTCGTAGGCCATGCGCACCAGCCGCATAAGCTGGATCTGCTCCCGCGGCAGCTCGGCCGATGCCTCGCCTCGCGCCGCCGCCACGAAGTGCCGGACCTGCTCCCGATAGGAGGCCGTGTAGGCGTTTTCCACTTCCGGGGTCAGGTGCGGCGTCACGTCCACCAAGCCCAGGTCCATCTCCTTGTGGACGCCCAGCGGCCCTACCGTGGCCGACCCGGCGGTGCCCAGCAGCCGCATGCTCTGCCGGTCCCGGAGCGCCATCATGCTCCAGGTCACGTCCGTTGAGATGATGCCGCCGGCGATTCGGACCAGCAGGGTCGCCGCATCCTCCACCTCCATGCCCGCACCCGGGTGCGCGTGCGCGGTCACCCGCTCCACCGGGGGATAGTCCAGCAGCCAGAGGCACGCATCCAGTGCCTGAATGCCCAGGTCCATGAGAGCGCCGCCGCCCGAGGTGGCCTTGCGGTGACGCCACGTCTGCCGCTTTACCGGCATTTTCCGGTGGTACCAGCCGGCACGCGCGAAGTAGATGTCGCCCAGCTCGCCGTTCCGTACGAACGGCCGAACGGCCAGCATGTCCGGGCGGTAGCGGTGGTTCAGCGCCACCATGAGCGTCCGGCCGTGCTTTTCCGCGGTCGCCACGACGCGCTCGGCGCCGTCGGCGTCCAGGGCCAGGGGTCGCTCCACCAGCACATGCTTGCCGGCGTTCAGCGCCTGGATCGCTTGCTGCTCGTGCAGGTAGTTCGGCGTGCAGATGATCACCGCCTGCAGGTCCGCATCGTTCATGAGCTCGTCGTCCGATGCGTACACCCGCCGGACGCCGAACCGGTCCGCGATGGAACGCGCGGTGCCGTGCGCCACGTCGCACACGCCCACCACCTCCACGTCCAGCGTGGCCAGCACCGGCAGGTGCACGATCTGGGCAATGGCCCCCACACCCAGCAGGCCGACCTTCAGCGGTTCGTCGCTCATCGAGAGCCTCCCGTCCGGGTCGGCGCGGCGCCCACGACGTTCGGCTTCTTGCCACCCACCATGAACGCCAGGCCGACGCGCACCCACGGGTAGCGTACGTCGTTGATGACCCACGTGTAGCGCGCTTCACCGTAGACCCGGAAGCGCGGTCCCAACCGCATCTCGAGCCCTGCGAGCCCGTTCAGGCCCGCCGTCACTGAATTCAGCATATCACCCACGAACGTCCCATCGAACGCCGGGCCACTGCCTCGCATAATGTGGAGCCCGGCGCCGGCCCCGACGTACGCCAGCACGTCCAGGGGCGTGGTCCAGACGAACTGCCCGTCCAGGTTCAGCGAGAGATCGCTCCAGCGCACGGGCCCCAGCGACCCTCCGACGTTCACCAACGGACGCGTGTTGAGCTGCGCCGCCAGTCTGTTCAGCTCGCTGGTCAGGAAGTCCGAGTGCCAGTACTGGATGGACGGCACGATCCGGATGCCCGGCCCCAGGTAGCCCAGGTCCACCCGTGCGCCGAACGATTGCGCGTTGTGCAACTTCGTCGGCCAGAGGTAGCCCCAGTCGATGCCCACGCCGCGGAACGACAGGTTGGTGTAGTCGTAGTCCGCGAGGCCCTGGGCCTGCACGGCGCCCGGCGCCAGCGCCAGGACCAGAGCTGCGGCCAGGGTGGCCTGGAATCGCCTCATGTCGTCCTCGTTCGGTTCAGTAGAGCCGCGCGATCTGCGTGCCGCGGTAGTAGTGGCGCAGGATCTCCCGGTAGTCCTGCCCGGCGCGCGCCCGGCCGATGGCGCCCATCTGGCACATGCCGATGCCGTGGCCCCAGCCGCGACCCCGGGCTGTCAGCGCGACCACTGTCCCGGCCTTGCGGGTCACGTCCAGGTCGAACAGGTCGCTGTTCAGGATGCGACCCGCCTCCGGGCGCAGCACCCAGCGGATCGAATCGCCGTGGACCTCGAAGGTGCCGGCATTCGTGTCGATGCGGAGCATCTTCACCCGACCGGATGTCGTGCGCCCCTTGATCTCCACCGATCGGATCCGGCTCACACCGTTTGCCCGGGCGCCGTCGTGCAGGCGCAGGCCGATGCGAATGTCCTGCAGCAGCGCATCCCCGGTCCACGTTTCCGTCCAGTTGTACCGGTTGGAGATGTCGCAGTACGCGCCGTCGCCGTCCGGGCGCTCGTCCGACACCGAGCGCAGGTACGGCTCCGCCGCCGCCGGCCAGACCTGGTCGATGGACGCGGTATGGCCGCCGCAGGTGGAGTGGTAGTACGCCAGGATAGGCTGGCCATGGTACACGACGATCTCGCCCCGCGTGGCCCGCACCGCACGTTGTGCCACCGCTTCTTCCGCCTCCCGACCCCGATAGACCTGGTCCGCCACCGTGGCGTAGAAATCGAAGCCCAGCGAGTCCCGGGCGCCCAGCTGCCGGATGGCGTACGTGCGGGCCGCCACCGCCTGCGCCTTCACCGCTTCGATCTCCGATTCGGGTCGCGCGCCGATCTCGTACGGCAGCACGCCCAGCAGGTACGATTCCAGCGCCAGCGTGTTGATGACCGTGAGCCCGCCGGCATTCGAGCGCCGCACCAGGATGCTGCCGCGGTACGGGTGACCGTCCACCACGATGTCCGCGTTGCCGCCCGTCCACACGGCCGTCGGCGCCTGGACCGCGACGGTCTTGCCGCCGGGGCCCGTCGCCGTGATGCCGTCGTCACCGGGGCGCAGCATCCAGGTCTCGCCACGGCCCGCCCGCGCCGCGATGACGCCGCCGGGACCCACCAGGTCGAACGGCAGGGCCGAGGAAACGGAGACCGTGGCCGTGTCCACGGCCACGGCCACGCGCACGTTCGGCTCGACGTGCGGGCCCGCGGTCGCCACCCGACCCCCGCCGGCGGCCGGCGCGCCGCCAGGTTGCGGGCCGGCCAGATGGCATGCCGCAAGGAGCGTGATGCCCGCCAACGGGAGGACTTTCAGCCGAATCATCGCGCTGCTTCGTCCATGGCGTCGCCCACCACCTCCAGCGTATGCTCGATATCCGCGTCCGTGTGCGCGGTGGACAGGAACGCCGCTTCGAACGGCGATTGGGGCAGGTACACGCCCCGATCCAGCGTCGCCCAGAACAGGCGGCGGAAGAAGTCGCCGTCCACTGCGCGCGCGTCGTCGTAGTCGCGGACGGGTCCTTCCACGTAGTGCATGCCCCACATGCCGCCCACTGCCGAACCCCACGCGGCGATGCCGTGCTCGCCGGCCGCCGCCACGATCCCGTCGACCAGCCGGCGCGCCTTCTGTTCCAGGCTCTCGTACGGCCGAGTCTCGCGCAGCGAGAGCAGCTGAGCCACGCCGGCGGCCATGCCCAGCGGGTTGCCCGACAGCGTGCCCGCCTGGTACACCGGGCCCGCCGGCGCCACCCGGTCCATGATGTCGCGACGGCCGCCGTACGCGGCCACCGGCAGACCGCCGCCCACCACCTTGCCCAGCGTGGTCAGGTCCGGCGTCACGCCGAAGTGCTCCTGCGCGCCGCCGTAAGCGACCCGGAACCCCGTCATCACTTCGTCGAAAACCAGCAGCGCGCCGTATCGCTCCGTGATCTCGCGAAGTCCTTCCAGGAACCCCTCCACGGGCGGGATGAAGCCCGAGTTGCCGACAATGGGCTCCACGAACACACACGCCATGTCATCGCCGTGCGCCCGGAACGCCGCTTCCACCGCATCCAGGTCATTGTACGGCGCCGTCAGAGTCAGCTCCGCCAGCGTCCCCGGCACGCCGGGCGAGTCCGGCAGGCCCAGCGTCGCCACGCCACTGCCCGCCTGCACCAGAAAGGAATCGCCGTGCCCGTGGTAGCAGCCAGAGAACTTGAGCAGCCGGTCCCGTCCGGTGTAACCACGCGCGAGCCGGAGCGCCGACATCGTGGCCTCCGTACCACTGTTGACGAACCGCACCGACTCCACCGACGGCACCGCCTCCACGACCAGCTCTGCCAGCTCCACCTCCCGCCCGCAGGGCACGCCGTAGCTCGTGCCGCGATTCACCGCATCCAGCAGTGCGCGCGCCACCGAGGCGTTGCGGTGGCCCAGGATCAGGGCGCCCCAGCTCAGCACGTAGTCCAGGTACTCGTTGCCGTCCACGTCCCACAGCCGCGCGCCCACGCCGTGATCCACGAAGAACGGATGGCCGCCCACGGCGCCGAAGGCCCGCGCCGGCGAATTCACGCCTCCGGGGATCAACTCCAGTGCCCGTCCGTACAGCGCGGCGCTCCGACCCCGCACGTCCGTTTCCAGCTTGCTATCCATCCATGTCCTCTCGTATCAACAAGCCCTCGAAATCACGGTCCAACGCGCTCGTCAGCCGCACCGTCACGAACCGACCGGGCGTCACATCGGCGCCCGGCAGGTGCACCACGCCATCCACCTCCGGCGCCTGCCACCATGCCCGGCCCGTGGCGCCCGTAGCTGCCGCCGCGTCGATCAGCACCTGCACCTCGCGCCCCACGCGCGCCTCGTTTTTCTCCTGCGAGATGGCGCGCTGCACGTCCATGAGCCGCTCCAGCCGCTCCTGGCGCAGCGCCGGCGGCACGACACCATCCATGGTCGCCGCCGAAGTGCCCTCCTCCTCCGAGTACGCGAACGCACCCAGATGATCGAAGCGCACCTCCTCCAGCAGGTCGATCAACGCCTCGAAATCCTCGTCCCGCTCCCCGGGAAAACCCACGATCACCGTGGTCCGCAGCACCACATCCGGGACGGCGCCTCGCAGCCAGGCCACCCGCTCCAGGATCGTCCGCCGCCGCTCCGGCCGCCGCATCCGTCTCAGCATGCGGTCGGACCCATGCTGGACCGGCATGTCGAGGTACGGCAGCAGCCGCGGCTCCCGCGCCATCAGCTCAACCAGCTCCCGCGTGATCCCGGACGGATACATGTAGAACAGGCGCAGCCACGGAATGGTCGTCTCTGCCAGCAGCGTCCGCAACAGGTGGGGCAGCGCGCCCCGTCGACCCACGACCATTTCGCCCCGCACGGGGCCTTCCTCGCCCTGCACCGCACCCCCGATCGACGATCGACGATCGACGATCGACAGGTCAAGCCCGGCCATGCCGGGAAACGGCTTGCCGTAGAAGTAGTCTGCGTCATCGAGGGACGATGGATGATCGACGATCCCCGACCCCTGCCCCGCACCCTCCCCCTTTCTCCCCGTCCCCCCGGGGCGGCCGGGTGCGGCGGCGCTCTCCCCGTCGGGGTGAGGGGTGGCGAGGCGGTTCTCCTCGTCGGGGTGGAGGGCGGGGCGGCGATAGTCTCTCCCGTACCACGTGGTGTCCTGGCTCACGACGCTCAGCTCCACCACGCCGGCCGCCTCCAGCTCGCGTGCTTCCCGCACCAGCACGTTCACCGGCGTGGAGCGGAATTTCCCGCGCATGAGGGGAATGGCGCAGAAAGCGCAGCCGTGGTCGCAGCCTTCGCTGATCTTGAGGGGAGCCGTGTGAGGAGTGTCAGACGACAGGATGCGGAGCGAGCGCTCCATCAGCGGTACGTCTTCCGTCGCCGGGACCAGGTTCCGGCTGCGCAGCTCAGGCAGTAGACGGTCCGTTTCCATGAGACCCAGGAACAGGTCCACCTCGGGCAGCTCCGCCTCCAGCTCGTGCTTGTAGCGCTGCACCAGGCAGCCCATGGCCACGACGGCGCGCACGCGGCCCTCTTCCTTGAGGCGGACGGCCTCCAGGATCGTGTCGATGGACTCCTGCTTGGCCATGTCGATGAAGCCGCACGTGTTCACGACGACGACATCCGCCTCCTCCGGCCGCGTCGTCACCGCGGCGCCGGCCGCCCGCAACCGGGCGAGGATCCGCTCGCTGTCCACCGTGTTCTTGTCACAGCCCAGGGTGAGCAGTCCCACGCGCGGCGCTGCGGCGTCCGGCGGAGGCAGGCGCGCGGCGTCGGCCGCCAGGCCGGCAGGCAGCACGGGAAGGGCACGGCCGGAGCTGCTGGATCGCTTCATGGGGCGCGGATGTGAGGATTCCATCGGCGCGGGAATATACCGGTCGACTTCCGCCTGATCAACGCGCGACGGGCCTTCAACCACGATCGATGATGCGCGCCCCGGGCGGCGGCGTGAACCGGAACAGCGAGTCGGGAAGCGTCAGGTTAACCACGATGTCGCGGAGCTCGATGTGGCGCACTACGTCCTGCGTGTCGGTGATCTCGAACTGCCGCACCAGGTGATCCTGCGCGTCGATCCAGACCTTCATCGACTTGTACCCCGCCGCCTCGCGCGGCACCAGCGTCAGGATGTCGGTCTTGCGCCCGTTCAGCGTCGCATTCCCGTCGTACGTGGCTTCGAACCGCTGCTCCGGATCGCCGATGAACTGCGCCTGCAGGTCCACGCCCGGCCGCCCCGACACATCCGCCGGCGACCGGATCACCTGCTTCGCATCCACGCTCGGGTAATACAGCCAGAAATACCGGCCGTCGCTGACGATCACATCGCCCGCCGGCTTGCTGAACCGCATCAGGAAGCCGTCCGGCTCACGCTGGAACAGCGTGCCGCTGCTCTCGGTGTGCGTGCCCAGCAGCGGGTTCGTCAGCTCCTGCGTGAACTCCGCCCGCAACGAGTGCACGTCCTGGTACGTCGCCACGGCCTGATCGAGCAGCTCGTACGCCCTGTTCTCCGCGCCCTGTGCAGACACGTGTCCGGCGGCCGCCAACAGGGCCGCCGCCGTCATCATCGGGATCCGCTTCATCACTCGCATGACTCCTCCGTTCCACCCGTTCCATGCTACACGCCCCACCCCGGGCAGGATCCGCACGGATACACGAAGGCTCCCCGCCGGCCCACGCCGGCCAGGGAGCCCCCCTCAATCTACCCCCAGACCTCCAACCCCAGCCCGAGCCCCATTCCGAGCCCGAGCCCCATTCCGAGCCCGAGCCCTATTTCGAACCCGAGCCC
>JARRJS010000131.1:0-15343 GCA_037388885.1 Gemmatimonadota bacterium
GTTTTGACCCATCGAGCTATCCGGGTGACTCCGGCCGCGAACGGGAAATCGGTACTGCGGTCCCTCGAACGAGGGACAGAATCATGCGGAAATGGGACGAAACTGGCGACTGGTGCACCGTCCGCATGTTGAAGCCGGTCCGGCCCGACCCCACGCGGCAGACCGCGCGTCAGTCGGGCAGCTCCGACACCCCGACCCCGGGACCGTCCTGCGTGCCGATGTGCAGCCGGGCGGGCGGAATTACTTCGCGGCGCACGTAGCCGAGACCGATGGTCTCCTTCACCAGGGGCGAGTAGCACGCAGAGGTGACGACGCCCACGACCCGGCCATCGCTGGGCCGGACCAGCTTCGTGCCCGCGTCGGGCGTTGGCAGGTCTCCGAACCGCAACCGCCGCAGCCGACGGTTCACGTGGCCGCGGTGCAGGATGCGCACGATGACTTCCTGGCCCGTGTAGCAGCCCTTGGTCTCGCTTATCGCCCGCTCCCGCAGGCCGGCTTCCAGCGGGATCACGTCTTCTGTGAGCTCCGAGCCCCAGCGCGGCTGGCCCGCCTCGATGCGCAGCACGTCCAGCGTGCCGTGCCCGGCCGGCATCAGGCCGTCGTCTCGCAACGCTGTCCACGTGGCTTCCACGGCCGCGGTGGGCACGAAGATGTCGTAGCCCTCCACGCCCATGTAACACGTTCGCGCGATGAGCACGTCCGCGTCATCCGGTCCCAGGCCCGGCACCTGCTTGTGGATCGACGTCCACAAGGCCCCGCACTCAGGCATGAACGCCGGCATGGAAACGCTGAGCCCGCCGCCCACGTACTCCCGGGCGCGCGGCCCGAACACGGTCAGCATGGACCAGTCGTCGCTGACGTCCTGGAATTCCGCGAAGAGGGGCGGCACGTACTTGCGGAAGTGGGCCATGAGGCCGGGCAGAGCGGCGTGACTCGTGTCGATCAGCAGTTCGGCGCCCCGCCGGAACACGCGCATTTCCGCCACCATGCGGCCCTTTGGCGTCAGCATGGCCGAATACACGCCATGCCGATCACTGACCGCCTGAATGTTTGCCGTCGCCAGCCCGTGCACCATGCCAACGGGATCACGACCGTAGGCTCGGACCAGGCCGCGACCAGATCGGTCCACCAGCACCGCCGACGTGTGCGCCGCACGGTACTCCGCCGCCGGATCGCCGTAATGGCGCGGCACTTCGCGACTGAACACCTCCGTGAAGTGAGCACCCAACGCTTCGTGATGTGTGCGCAGCGGTGATTTCCAGCGCGTTGCGGTTCCACCAATTTCCATAACGTCCACACCCTCAATCTCGACAACCAACCATCGCGGGCGGGGAGAGCCACACGTGGTTTTCAAATGCATAACCCGCGCCGTGGAATGCATTTCTCGCGCCAGGAGCGACACGAACGTGCTGTCTAGTACCCCCTACATGTCGGCGTGCTTCGTCAGCTCGCGAATGAGCGACCGAACGCGCGTCGCGTCGGGCGCCGCGGGCGCGAAATCCAGGTAGCGCTCCAGATCCGCGATCGCCTCCTCCGGGCGTCCGGCGCGGGCCAGCAGCATGCCACGATCCCGGAACTCGCCCGCCGCCGTCGGCCGGATCAACAGCAGCTGCTCCACGGTCGCCAGCGCGCGATGGTCATCCCGCGCGTTCAGGTAGATCCCCTTGAGGTTCGTGAGGATCCTGTAGAGGATGTCCCGCGTGGACGCCGGCTGCAGGAACTCCGGCCGCAGTCGCACCATGCCGCCGTAGACGCTGTCCAGCAACTGCTGCGCCTCGTCCTCGAACCGGACCTGACCTTCCGCGAATGGGTCGATGAGCAGATTGATCGCCTCGCCGGCGTACCGCACCAGGAAATGGCCGGGGAACGAGATGCCGGCCAGCGGCAGCCCCACGCGCCAGCCCACCTCCAGGAAGACGACGCTCAGGGTGATAGGGATGCCGATCTTGCGGTCCAGCACGTCGTTCAGGAACGAGTTGCGCGGATCGTAGTACGCCTCGGAATTGCCGCGGAACCCCTCCTCCACGAACAGCACGTGGCTGAGCTCCTGGAACCTGACCAGCGTCGACGTCTCGCTCCAGGTGCGGTCGCGAACCCGCTCGGCGAGCAGGTCGAGGCGGCGCAGGTACGGCTCCACGGCCAGCTGGGGATACTCGCCGGCGGCCACCAACAGCGCGCCCGTCGCCAGGTCGATCTCGGGGGCCGGACTCTGGACCAGCTCGGCGAATCGTGATTGCGGAGCAGGGGCGGGCGCATTCATGCGGGCAAAATAGCGGAGCCCGGGACGGCCGTGCAATCGGCGGCGGTCACAGCTGTGCAACCGCCACCGTCCACGACGAAGCAACGGGTTCCGCTCAGGGCCGGGGACCGGCTGCCCTGGCCACCGGCGTCAGGCTCCCATGACGAAGCCGGCCGGCGAACCTGAAGGTCGCCGGCCGGGTGTCCATGGCCTGTCGATGGGCCTGTCGACGGGCCCGGTGTAGACAAGCGCCTGTTGCGCCTGCCTCAGGCGTGAGGCGGCGAAGGGCTGTGCTCGGGCGCGCGATTCAGCTCCAGCGCCGCACCGCGGTGGCAGGCATGGCAATAGAGGACGACCGTGTATTCGGTGTCCGGCGAGCGCCCCACCATGCCACCCGAGCGCAGGCGGTCTCCGTCCAGAAAGGCGACGACCTCCATGGTCTCGGGACCGCACCGCGGACACGCGACGTCCGATGGGTCGTTCAGATACGCCAGCGCGAGCTGCATGCCCTCGCTGGTGCTGTATTTCGGCAGCTTTTCAGGACGTTTCTCCATCATCCCCTCGCCTTCCCCTCGTTCTCCTCTCGCTCCGGTCATGCGTTCCCACTCGGCGCGCCCCAGGGTACATTGGGAGCCATGGCCATGCATGAGCAGATACGACTGACCCATTTGAGCCACGGCTCCGGCTGAGCGTGCAAGCTCGGCTCCGCCGAGCTGACGCAGGTCCTGCGTCGCGTCCTGCCGCGCCAGCACCCCGACGTGCTCGTCGATGCGTCCACGTCGGACGATGCGGCCGTGTATCGTTTGAACGCTGCTCAAGCCCTCGTCGTGACGACGGACTTCTTCACGCCCATCGTCGACGACCCGTTCGACTACGGTCGCGTTGCCGCCGCCAACGCCCTTTCGGACATTTACGCCATGGGCGCCCGGCCGCTCTTTGCGCTCAACCTGGTCGCGTTCCCGCGCCGCCTCCTGGGCGACGGCATCCTCGAGCGCATCCTCGAGGGCGGCGCCGACATGGCGCGGGAAGCCGGCATCGTCGTCATCGGCGGCCACTCCATCGACGACCCCGAGCCGAAGTACGGCCTCTGCGTCGTCGGCGAGGTCACGACCGATGCCCTGGTGCGCAACTCCACCGCCCGCCCCGGCGATCGGCTCGTGCTGACCAAACCCATCGGCACGGGTCTCATCGCCACCGCCCTCAAGACGCGGCAGACCCCGATGCTGTTGAGGCGGCCATCGCCAGCATGGTCACGCTGAACGCCGGTGGTGCCGACGCCATGCGTGTGGCGGGCGCCGACGCGTGTACCGACGTCACGGGGTACGGCCTCATCGGTCATCTGCACGAAATGGTCCAACAGAGCGGCGTGGCGGCAAACGTTCAGGCGGCTACAGTACCTTTGCTGCCCACCGCACTCGAGCTCGCGGACGCCGGGCACGTCCCGGGAGGCACCAACCGCAACCGCCAGGACACGGCGGAACACGTCCACTGGCACGACGACGTGCCGGCAAACCTGCGCACCGTCCTGTGCGACGCCCAGACGTCCGGCGGCCTGCTCATCGCCGTGCCACAGGCTCACCTCGAAACGCTGCTGGATGCTCTCCTGGAACAGGGCACGCCCGCCGCGGCGGTCATCGGAGAGGTAGTGGAAGGGAACGCGGGCGAGATCCGGGTCGAGCCCTGAGGGCCGGTTTCGCTCGACCGTCCTCCCTACTGTGGCGGGATGACGGTGAACTCCACCGTGAGCGTGCCTGGCACCGGGTCCGTCAAAGGCTCGTTCTGCCAGTCGGGCACCAGCTCGAACAGCCGCGAGCGAGGCACCTGGATACTCCCGCTGAAGGAGAGCGTGCCCGCGGTCTGGTCGAACGTCAGGTCGAGGTTCTGGGGCAGCAGCAGGATCGCCGCGTCGCTCGCCTTGTTGAACGACAGCCGGATGCCGTCCTCCAGCATCCGGAACGATCCCTCGGCCAGCGTCGGCAGCCCCGTCTGCTTGTCGACGAACAGGAACCTGAAGCGTCTGTCGGTGCCGATGAACAGGTACGGCTCGACTTCCTGCCCGATGGCGTCCAGCAGGTTGGCGACCGGCAGCGATCCCTGCGGGTCGAACGACAGCACGGTGGGCGTATAGAACCCCTCCACGAGTGTCGGGTCCAGCGTCGGTCCCGTGGTGGTGGACCGGCTGCCGCAGGCCGTCGCCGCGGCCGCGAGAGCCGCGACGGCCACGGACAACACGCCGAGACGGGTCAGGCGGCGTCGCATTTCGAGCTCCCGTGCAGCGCTGTGGTGGATGTGCCCTGCTGAACCGCCCGGCGCGCCGCCCGGATCCAGACCCGGATGCGCGCGTCCACGACCCGCCGGCCCGTCATCGCCTGTAGCTGCCTGGCCAGCGTCGTGTCATCCGCCGCGGCCAGGCTGGCGACGCAGCCCACGCCCGCCTGCCGCAGCAATGCCGCGTTGCGCACGCCGATCCCCCGCAGCGTCGCCAGCTGCGCCGTCTGGATCCAAACCGCAGCGGTCATCGGGTTCGCAGACAGCTGCTGGCTCACGGCGTCCGGCTGCGCCGCGGCCAGCTTGAACACGTCGTACCCGGCCTGTGACAACTGCGTCGCCGGCACACCCGGCAGCTCGGCCAGGCGCGGCGTGACGGAGGAGATCGTTCGCGCCTCCATCACGTGCAGAACCAACGCGCTGAACATGATGGCTGCCAGCACGGCGCCCGCGCGCGCCGGCCGCGATGCCGGGCGGCTCCGTTCCCAGCGAGGCACCGCCATGCCACTGATCACCAGCGCCTGCCAGACGGTGAAGCACTCCACGGCGAACGGCGGGAAACCGAAGAAGCCCAGCAACGGCATCTCGAACAGCTTCAGGCGCTCGAAGAACGGCACGGTGTAGATCCATTTCCCGCGCGCCTCGAAGTTGAACATCTCCCAGAGCAGGCCGATCATCAGGCCGCCGACCAGCAGGCGGATGATGCGCTTGGGCTCGCCGCGCTCCAGGTCGGCGATGAGCGAGCGCTCCGGGTCGCGCCGGTAGTTCACCGGCTCGATCATGAGCGTGCCGCCGCCCCAGACCAGCGGGAAGAAGTAGTGCGGCTCGAGCATGGCGAGGGCCAGCATGAGGCCGCCGGTGACCTGGAGGCCCCGCAGAAGCGCGGGCGTGACCCTGAGCGGCCGCCAGCGCACGTCGCTCGCCACGCCGAACCCGCGAAGCATCGCCATGGACACGAACACGGCCGGCAGCACGGTGGCGAACGACACCAGCACCGTAACCCAGCGCGTGATGTGACCGTCCGGCACGAACACGTAGTACCAGTTCTGCAGCCGGAAATTGAGCAGCTCGTAGAACAACCAGACGACGGCGGACCAGGCCAGCATGGTCGCGGTGAACGCCGGCTTCCCCAGCAGCAGGAACCGCTTCGCGCCGCCGGCGTCCCGGGCGCCGCCGTTCATGGCGACGACGCCATCCAGCATCAGCAGCGTGGCGTACCACGCGAACAGGTAGTACGACGTCGCGAATGGGTCCACGCCGCGCAGCATGGCGGCCGTGCTGCCCGCCAGCACGAGCGCGCCCAGCACGACGGCGCCCACGGCCGCGCGCACCGTTGTGCCGGCGGGCTGCGCGTCTGACCAGGCCCGATCGCCGGGCTGCGCCTCCGACCGGGCCCCGTTGCCGGGCCGTGAGTCCGACCAGGCTCGCCCGTCAGCGTGCTGCGCCTGCGGCCAGCTCCGGCCGTCCCTGGCGTGGTCGCCGCCGAACGTCGTGTCCCCTTCCGCCATGGCTCAGATGTGCAACGGGTGACCCAGGGCCGCCAGGGCGGCCTCCGCGATGGCCTCCGACAACGTGGGATGCGGGTGCATCGCCCGCTCCAGCTCCTCCGTCGTCGTCTCCAGGTGCCGGCCCACCACCAGCTCGCCGATCAGCTCGCTGGCATGCGGACCCACGATGTGGGCGCCCAGCACCTCGCTGTACTTCCTGTCCCGTACGATCTTTACGAAGCCGTCGGTTTCACCCTCCGTGCGGGCTCGGCCGCTGGCGCTGAACGGGAACTTGCCCACCTCCACGTCGTAGCCCGCCTCCCGCGCCGCCGCCTCCGTCATGCCGCACGACGCCACCTCCGGGTGGCAGTAGGTCACCGCCGGGATGTTGCCGTAGTCCACGCCCGCATGCGGGTCGCCGGCGATATCCTCCACCGCCGCGATGCCCTCGTGCGACGCCTTGTGCGCCAGCAGCGGCGGCCGCGCGCAGTCGCCGATGGCGTAGATCCCTTCCGCCGTCGTGCGCATCTTCGCGTCCACCTTGATGAAGCCGTTCTCCACCTCGACGCCTGCCTTGTCGAGGCCGATGTCGTCGATGATGGGCGCGCGACCCACCGCCATCAACACGCGCTCCACCTCCAGCGAATGGTCCTTGCCCTTGGCGTCCTTGAACTGGAGCTTCACGCTCTTCTTGCCCACCTCCGCGTTCTCCAGCCGCGCGCCGGCGAAGATGTCAATCTTGCGCTTCTTGTACGCCCGTTCCAGCACCTTCGAGGACTCCTCGTCCTCCAGCGGCAGCACGCGGTCCAGCGCTTCGATGATCGTGACCTTGGCGCCGAACGATGCGAACACGTCGGCGAACTCCATCCCGATGGCGCCCGCGCCGAGGATGGCGATGGACTCGGGCGTCGCCGGCGCGTACACGGCATGGTCCGAGCTCCACACGCGGTCCCCGTCGATCTTCAGCATGGGCAGCGACTTGGGTCGCGAGCCGGTGGCGATGATGATGTGCTTCGCCGTGAGCGTCCGCTTCTCCGCCTTTGCCGGCTTCTCGTCGCCGTGGCCCGCGTTCTTGCCGCCCACCACCTCGATCTTGCCACCACCGAGCAACCGCGCCCAGCCCTGCACGTGCTCCACGTTGTTCTTCTTGAAGAGGTAGCCGACCCCCTTCTCGCTCTTGTCGGCCACGGCGGCCGCTCGCTTCGCCGCCACCGACAGGTCCTTCGACACCTCGCCGCCCACCGTGATGCCGAACTCCGGCAGACTCTCCAGCGCGCGGGCATGCTTCGCGCTCTCCAGCATCGCCTTCGTCGGGATGCAGCCCCAGTTGTTGCACACGCCGCCCAGCTTCTGGGCCTCCACGCAAGCCGTCTTCATGCCGAGCTGGCCCGCCTTGAGCGCCGCCACGTACCCGCCGGGACCGGCGCCGATCACGACGACATCATATGAATCTGCCACACCGCACCTCGCGGTTCTCAGGGGTCTCCGTCTTCGGGTCTGTCCGGGAACCCGTCAAGTTATGCGAGCCCGCAACCCGTCACAACCGGGCGCCGGCCAGTCACGACCAGGTCCCGGCCAGCGACGATTGCTGCATCGACCGCGCCGGCACGGTCAGGGCAACCATATCGACGGGGCGTGCACAACGTCGTAAATTCAAGTTGCTTCTGCGGAAGCAATTCCCCGGACGGAACCTGCGAAGGCCCAGGACGCGGATGCCCGATCAGCCGAAGTTGCCGAGACCGGCGTTCGTCCTTGTGGTGAGCGAGCGCGCCCAGCTACGCGATGACATCGCGCAGCTCCTGGCGAGCGACGACTACGTGCTGCTGCCGGCGCCCAGCCGGGAGGCGGTACAGGCCTGGCTGTGGGATGTGCCGGCCGATGTCGTGCTGCTGGACGGGTACTTCGAGGACGGGTACGGCCTGACCATCTTCGCCGACCTGGACCGTGACCCGCGCGTGTCGCGCTGGGCCCCGCGCTTCGTTGTGTACGACGGACCCGTATCCTCCGACCGCGTCGTACAGGGCCTGGCTGCCGGCGCGTGGGATGTGCTCCAGCTGCCGCTGGACGCCGTCGCGGTGCGGCTGCGGCTGCACAGCATGGTGCGCGCGAAGCTGGAAGCGGACGCCGCACGGGAGGAGGCGTCGGTCGACGAGCTGACGGGCGTATACACGTGGCACGGCCTCCTCGACCGCATGGAGGAGGTGGGCGCGCTGGCGTTTCGCCACCACCGGCCCGTCGCCTGTGTCGCTTTCGGACCGGACCCGGAGGCGGCCGCCGCGGACGACGCCGCGACCATCCGCGCTGTCGCCGACGCCATGGCCCGGGTGGGCCGCACGACCGTCCGCCATTCCGACCTCGTCGGGCTCGCCGGCACGCCCACCGACTTCCTCGTTGTCGCGCCGGACACGAACGCGGCCGGTGCGGGCGTCCTCGCCCATCGCCTGGCGAGCGCCGCGGACGCCGCCACGCAGAGGAAGGCCGGAACGCGCGCCGGCTACTACGCCGTGGACGACATGTTGTCAGCGGGAATACGCCCGGTGGAGGTGCTGCTGCGCGCCGCACACGCCCTGCGTGCGGCGCAGGCCGGCCACGTGGAGGATGCCGTCAGGTTCTACGACGACGACTAGTCCGGATGCTCAAAGCAGCGTAGCACGCCCACGACGTGCTCGCCTTCGGGGTAAAGCCAGCCGGCGTGGAGCCGCGATGTGCCGTTCTCCACCACCTCCCACGACACGAAGCGGGCGGTGCCCGTGGCCAGCACCTGCCGGACATCGTCCAGCGCTGGCTCCACGGACTCCGCCAGCAGCAGCTCCTTCAGCGGAATCGGCGAGATGCTGGTCGGGTCCAACTTGGTCCCGTCCAGCGGGTCGATGCCTACGACCATGCCGGCACCGTCGATGTGAAGCGCCGCTGCCCCTTCGGCGAACACGTGACGTGTGTCCTGTGCGCCCGATTCGGGCGTTTCGCGTGTGCGCATCGGTTCGACTTTCGTGACCGTTTGTCCGGGGGCCATCCACCGGAAGGGGCAAGGCACGTGCCCGACAACGGCATCCGCCGTTCGGCCTGTCGCCGCAACGTTTTTCGGCCTTTCGGCGCGTTGGATGCGCCGCGCCCCGCCTGCACAAATCTGTCCAGGAGTCGAACGTTTTATCGGCTTGCGAAAACGGCGGTTCAACGCGCCCGGAAGCACCGGAAGCGTCGACGCGTGCGCCATCGCGCCGTAGATTGGCGTTTGTCCGGCCAAGCCGCAGGGGATCCGCGATGATGATCGACTCGACAACGACCAATCCGTCCCACCCGGCCACAGCGGTGATGATCACGCAGCGCGAGGCTGTGGGCGAGGCCGTCGCGGAAGCGCTGACGCCCGCCGGCTTTGTCGTGCTCCCTGCGGCGGACGTCGGGGAGGCCCTGGAATGGGCCCGCGACCTCGATCCCGACGTCGTGCTCGTGGACCGTGGTGACGAGGGTCAGGGCCTCGGCGTGGTGCGGGCGCTCCACGAGCACTCTGATTTTCACCTCTGGATCCCGATCGTCGTGTTGTGCGAAGGTGACGTCGACCGGGACCTCCGCCTGGAGGCCCTGTCGGCGGGCGCTTGGGAAGCGCTGGCGGTGCCGTTGGACGTCGAGCAGACGCTCCTGCAGCTGGCGCGCATGATCGCCAGCAAGCGCGAGACGGACGAGGCGCTGGAAGAGGCCTGGGTCGACGAGGCGGGCCTCTACTCCTGGGACGGCCTGGTGGACGGCGTGGAGACGCTGGTGGCCCACGCCGCTCGCTACAACCGGCCCATGGCGTGCGTGGCGTGCGGACCGGAAGACAGCGTCTGGGACGTGGATACGGCGGGCCGCGTGGCCGAAGTGTGTCGGCGCATCACGCGAGGGTCGGATGTCCTGGGGCTGGCCTGGAAAGGGGCGGAGTTGCTGGTCCTGGCGCCCGACACAGGGGAGGAAGGCGCCCGCCTGCTGGGGGAACGCCTGATCGCCGCAGTGGCCGACCAGGCCGCGACCGTCCTACGGGCGGGGTTCTTCGCCGTCGAGGACGCAGCGACGTTCCAGGAGGACCCGGCGGAGATCCTGCTGCGCGCCACCCGCGCGCTGCGCACGGCTCAGGCCGGGTCGACCGGGGAGCCTGTCCGCTGGACCGAGCCGGCCGACGACGACGGCTCGCCGGTCACTCCACGGTGACGCTCTTGGCCAGGTTGCGCGGCCGATCCACGTCGCAACCCCGCATGACCGCGATGTGGTACGCCAGCATCTGCAGCGGGATGACGGTCACCAGCGGCGTGAGCAGCCACTCGGTCTGCGGCACCAGGACCTGGTGATCGACCAGGTCGCGCAGATCGCCGTCGCCATTGCCTTCCGTGGCGATCATTATGACCCGCCCACCCCGGGCTTTCACCTCCTGGATGTTCGAGACGACCTTGTCGTACACGCCGTCGCTGGGCGCCACCACCACCACGGGCATGTTCTCATCGATGAGCGCGATGGTGCCGTGCTTCATCTCGGCCGCCGGCAGGCCTTCCGCGTGGATGTAGCTGATCTCCTTCAGCTTCAGCGCACCTTCCAGCGCTACCGGGTAGTTCACGCCCCTGCCCAGATACAGGAAATTGCGCGCGTTCGCGTACACGCTCGCGATGGCCTTCACCTCCGTGTCCAGCAACAGCGCGCGCGCGACGAGGTCCGGGATCCCGACGAGCGCGTCAAGCAGCCGGGTCGCCCGTTGGGGGTCCAGCCCCCGCACTCGCCCCAGCCGCACCGCGATCAGCACCAGCGCCGTGAGCTGGGACGTGAAGGCCTTGGTCGAGGCAACGCCGATCTCCGGACCGGCGTGCAGGTACAGCCCACCCTGGGACTCCCGGGCGATGGTGCTGCCCACGACGTTCACCAGCCCCAGCACGCGCGCGCCGTTCTGCTTCGCCGCGCGCATCGCTTCCAGTGTGTCGGCCGTCTCGCCCGACTGCGAGATGGCGATGACGAGCGCGTCCTCCAGCGCCACCTGGCGCTGGTACCGGTACTCCGACGCGTACTCCACCTGCACCGGGATCCCCGCCAGCTCCTCCATCAGCTGCCGGCCCACCAGCCCCGCGTGCCACGACGTGCCGCACGCCAGCACCACGATGCGCCGGAACCGCTGGCAGTCCGCGTCCGTCAGGTTGAGCCCGTTCAGGCGCACCCGCCCCCCATCCAGAACGTGGCCCTGCATCGTCGTCCGGATTGTCGACGGCTGCTCGTAGATCTCTTTCAGCATGTAGTGGGGGTACTCGCCGCGCTCCATCGCCTCCGGCAGCCAGTCGATCTCCTTCACGGCACGGACCCGGATCTCCGAGTCCCGGCCGATGACGCTGTAGCCCTCCGGCGTCACAACCGCGATGTCGCCCTCTTCCAGGTAGACCACCGCGCGCGTGTGGTCCAGCACCGCCGCCGGGTCCGACGCCACGAAGTACTCCCCCTCGCCCACACCCAGGAGCACCGGCGCACCCGAGCGCGCCGCCACGATCTTGCCCGGCTCACGGTCCCACATGGCCGCCATGCCGTACGTGCCCACCACACGGTCCAGCGCCGCCGCCACACGCAGCTCCAGCGTGTCGCCGCTCACTTCCTCGATCAGGTGCGCCAGCACCTCCGTGTCCGTGTCCGTGCGGAACCGGTGGCCGCGTTTAGCCAGCATGGATCGCAACGTGCCCGCATTCTCGATTATGCCGTTGTGCACCAGCGCGATGTCCTGGCCCAGCGCGTGTGCCCTATGCCCGACGAGCCGTGCACGGGACAGCGCTGGATCAGGTCCGCCAGCTGGTCCACACGCCCCGCCACCTTGCGCGTCTCGAGCCCGCGGCCGTTCTGCACCGCCACGCCCGCCGAGTCGTAGCCCCGGTATTCCAGCCGGTGAAGTCCCCGCACCAGCACGTCCGTCGCCTGCTTGGTGCCCGCATAGCCTACGATTCCACACATGACCGCCGTCCTCCACAGTGCGGCGTCCGGCGGCCGCAGTGGCGGCCGCGTCGGATCACCGGCGATTATCAGGGCACGAGAATGTTTGGTGTACGGCGGGGAGAGGGGGCCGTGCACCGTGTGAATAGCGGGGAGAGCGCCCCGCGGTCGAACTTTCGACGTCAAGTTCGAGGCCAGGCCATCAGCCCGGCAGGCCCGCGAACGGGGTGCGGCCGGCCCACGATGGCTGGTCCGGCAGTTTCCCGCGTATTTCTTGAAAGAAACGGCCGCCCTGGCCGTTCGACCCCGGTCTCGTCCGCCGAACCGCGCACCGGCGCCGGTTACCGGACCGTTGCGCGCCCGCTACACGAATTGCCACAGGCGTACAACGTTTTCGCTCCGTCCGGCACACTGTCGGAATCGGCTGGATTGGTTATGTTTCTTGAAACGAGACAACGTAAGTCACTGGCGAATTCAGGCCTCGGGACAAAAGGTCCCCCCGAAGTGGCAACACGCGGGGATCCTAGCATGAGTCCTGCGTGTTGAAGCGCAAGCTTCAAGAGCGCAAATTCAGCGAATTCGAGTCCCGCGCGGCATCAGGCGGGGACCTCCGGGGCCTGATCAATGAGCGTAAGGGGGCACGTTAATACGTGTTTGGCCGATGACGGGGAGACGGATGAAGACATGACTCACGCACCCGTCGTTCTCATCGTCAGCGCGTATGAGTGGGCGTCCCGCGCCCTCGACACGGTGCTGGCACCCCGTGGCTACGCCATTCTGCGTGCGTATACCGCGAAGCAGGCCATTGAACGGGTGGTGCACGGCAACCCCGACGCCGTGTTCGTGGACCACCTGCTGCCCGACCAGGACGGCCTGGAGCTGTGCCGTACGCTCGTCGCCGACGATTACCTCTCCCCCGCCGCACCGCTCTTCCTCATGCGTCCCGACCCCGCGCCGCGGGAATTGCGCATCCGCGCCCTGCAGGCGGGCGTATGGCACACTATCTCCTTCCCGTTCGACGCCGAAGAGCTGATCCTGCACCTGGAACGGTTCGTCCAGGCCAAGACCGCCATCGACGACGCCGAGCGCCGCGCCGTCGTGGACCGGGCCTCCGGTGTGTACACGCTGGAAGGACTCCTGCGACGGGCCGGCGAGATCACGGCGGGGGCCAACCGCTACGGGCGGCCTATCGCCTGCGTCGTCATCTCCCTGGAAGGGCTCCAGAAGCCGCCCCCGGAGACATCGCCCCGCTGGAGCGCCGAGTCGGACAGGCGCGTCGTCGACTCCCTGCGCCAGTCCATGCGGCGATCCGACGTCATCGGCAAGGGCGACCACAAGCACTTCATCGTCATCGCCCCGGACACCGATCCCCAGGGCGCCGAGGTGCTCACGGAACGGCTGCGGACGAAGGTGGCCACCTACGGCCCGAAGGCCCGCCATTTTGCCATTTCGGACGTGTCGGACCTGAACCACCAGCTCGCCAGCTTCCTCGACCAGCTGTCCGGCCCGAACCCCCTGGAGAACCACTCGAACAACTGATACCCCCCACCATCCCCCACGCCTTAACAAACATCATTCTTGACTTGCGGCAACAAAAGTCGGATCGTACGTACCCTGGCGTGTGCACCAAAACGCCGGCGGGGGGGCGAAGAGGCCCTCGGGTGCCTCCACACAACATCACACGTAAGTCTCGAACCCGGAGTCGGAGTCGAAGCGCTTCGGGCGCTATTGCGCCCCCTCCCCTTGACTGACGAATGGCGACGATACCTTCCTCCGTCACGAATGACCGATCCGACCGTCCGGCGACGGGCTACCGCGCCCTGGACGATGCGGAAAAGAAATCCATCAAGATCCTCGTGGTCGACGATGAAGCCACGCTCCGGGAGACGTGCGGCAGCGTGCTGCGCATGCAGGGCTTCGACGTGACGGTGGTGGGTCGGGGACAGGAAGCCCTGGATCTGGTGCGGCGCAAGCGGTTCCAGATCGTGCTGTGCGACCTGTTCATGACGCAGGTGCCGGGGATGGTGCTGCTTCAGACCATCATGGAGACATATCCCGACACCATCGTCGTCATGATGACGGGCAAGCCGAGCGTGGCATCCAACATCTCGGCACTGGAGGAGGGCGCCTGGGACTACCTGCCCAAGCCGTTCTCGGCGACGCACCTGGAGATTCTGATCGGGCGCGCGGCGCACGCGGTGCAGCAGGCGCGCGAGGCCCGGGCGTTGCGGGAACAGGACGAGGCAGCGCAAGCGAGCGGCGACGGCAAAGTCGCCGTGCTGGGTCGGTCGCAGGTCTTGAACAAAGCGCTCGAGCTGGCGAAGAAGGTGGCGCGCAGCAACGCGTCGGTCTTCATCTCCGGAGAAAGCGGCACCGGCAAGGAGCTCATCGCCCAGTACATCCACCACCACAGCCGGCGGGCCAAAAAGCCGATCCTGGCGGTGAACTGCGCGGCGCTGCCCGAGCCGCTGCTGGAGTCGGAGATGTTCGGGCACGTGAAGGGCGCGTTCACCGGCGCCGTGTCGGACAAGACCGGCCTTTTCGAGGCGGCGCACCTGGGCACGCTGTTCCTGGACGAAGTCACGGAGATGCCGCAGCCCATCCAGGCGAAGCTGCTGCGGGTCATCCAGGACGGCGCCGTGCGGCGGGTGGGCCGCAACCAGACCAACGCGGTGGTGGACGTGCGCTTCCTGGCCGCCACCAACCGGGACCCGGCGGCGGCGGTGCGGGAAGGCTCGCTGCGCTCCGACCTGTACTACCGGCTGCGCGTCGTGCCCATCCACATGCCGCCGCTGCGCCAGCGGCTGGAGGACATTCCAGTCCTGGCGAATCATTTCCTGGCCCACTACTGGACCCGGGACCACGACGGCGACGCGCCGCCGACGCTGTCGGACGACGCCATGCGCGCGCTGCGATCCTACAGCTGGCCGGGCAATATCCGCGAGCTGCAGAACGTGATCGAGCACACCGCCGTGCTGACGGCGCCGGGCACCGAGATCGGCGGAATGGACATCCCGTTCCCGGACGACCAGATCGGCGAGGAAGTGACGCCGCTGGGCAGCGATCCGAGCCTGTTCCAGGAAGAGTACCACGTCGCGCGGGACCGGCTGTTGGACGAGTTCGAAAGACGCTACGTTACGTCTCTGGTGAGCCGGGCCGATGGCAACATGTCCAAGGCCGCACGCCTGGCCGGCGTGGATCGCACCACGCTCTACCGGCTCATCGACAAGCACGGTCTGGAACGTGAAGCCATCCTCAGGGATTCGTGAACGGGACCGCGCGACCTCGCGGCCGCGCGACTCACGAAGCGTAGACCTGCTTCGGCGGCGGCTGGAACTCGCCGAAGCAGATACGGATATGGCACCATTGGTATTGATGAATACCTTGCAACCCGCACTCCGGGAGGCCGGTGAGCGCCTCCGGG
>JARRJS010000132.1:0-8381 GCA_037388885.1 Gemmatimonadota bacterium
GCAGGAACGGGGCCAGCTGGGCCACCCGCTCCTGCAAGGAGCGGTGGAACACGAACCGGCTGCTGTCCGTCACTTCGCCGGAGAACAACAGGTTCTTGTCGCCGAAACGCCAGGAAAACGCCAGGACCCGCAGGAACGAGCTCAGCTGCACGCCGGCCGGGAAGTCGACCCCGGGCTTGCCGGTGAAGGCGCTATCGCGGCCCGGGATCAGGATGGCGTAGTCCGGCATCTCCTCCCCGAAGAACACATCGGCATCCTTGAGCGCCACCTCGGGAGGCGCATCGGGGGAATGTTCCACCGGAATGTCGTGGAGCCAGTACTCCGGTTCCGCGGAAGAGACGGCGACGGGCGACATGACGACGCCGGCGCCGTGCAGGTACTGGGGATTCAAGCGGATGGACTGCCATGTCCGAGCGTCGGCGGGAAGACCCGCGGCATTGAATTCACGGGCCGCGATCGCGACCTGCCGTTCCGCGCCGTCTACGAGGTAGCGGTCGTAGTCGACGTCGTAGAACTGATAGTACTTGAACAACGCCTGGACCTGGTTGTACGTGGTCGTCAGCGGCTCGGGATCCCACAGGGCCAGGCTGCCCAGGTCCTGTTGCACCCGATCCCACGAAGGCGTGGCCGTCGGCTGGAACGGGAAGCTGTCCCGCTGCATGCCATCCAGCGCGAACGCACGACGCGTGAACTCCAGGTTCCAGCGGATGTAGGGCGTTTCCCGCGCCAGCTCGTTCGGCTCCACCCGGAATTTCTGGACCAGGGACGGATAGACATCGCCCACCAGCAGGGCGCCGGCCAGCAGGGCGCCCAGGCCGATCACCGGAAGCAGCCAGATCTGTCGCAACGCGCCGTAGAGGAGCGTGGCCGCGGCCGCCACGCAGACGAACGCCAGGATCCCGTGGGCGGGCAGACGGGCATGAACATCCGTGAAGCCGACGCCGCCTGCAATGCCGTTGCCGTTGAGGATCAGCGAGTACCGGCCCAGCCAGTACCGCACGCCGAGGAACAGGACGATGGCCACGGTCAGCACCACCAGGTGCGCGCGCGCCGACTCGCCGACGAACACCCGGTTCTCTTCCCACCGGATCCCGCCCACCAGAAGGTGACCCAGTCCCACGAGGACGAGACTCCAGAACGTGATCAGCAGGAGGTAGTCGACGAACTGGTAGTAGACCGGGAGCGAGAACAGATAGAACGAGATGTCGTGGCCCAGCAGGGGATCCGCGATGCCCCACTTGGCCTGTTTGAGCCAGGCCGCCACCCGGATGGCCGCCGGCCCGCTGAACAGCACGCCGGACAGCCACCAGCCGGCCAGCAGGGCGATGATCACGACCCCGCTGACGATGTAGCGCCGGGGAATCTGCTCCGCGATCTCGATGTTGCCGTACCGCCGGCGCACGCGTACGGGACCCAGGTGCCGGGTCACGAACCAGCCGTTGATGAGCACGATGACGGCGCCCACCGCGGCCGCGATCGCCCGCACCACGAAGTCGATGCCGAGACGTCGCCAGAAAACGTCCAGATACCCACGGCCCTGGAACCAGAGGATGTTCGTGTACAGGTCGACCACCGCCCGCCCGCCCAGCAGTACGACGAGCAGGACGACGACGATGGCGATGATCAGACGGCGCGTCCGACGTCGCATCTAGACCTGCACCCCCTGCCCGCGCAGCCAGTCCTCGAAGGTGGAGCGAATGCGGTCCAGCGCGGCTTCGTTGCGGGCCTCGAAGCGCAGGACCAGCACCGGTTGTGTGTTGGAGGCCCGCACCAGCCCCCACCCTTCGTCGAACAATACGCGCGCCCCATCCACGGAAACCACCTCATGCGTCTCGCGAAAGTGCCGGACAGCGCGGTCCACCAAGTCGAACTTGTCGTCTTCCGGCACTTCGACGCGGATCTCCGGCGTGGAGTGGTAGCTCGGGAACTCGGCCACCATCTTCGACAGCGGACGGTCCCCGCGGGCGATCAGGTCTGTGATCCGACAGGCGGCGTACAGGGCGTCGTCGTAGCCGTAGTAGTCGTCGGCGAAGCAGATGTGACCGGACAGCTCGCCGGCGATGGGCGCGCCCGTCTCCTTCATCTTCTCCTTGATCAGCGAGTGGCCCGTCTTCCACATGATCGGTTCTCCGCCGCGCGCCGCGAACACCTCGGGTACCGCCTGAGAGCATTTTACGTCGAAGACCAGCTTCTGTCCCGGGCCGCTCTGTTTCAGGATGTCCAGGCCGAACAGAAGCAGCAGGATGTCACCCCGGATGATGCGGCCCGTCTCGTCCACGACGCCCAGGCGATCGGCGTCGCCGTCGAACCCGACGCCCAGCGCAGCGCCTTCCCGGCGTACAAGTTCGATCAGATCCGCCAGGTTTTCGTCCACCACGGGATCCGGGTGGTGGTTCGGGAACGTGCCGTCCGATTCGCAGTACAGAGGCACCACGTCGGCGCCCACCGCCTTCAGCAGGTCGACGGCGACCAGGCTGCCGGTGCCGTTGCCGCAGTCCGCCACCACCTTCACGGGCCGCGCGAGCTGGAAGCGGCCCGCGACGTCGTCGATGTAGCTGCCGACGACCTCGCGTTTCTCGACGGCACCGTCGCCGTGCGCCAGGTCGCCCGCCTCGATGCGCTGCCGTAGCTTCTGGATGCGCTCCCCGTATAGCGCCCGCCCGGCCACGAGCATCTTGAACCCGTTGTACTCCGGCGGGTTGTGGGACCCGGTGATCTGCAGCCCGCCATCCGTCTGGAGTGTCTCTGCGGCGAAGTAGAGGACCGGCGTGGGCACGGTGCCTACGTCGATCACGTCCACACCGGCCGCCCGCGCTCCCGCGATCACGCCCTCGGCCAGCGTAGGCGAGCTGGGCCGGTTGTCGTGACCCACCACGACGGTCCGTCGCCGTTCGTCGCCCAGCATGGCCCGTACCTCGGTGGCGAAGGCCTGACCGATCTGCCGGGGTACGTCCCCGCTCAGATCCTGCTCCACCACGCCCCGGATGTCGTATTCCCTGAAGATATGCCCGTTCATGTCCGGCTCGATTCTGTTACGGAAAAAAGCGAGGCCCCGAACTCCCACCTGTGGAAGCCCGGGACCGCGGTCGCCGCATCGGTCGCGCCCTTACGGCCTAGCCATCCCGGCCAGCGAGCTGGCCGCCGCCGTGAGCGTGGAGGCGCTGTGCTCCGCCACCGGCAGCAGCAGGCCCGGGAAGATGCCCAGCACCAACACGAGCACCGCCGTCGTGACGAGAGCCACGCGGACTCCACCTGGCACGGCAATGGACGCGATGCCGCTGCCCTCCTCGGAGGGCCGGAACCACATGTACCAGGCCACGCGGAGATAGTACCAGTACGAGACCAGCGAGGCCAGCACCAGGATCACCGCCAGGAAGATCATGCCCTGCCCGCGCTCCACGGCCGCCCGCAGGATGAAGAACTTGCCGATGAAGCCCGCGGTGGCCGGCACGCCGGCAAGGGAGAACAGGAAGATCGTCATGGTCACGCCCAGCACCGGCTTCTCCCAGCCCAGCCCGCTGTACCAGTGGACGTCCTGCTTCAGCTCGCCTTCGCGGCCCACCACCAGGACCACGGCGAAGGCACCCATGGTCATCAGGGTATACGCCACCAGGTAGAACAGGAAGGACGCGGCGCCCATGGCCGTGCCAGCGGTCAGAGCCACCAGCAGGTATCCCGCGTGGGCGATGCTCGAATAGGCCAGCATGCGCTTCACGTTCCCTTCGACCAGCGCCGTCAGGTTCGCTACCACCATCGTGGCAATGGCCAGCCAGAACGCCACCACCGCCCAGGTGGAATACAAGCCCTGGAACGCCGTCAGGAACACGCGCAGGAACGCGGCGAACGCCGCCGCCTTCACCGCCGCCGCCATGAAGGCCGTGACCGGCGCCGGCGCGCCTTCGTACGCGTCGGGCGTCCACATGTGGAACGGTACCGCCGCCACCTTGAAGCCGAAGCCCACGGCCAGCAGGCCCGCGCCGCCGAACAGCAGCGGACTCAACGTGCCCGAGCCGTGCTGCGCCACCACCTGTGCGATACGCGTCAGGTTCACCGAACCCGTGCCGCCGTAGACCAGCGCGATGCCGAACAGGAAAAACGCGCTCGAGAATGCGCCCAGCAGGAAATACTTGAGCGCCGCTTCGGCCGAGCGCCGGTCCCTGCGGTTCAGGCCCGTGAGCACGTAGACGCCGATGGACATGAGCTCCAGGCCCAGGAAGATCAGGATCAGGTCCCGCGTGCCGGCGAAGAACATCATGCCCACGGTGGTGAGCAGTACGAGCACGTACAGCTCCCCGTGGCGAAGATGCTCGCGCTCCAGGTAGCGTCCGGAAATCAGTATGAAGAGTGCCGCCGCCAGCAGGAACAGGTAGTTGCTGAACACGCGGAAGCCGTCCAGGGCAATCATGCCCGTGGCGTTGGCTTCGTGGAACTGGAGCAGCCAGCCATTGGCGATGGCGGCCAGGACGATTCCCGCGAGCGTGAGCCAGGGAATGATGGACCCCGCCTGTCCTTCCGACTGCTCCGAACGCTCGAAGAGGTCCGCCAGCAGGACGATCATCGCCCAGACGGTCAGGACCGTTTCCGGCAGCAGGGCCAGGATATACTGCAACGGTGTGCTGTAATCGATCACCATGGTCGTCTATCGCTGCGCGGCGGCTACCTGCTCCGCCTGCGTTTGGCGTTCCTGCGCCTGCGAGAGCCGCGCGGCCTGCGCCCGGCTCGTCTGCACGTGCTCCACCAGCTGCGTCACGGAGGGCTCCATGCGCTCGAGGAACGGCTTGGGGTACACGCCCATCCAGATCATCACCACCACGAGCGGAACCAGCACGGCCAGCTCACGCCGCGAGAGGTCGTGCAGCTTCTCGTTCTCGGGCTTGTCCAGCTTGTTGAACCAGACCCGCTGCACCATGGGCAACATGTAGTAGGCGGCGAAGATCACGCCGGTCGCCGCCACCAGCGCGATCCACGGGTGCGTCTCGAACGTGCCGATCAGCGACAGGAACTCGCCCACGAACCCGCTGGTGCCGGGCAGCCCGATGCTCGTCAGGGCCGTCACCATGAAGATGGTGGCGAACACCGGCATCACGGCCGCGAGGCCGCCGAACTCGGCGATCGTGCGCGTGTGCCGACGCTCGTACAGCATGCCCAGCAAGAGGAACAGGGCCCCCGTGGACGCGCCGTGTGACAACATCACCATGAGGGCGCCCTGCACGCTCTGAAGCGTCAGCGCGAACACGCCCAGGACCACGAAGCCCATGTGCGCCACCGAGGTGTACGCCACCAGCTTCTTCGCGTCCGGCTGCACCGCCGCCACCCACGCCGTATACGTGATCCCCAACACGCCCAGCACCAGCATGACCGTGGTCACCGTCGTGTTGGTGACGGCCAGCGGGAAGAACGGCAGCAGGAACCGCAGGAAGCCGTAAGCGCCCATCTTCAGCAGCACAGCCGCCAGCACGACGGAGCCGGGCGTGGGCGCCTCCACGTGGGCGTCGGGCAACCACGTGTGGAACGGCACCATGGGCACCTTGATGGCGAACGCCAGCGCGAACGCGACGAACAGCAGGAGCTGCTGGTGCGGCGACAGAGAGACGTGCAGCAGGTCCTGGTAGGCGAAGGACATGTGCCCGGTCACGGCGTGGTAGCGCATGACCAGATAGATGATGCCCACCAGCATGAGCAGCGAGCCGAACACGGTGTACAGGAAGAACTTCACCGCGGCGTACACCCTCCGCTCACCACCCCAGACGCCGATGATGAAGTACATCGGCACCAGCATGATCTCCCAGAACAGGAAGAACAGGAAGAGGTCGAGGGAGACGAACACGCCCACGACGCCCATCTCCAGGAGCAGCATCATGCCGTAGAACGTCCGCTCCCGCTGCTGGATGTAGCGGAACGACCCCAGGATGGCGAGCGCCGACAGCAGCGTGGTCAACAGGACCAGGAACACGCTGATGCCGTCGATGCCGACACTGTAGAAGATGCCCCAGCTCGGGACCCACGGGACCTTGCTCGTGAGCTGGAACGTCGCCGTGCCGCCGTTGAACGCCCACCACAGCGGTGCGGAAACCACGAACTCGATGAGGGCGATCCAGAACGCGACGTACTTGGCCCGCTGCTCGGGGCCCAGCAACACCACGAACATCCCCGCCAGGGGGAAGAAGATCAGGAAATGGATCACCCAGCTCGAGTACCCGATCGCATCCAGGAATCCGGCCATCAGTCTACCGTAGCACCACGAAGCGTAGGAGTATGAGAAGCACGCCCAGCACCAACCCGAACGCGTAGGTGTTGAGCTGCCCCGTCTGCAATCTCGAACCCACCCAGCCGACGCCGCGTGCCAGCATGCCGACGCCGTTCACCGTGCGGTCGATGAGACCGTCATCGATGAAGCGCCACAGCAGGCGGGACGCCCGCATCACGGGCTGCACGATGACCGCATCGTACAACTCGTCCACGTACCACTTGTTGAAGAGCACGCGCCGCAGGCCTGTCGGCGCCGCCGACTCCTCCGCCGGCACGTACTTCCAGCCCTTCACGACGCCGGCCGTCACCAGGATGCTGCCCACCGCCAGCACGAGGGCGATGAGGGCCCACGCCACCTCACCCCCACCCCACGGGGCCACCTGCTTCACGGCGCCCACATGGCCGGCGAAGATGGCATCCGCCTGTGTCATCAGCGGATGCAGCCACTCGTGCACCCACTCGCCGTGGGGCACCCAACCCAGGATCGGCGTGTGCCCCAACCCCGCCGGCACATTCAGCCAGCCGCCCACGGTGGCTGCCGCCGCCAGGGTCACGAGCGGGATCCACATCACCGCCGGTGCCTCGTGCAGGTGCTTGCGGTCCTCCGCGCCCGTCCGGTTCTCCCCGTGGAACGTCAGGACCATGAGCCGCGTCATGTAGACCGCCGTCAGGATGGCCGCCGCCAGGGCCAGGATCCAGAACGCCTTGAACCAGCCGGCGAACGGCCCCACGGCCCGCGCGCCCACCTGCCAGATGATCTCGTCCTTGGAGAAGAAGCCGGCGAACGGCCAGACGCCCGCGATGGCGAACGTGGCTACCCACATCGTGATCCACGTGATGGGCATGAACTTTCGCAGACCACCCATGTTGCGCATGTCCTGGGCGTCCCAGTCCTTGTGGGTGTGGTGGAAGGCGCCATGCATGGCGTGGATCACGGCGCCCGAGCCCAGGAAAAGCAGTGCCTTGAAGAACGCGTGGGTCATGAGGTGGAAGATGCCCGCGGCGTACGCACCCACGCCTACACCCACGAACATGTAGCCCAGCTGTGACACGGTGGAGTAGGCCAGCACCTTCTTGATGTCGGTCTGTGCCAGCCCGATGGTCGCCGCGAAGAACGCGGTCAGGGCGCCGATCCCTGCCACGGTGATGCTGGACACCGGCGCCATGGCAAACAGCACGCTGGTCCGCGCCACCATGTAGACGCCCGCCGTGACCATGGTCGCCGCGTGGATCAGCGCGCTCACGGGCGTGGGACCCGCCATCGCGTCGGGCAGCCAGATGTAGAGGGGGATCTGCGCGCTCTTGCCCGTGGCGCCCAGGAACAGGAACAGCGTGATCAGCGTGATGACCGGACCGCCGTAGGCGAAGGCCGCCGGCGCTGTGGCGAACACGTGCGTGAAGTCCAGCGTGCCCAGGTTCGCGAACAGCAGGAGCATGGCCATCACGAAGCCGAAGTCCCCGATGCGGTTCACGATGAAGGCCTTCTTGCCCGCGTTCGCCTTCTCCTTGTCGTCGAACCAGAAGCCGATGAGCAGGTAGCTGCACAGGCCCACGCCCTCCCAGCCGACGAACATGAGGGCGAAGTTGGAGGCCAGCACCAGCAGGGCCAGGAAGAAGACGAACAGGTTGAGGAACGAGAAGTACCGCGCGTACCCCGGGTCGTCCCCCATGTAGCCGATGCTGAAGACGTGAATCACGAAGCTGACGCCCGTGACGACCATGGCCATCAGCATGGACAGCTGATCCACCTGCAGCGCCGCGTTGATGTGCAGGCCTCCCACGGGCATCCACGCCCAGTAGGTCTCCACGATGGGCGCATGCAGCTCCACGCCCAGCAGGCCGATGAAGTTGATGAGCGTGACCAGGAACGCCAGACCGATGACGCCCGGGCCGACCCACGTGGAGATGGCCCGCTTCTCGGGCGCGAAGAACGACGCCGCGCCGTTGATCAGGAAACCGATGAACGGCAGCAGGACGATGGCCCAGAACAGAAATGGCTGGAATTCGCCGTGCATGTCAGAAACCCCGCGAGCGGGTGGTCGACATCACCACCGCAGCAGGTTGAAGTTCTCGATGTCCACCGTCTCGAGGTGGCGGAAGATCGCGATGATGATGGCCAGGCCCACGGCCGC
>JARRJS010000133.1:0-14319 GCA_037388885.1 Gemmatimonadota bacterium
CCATCGTCATCGTCGTGTCCAATCCGCTGGACGTGATGGCCTACGTCATGAAGGACGTCACCGGCTTCCCGCGGGAACGTGTGGTGGGCATGGCGGGTGTTCTGGACACCGCCCGCTATCGCTCCTTCCTGGCCATGGAGCTCAACGTCAGCGTCGAGGACATTCAGGCGCTGGTGCTCGGCGGCCATGGCGATAGCATGGTTCCCCTCGTGTCGTACACCACCGTCAGTGGCATTCCCATCACCCAGCTCATGGATCGCGGCCGCCTCGATGAGATCATCGAGCGTACCCGCAAGGGCGGCGGCGAGATCGTGGGCCACCTGAAGACGGGAAGCGCGTACTACGCGCCGGCGGCCGCGGCGGCGCAGATGGCGGAAGCCATCGCGCTGGACAAGAAGCGGGTTCTCCCGTGCGCGGCCTGGCTGGAGGGCGAGTACGGGCAGTCCGGCCTCTTCCTCGGTGTGCCGTGCAAGCTGGGGCGCAACGGCCTCGAGCAGGTCATCGAGGTGGAGCTCACGAACGAGGAGCGCGCGGCGCTCGGCAAGTCGGCCGATGCGGTGCGCGGCACCATGGAGGCGCTGGCGGCGCTCTGACGCCGTCCGCCCTCACGGGCAAGAACAAAAACTGACGCAATGGAGCGGAAATGCGACGTGTGACCACCCTGTATGGCACGTCGATCGGGAAGAAGCTCGTCATGGCTCTGGCGTCCATCTTCCTGCTTCTGTACCTCGTCCTGCACATGTGGGGGAATCTCCACATCTTCCAGGGTCCCGAGGCATTCAACCATTATGCCGAATGGCTGCGGGAAGTGGGCGCTCCGCTGTTCGGGCGCAAGCAGGTGCTGTGGATCGTCCGTATCATCCTGCTGATCGCCATCGGCCTGCATATCCTGGCGTTCCTTCAGCTCTGGCTGCAGGATGCGGCGGCGCGCAAGCACAAGTACAAGTACTACAACCCCCAGGTCTTCAGCTACGCCTCCAGGACCATGAGGTGGGGCGGCATCGCGATCTTCCTGTTCGTGATCTTCCACCTGATGAATCTCACGTGGGGCAACGCCAACCCGGACTTCATCCCGGGCGACGCGTACCACAACGTCATGGTGGCATTCCGATCGTGGCCGGTGGTGCTGATCTACCTGGCCGCCCTGGCCGCCCTGGGCCTGCACCTGTATCACGGCGTCTGGAGCTGGTTCCAGACCCTGGGACTGAACAACCAACGATTCAACCGCTACCGGCGGCCCATCGCACTGATCGTGACGCTGGTCATCACGCTCGGCTTCGCATCCGTGCCGCTGTCCGTCGTGACCGGTATTCTGCGCTGAAGGGGACCCGACATGGAGCTCAACGCACATATCCCGCCGGGACCGATCGAGGACAAATGGGACAACCACCGCTTCTCCATGAAGCTGGTGAACCCCTCGAACCGGCGGAAGTACGACATCATCGTGGTGGGCTCGGGGCTCGCCGGCGGCGCCGGCGCGGCCACGCTGGGCGAGATGGGCTACAACGTGAAGGTGTTCTGCTACCAGGACAGCCCCCGTCGCGCCCACAGCATCGCGGCCCAGGGCGGCATCAATGCCGCCAAGAACTACCGCAACGATGGCGACAGCATCTACCGCCTGTTCTACGACACGGTGAAAGGCGGCGATTTCCGGTCCCGTGAGCCGAACGTGTACCGCCTGTCCCAGCTGAGCCTGAACATCATCGATCAGGCGGTGGCGCAGGGCGTGCCCTTCGCCCGGGAGTACGGCGGCCTGCTGGACAACCGCTCCTTCGGCGGGGCCCAGGTGGCGCGCACCTTCTACGCCCGTGGTCAGACCGGCCAGCAGCTGTTGTTGGGGGCCTACCAGGCCCTGCAGAAGCAGATCGAAGCCGGCACGGTGCAGATGTTCTCGCGCCACGAGATGCTGGACGTGGTCATCGTCAACGGCCGGGCCCGGGGCATCATCACGCGCGACATGGTCACGGGCGAAGTCGAGGGGCATGTCGGCGACGCCGTCGTCCTGGCGACGGGTGGCTACAGCAACGTCTTCTACCTGTCCACCAACGCCAAGGGCTGCAACGTCACGGCGGCGTGGCGTGCGCACAAGCGGGGCGCCGGCTTCGCCAACCCGTGCTACACGCAGATCCACCCCACCTGCATTCCGCCCAGCGGCCACCACCAGTCGAAGCTCACGCTCATGAGCGAGTCGCTGCGCAACGACGGGCGGATCTGGGCGCCCAAGGAAGCGGACGACAGCCGGCCCGCCAACCAGATCCCGGAGGCCGAGCGCGATTACTACCTGGAGCGGCTCTATCCCAGCTTCGGCAACCTGACGCCGCGCGACATTGCGTCCCGCCGGGCCAAGGAGGTGGTGGACCAGGGGCGGGGCGTGGGAGCCATGAAGAACGGCGTGTTTTTGGACTTCCGGGACGCCATCAACCGGCTGGGCAAGGAAGTCATCAGTGAGCGCTACGGCAACCTGTTCGACATGTACGAGCTCATTACCGGGGAGGACCCGTATCAGGTGCCCATGCGCATCTACCCGGCCCCTCACTACACGATGGGTGGGCTCTGGGTGGACTACAACCTCATGAGCACGGTGCCTGGCCTGTTCGTGTCCGGCGAGGCCAACTTCTCCGACCACGGCGCCAACCGACTGGGCGCCAGCGCCCTCATGCAGGGCCTGGCCGACGGCTACTTCATCAGCCCGGCCACCGTAAGCAACTACCTGGCCCAGGCCGGCCAGGACGACGTAGGGCCCGATCACCCCGCATTCCGTGAGGCCATGGAGCAGGTCGAGGACCGCACGCGCAAGCTGCTGGACGTGAACGGCTCGCGCACCGTGGATGAGTTCCACCGGGAGCTGGGCCGCATCGTGTGGGAGCACATCGGCATGTCCCGCAGCAAGGAAGGGCTGGAAGAGGCCCTGGACATGATCCCGAAGCTCCGCGAGGAGTTCTGGCAGGACGTGCGCGTGCCGGGCAGCGCGAAGACGCTGAACCAGTCCCTGGAGAAGGCCGGGCGCGTGGCGGATTTCCTGGAGTTCGCGGAAGTCATGGCCTACGATGCCCTGGACCGCGACGAGTCGTGCGGCGCCCACTACCGCGTGGAGCATACCACAGAAGAGGGCGAAGCGAAGCGCGACGACGAAAACTACTCCTATGCCGCCGTGTGGGAGTTCAACGGCGTAGGTCAGAAACCGACGCTGCACAAGGAGCCGCTCGAGTTCGAGCACGTGCATCCTTCGCAGCGTAGCTACAAATAAGCATGTCCGACGAGGTGAAGACCATGAACTTGACGCTTCATGTCTGGCGCCAGGAATCGCGCGACGCCAAGGGTGGCTTCGTCACCTACGATGTGCCCGACATCTCGCCGGACATGTCCTTCCTGGAGATGCTGGATGTCCTCAACGAGGCGTTGATCCACAGGGGCGATGAGCCCATCGCCTTCGACCACGACTGCCGGGAAGGGATCTGCGGCATGTGTGGCGTGATGATCAACGGCATTGCGCACGGGCCGCTCAAGGAGGTCACGGCCTGTCAGCTCCACATGCGCAACTTCAAGGACGGCGACGTGATCTGGGTGGAACCGTGGCGCGCCACGGCGTTCCCCATCATCAAGGACCTCATCGTGGATCGCAGCGCCCTGGACCGCATCGTCGCCGCGGGCGGGTTCATCTCGGCCCGCACCGGCAGTGCGCCGGACGCCAACGCGATCCCGGTGCCCAAGGATGACGCCGACCGGTCCTTCGAGGCCGCCACCTGCATCGGCTGCGGCGCCTGCGTGGCGGCGTGCCCCAACGCCTCGGCCACGCTGTTCACTTCGGCCAAGGCAGCCCACCTCAACCTGCTGCCCCAGGGGCAACCCGAGCGGGACCGGAGGGTGCTCAACATGGTTGCCCAGATGAACGAGGAGCAGTTCGGTCACTGTACCAACCACGGCGCGTGCCAGGAAGCCTGCCCCAAGGGCATCTCGGTGGACTTCATCGCCATGCTCAACCGGGACCTGTATCGGGCCCGCATGCGCACCGGCGGCAAGGTGGCATAGAGCGGCAGGCCGGGGCGAAGGCGGGGGCGCCGTGAAGCTTGCTTCGCGGCGCCCTTTGACGTTCCATGTGACCGGCGACCGACGACCCTCTGTCGACGGTCTACTGCGGAGGCTACAGCTTCGGCAGCGTGACGCCCTTCTGTCCCTGGTACTTGCCCTGGCGCATGGCGTACGTCGTCTCGGGCACCTCTTCGCCCTGGAAGAACAGGAGTTGGGCGAGGCCCTCGTTGGAGTAAATCTTGGCGGGCAGGGGCGTGGTGTTGGAGATCTCGAGGGTCAGGTGCCCTTCCCACTCGGGCTCCAGCGGCGTCACGTTCACGATGATGCCGCAACGGGCGTAAGTCGATTTCCCGACACATACCACGAGGACGTCCGACGGGATGCGGAAGTATTCCAGGGTACGGGCCAGCGCGAAGGAGTTGGGCGGAATGATGCAGTGGTCGGCCTTGATGTCGACGAACGAGCGCTCGTCGAACTGCTTCGGGTCCACCACCACGCTGTAGACGTCCGTGAACACCTTGTACTCGTCGGCGACGCGCACGTCGTAACCGAAGGAGGAGACCCCATAGCTGATCACGCCCTCGCGCACCTGACCGGCCTCGAAGGGCTCGATCATGTGGTGCTCTTCGGCCATTTTTCGGATCCAGCGATCGCTCCTGATGGTCATACCGGGCGTCTCCGGGGCGGTACCATAATTGCAGATCGGGAAGGCGGCCAACTTACCTTCCCAAAGGGGTCTCCTGCAAGCTCCGTGTGCGCTTGACACTCTGTGACCCGGTCTGGTAAGTTGGCGCGGCCTTGAACGTGAACGTAATCACAAACGGCGGTGTGATGTTGGAAGCCTACACGCCGGTCCTGATGATACTTGCCCTGGCTGTCGTTACATCGGTCGGTATGGTCGTGCTGTCGCATCTGATCAACCCGTACCGGCCCACGCCAGTCAAGAAGATGCCCTACGAGTCGGGCATCACGCCCCTGGGCAACACGCGGGAGCGGTTTTCCGTCAAATTCTACCTGGTTGCGATCCTGTTCATCGTCTTCGATCTGGAGACGATCTTTTTGATCCCGTGGGCCGTGGCGATGCGACCTCTGGGCTGGCACGGGTTCATCGCGGCCATCATCTTCATCGTTATTCTGACCGTGGGGCTTGTTTACGAGTGGAAGAAGGGAGCGCTCCGATGGGATTAGAGGGGCGCAGGGACCTTCCGGTCCTGGGCAGCGGTAAGGACGGCAGTCCGTCTTTCCTGACGACGAAACTCGACTTCGTGGTGAACTGGGCGCGGCGCAACTCGCTGTGGCCCATGCCGTTCGGCACGGCATGCTGCGCCATCGAGATGATGGCGTCCTATGCCTCGCGCTTCGACATGGCGCGTTTCGGCATGGAGCGGATGGCCTTCTCGCCTCGCCAGTCGGATGTGTTGATCTGCGCGGGTCGCCTGCCGTACAAGATGGCGCCCATCATCCGACGCATCTGGGACCAGATGCCGCAGCCCAAGTGGGCGGTGTCCATGGGTGCCTGTGCGTCGTCCGGGGGCGTGTTCGACGTCTACTCCATGGTCCAGGGGATCGACACGATCATCCCGGTGGACGTGTATGTGCCGGGCTGCCCCCCGCGGCCGGAAGCGCTCATCTACGGCCTGCTCATGATCCACGAGAAGGTCAAGGGCGAAACGTGGTTCGGGGAAGAGGGCAAGCTGCTGCGGGAGGAGGACCCGGCACGTGCGGGGCAGGCGCAGCTGCCCGCCGAAACCATCAACGAGGTGGCGGTACCGTTCGGCAACTCCACGACCCAGAACCGGGCGAGCGGCATGGGTGGCGGGCGCGCCCTGGAGCATCCACGGGATCGGCAGCCGTGACCATGGGGAAAGAGAACGAAACGAAATTCGAGGCAGCTCTGGAGAATCTGGCCGGCACGGGCGCGGGGAAGCGTCAGATGCCGGGACCGGGCGTGCAGACGGAGGCCGACGAGCATCCCAGCGTGAGCGCGCTGACGCTGCAGTTTGGCGACGCCATCCTGCGGCACGAACAGCATGCGGGCGACGAGCATGTGGTGTTCGTGGCGCCGGATAGGCTGCGCGACATCATGCAATGGTTGAAGGGCGAGCCGGGGCAGCACTTCGATCTGTTGAAGGACGTCACGTGTGTGGACTACGGGGGTGGCCGCCCGATCCAGGTCGTCTACGAGCTGTGGTCCATCGAGCATCGGCGGCAGCTGCGTGTGAAGGTGGAGCTGCCGCTGGACGCGCTGGAGGTGGAGTCGGTGACGCCCATCTGGGCCACGGCCAACTGGCACGAGCGGGAAGCGTACGACATGTTCGGCGTCCAGTTCAGGAACCACCCGGACCTGCGGCGCATCCTCATGCCGGAGAACTACCAGGAAGGCCACCCCCTGCGGAAGGACTTCCCGCTCCGGGGTCGCTTCAGCCGTGCGGAGCAGACGCGCCGGGCGCTGGCGCTCGACATGGAGGACTACTACCTGCCGGACGAGCTGAAGCTGAAGGAACGGAAGGGTGAGACGACGCCGGAGCCGGGCGCACAACGAGCATTGCCGGAGACCGCGGGACAACCCGGTGGTGCGCGGACGGTGCCGGGTTCGGAGGGGCAGGCGTCGGAAGGGGACGGAGCATGAGCACCCGGACGGTGGAATACACGGTGTCGAGCAACCCCGAGATGGGCATGGACGGCCGGCCAATGGCGTCGCCGGTGTTCCCGGTGGGCATGGAGCCGGACTTCGAAGGCGAGCACATGCTCATCAACATCGGGCCACAGCACCCCGCGACGCACGGCGTGCTGCGCCTCGTGCTGGAGCTCGACGGCGAGACCATCGTGAAGTGCACGCCTCACATCGGCTACCTCCATTCGAGCTTCGAGAAGCTGGGCGAGTACCGCGGCTGGAACCAGATCATCCCGCTCACGGACCGCATGGACTACCTGGCGCCGCTGATCTACAACGTGGCGTACGCGGCGGCCGTTGAGAAGCTCATGGGCATTGAGATCACCGAGCGCTGCAAGGTGGTCCGGGTGATGCTCATGGAGCTGGACCGGATCTTCAGCCACCTGATCTGGATCGGGACGACGGCGCTGGACATCGGCGCGTTCACGGTCTTCCTGTGGTCGTTCCAGGAGCGGGAGCGGATCTACAATCTGCACGAGGCCTACGTCGGTGCACGCATCACCACGTCCGCGACGCGTATCGGCGGCATGATGGCAGATCTGCCGCCCGGATTCACGGAGGCCGTGCAGCACTTCGTGGACACGCTGCCCAAGACGCTGGACGAGATCGAGGCGCTGCTCACGAACAACAACCTGTGGGTGGGCCGCAATCAGGACATCGGCGTCATCAGTGCGGAGGACGCGGTCAACCACGGGCTGACGGGACCCAACCTTCGAGCCTCCGGCGTGCCGTACGACGTGCGCAAGGACCGACCCTACTACGACTACGAGACGTACGACTTCGACGTGCCCGTGGGCGAGCACGGCGACTGCTACGATCGCTACCTGGTGCGCATGGAGGAGATGCGGCAGAGCCTGCGCATCCTGCAGCAGACGCTGAACCGCCTGCCTGAAGGACCCATCAACGTGGACAATCCGCGCGTGATCCTGCCGTCCAAGACGGACTGCATGAGCGACATGGAATCCATGATCCACCACTTCAAGGTGGTCATGGAGGGCGTGCCTGCGCCGGTGGGCGAGAGCTGGTTCAGCGTGGAGAGCTCGAAGGGCGAGCTGGGGATGTACGTGGTGAGCGACGGTGGCTCGAAGCCGGTGCGCTGGCGGGTGCGCGGTCCGAGCTTCGTCAACATCTCCACTCTGCCGAAGCTGGTGGAAGGCCATCTGGTGGCCGACGTGATTGCAGCAAACGCAAGCCTGGACATCGTGCTCGGGGAGATCGATCGGTGAGTGAACATACGAATTCGAGTTCGAATTCGAGTTCGAGTTCGAAGAATCCGGGGTGGGCGGGGGAGACGGGTGAATTCACGAGCCTGTCGGAAGCGGACGTACGAGGGACGGAGTACGTCGGGGCGCAACCGAAGGAAGGCTGGAAAGCCGGCGGCATCAACGCCTATCCATACCAGCTCGCGGAGAAGCAGCCGGGTGCGCCGTTGTTCGAAGGGCCGTACAAGGAGCGGCTGGATCGCATCCTGGCCCGCTATCCCACGAAGCGCCCGGCGCTGCTACCCGTGCTGAACCTGGCGCAGGAGATCCACGGCCACCTGTCCGCGGCGGACATGGCGAAGATCGCCGACGTGCTCGAGCTGGAGCCGGCGACCGTTCGCGGCGTCTCCACCTTCTACACTATGTACAGATCCAGGTGTGCACCAACATCGCCTGCACGGTGTGCGGCGGGGACGACGTGTTCGACGCGTTCCTGGAGCACACCGGCACGGAGCCCGGTCAGGTGTCCGAAGACGGCAACTTCACCGTCATGGAAGTCGAGTGCCTGGGCGCCTGCGGCTTTCCCACCGTCGTGCAGATCAACAACCGCTACTTCGAGAACGTGAACGCGGATGACGTGCCGGCCCTCCTGGAGCGCCTGAAGAAACACGGCGTGGATCCCGTGGGCGGCGATGGAGCCCGGCCCACGCAGTCCAAGGATCAGGCCCCCACCGTGCAGCCGGAAGACCAGGCAACCGCGGCCGGGCCCGCGTCCGCCGAGGACGCACCTCCACCGGCCTCGAATTCGAACTCGAACTCGAGCTCGAATTCGAATTCGAGAGGGGAGGGGTGACGGGATGGCCTATCCGTATCGGCACGAGCGGGAGACGGTGGTGATGAGCAAGGGGTTCGGCGATCCGACGTCGCGGACCCTGGCCGGCTGGCGCAAGCTGGGCGGCTACGGCGCGCTGGAGAAGGCGCTGGGGATGGAGCGTTCCGAGATCATCGACGTGGTGAAGAGCAGCGGCCTGCGGGGCCGCGGCGGCGCCGGGTTCCCCACGGGTCTGAAGTGGAGCTTCATGCCCAAGCAGGTGAACCCGGACCGCCCGCACTATCTGCTCATCAACGCGGACGAGTCCGAGCCCGGTGCGTTCAAGGACCGGGAGCTCCTGCGCTGGACACCGCACCAGCTGATCGAGGGTGCGCTGATCGGGGCGTACGCCATCCAGGCGGCGCACGTCTATATCTACATCCGGGGCGAGTTCTTCGAGGTGGCGCAGATCGTGGGCCGGGCCATCGAGGAGGCGTACGAAGCCGGCCTGGCCGGCACGAACATCATGGGCAAGAGCGTCGACATCGACGTCACGGTTCATGCGGGTGCCGGAGCCTACATCTGCGGGGAAGAAACGGGGCTCATGAACTCGCTGGAGGGCCGCAGGGGGCAGCCGCGAGTGAAGCCGCCGTTCCCGGCGGCCGTGGGCTTCAACGGCATGCCGTCCACGGTGAACAACGTGGAGACCATGTGCTCGGTGCCCCACATCATCAACCACGGCGGCGACTGGTACCGGCAGTTCGGAACGGAGAAGAGCCCGGGCACGAAGCTGTACAACGTGTCGGGCCACGTTGTGCGGCGCGGCAACTACGAGTTCCCGCTGGGCTTCCCGCTCAAGGATCTAATCTACGACGTGTGCGGCGGCATCCCGAATGGCCGCAAGCTCAAGGCGGTCATTCCCGGGGGCAGCTCCGTGCCGATCCTGACGGCGGAGGAAGCGGAGGCCGTGTCCATGGACTACGAGAGCGTGGCGGCGGCCGGCAGCATGCTGGGCACGGCATCCGTGATCGTCATGGACGACCAGACGAACCTGGTGCATGCCGTGCGGCGCATGGTGGACTTCTACGCCCACGAGTCGTGTGGCCAGTGCACGCCGTGTCGAGAAGGCACGGCGTGGATCTCCAAGATCATGCGCCGCATCGAGGACGGGCGGGGTCGGCCCGAGGACATCGACACGTTGTACGACCTGTGTGACAACGTGACCGGCACGACGATCTGCGTGCTCAGCGACTCGGTCGCGGCGCCCGTCCGGAGCTGGCTGGACAAGTTCCCGGACGACGTCGAGGCCGCGATCCGCGCACGGCCCACGGCCGCGGCGGTGTGAGGGCGCTCACGCAGCAAGAATCCACGATCGGTGAAGGGGATGTAGAGAGGGTGTGATGGCGGAGAACGATCAGAAAGATACCGTCACCTGCACGATCAACGGGAAGGAGATCACCGTCCCGAAGGGCACGCGGATCCTGGAAGCCGCGGAGCAGCTGGGCATCGGGATCGTGCACTACTGTTACCATCCGGCCCTGTCAGCGCCGGCCATGTGCCGCATGTGCCTGGTGGAGGTGGAGGGCGCGCCGAAGCTGCAGCCGGCGTGCACCACGGACGTGGGCGATGGCCAGGTGATCAACACCGAAGTCGAAAAGGCGCAGGAGGCACGCCAGGGCGTGCTCGAGTTCTACCTGGTGAACCACCCGCTGGACTGCCCCATCTGTGATGCGGCGGGCGAGTGCAAGCTCCAGGACTACGTGCATCAGGAAGGCCGCAAGCACGGCCGCTCCTTCGAGCCGAAGCGCGTGCTTGGGCAGGACGATTTCGGTGGCGATGTGCAGTACGACGGGGACCGCTGCATCATGTGTACGCGTTGCGTGCGGTTCATGAAGGAAATCGCGGGCGACGAGCAGCTGTGCGTCGTTCAGCGGGGCAACCGGTCGGTCATCGATACCTTCTTCGACCGGGGCCTGGACGACTCGCCCTTCGCGGACAACATCACGGACATCTGTCCCGTGGGCGCGCTGCTGTCCAAGGACTTCCTGCACAAGGCGCGCGCCTGGGACCTGGATCGCACGCCGTCCATCTGCCCCGGCTGCGCCCAGGGCTGCAACATCACGCTGGACACGCGTGACAACCTGGTGATGCGGCTCAAGCCGCGACACAACCCGGACGTGAACTCGTACTGGATGTGCGACTACGGTCGCCTGAGCTACGAGTGGATCAACCGATCCGACCGGGTGCACGCGCCGCAGGTCCGGAGCGCCGATGGCACGCTCGAGTCTGTCGGCTGGCAGGACGCGATCCGACGGCTCGTGGACCGGCTCGCCGATGTGAAGGCCTCACAAGGCGATGTGCTGGTCGTGGGGTCCCCCTATCACGCCAACGAGGACAGTGCTCTACTGGCCCGGCTCCAGGCCGTGCTGGGAGGCGGCCAGGCGGTGTATCGCGCTCCTGTGGCCGAGGACGAGGACGTGCTGCCGGGCTTCCCGAAGCTGGTACGGCGTCGCGACCTGTCACCCAACCGCTACGCTCTCGACCGGGTGTTCGGCTTCGAGCGGGTGGGCGATGACGGCGCACGTGGCGGACTGCCGTCGCCGTCCGGCGCGGTGTTCGTGTTCGGTGACAATCTGGCCGACCTGCCCGACTTCGGCGCCGAGGCCGAGCTGTTCGTCTACTTCGGCACCGAGGCGAGCGAAGCGGCGCAGAAGAACGCGCACTTCGTTCTGCCCGTGACCACGTTCGCCGAGCAGGAGGGGACGTTCACGAACGTGGAGGGCCGTGTCCAGCGCTTCTGGCCTGCAAGGCAGGCACCCACGCTGGCGCGCCCGGGTTGGCAGGTGCTGGGTGTGGTCCTGGCGGGGCTGGACGACGCGGCGGCGCCGGCGACAGCCGCCGATGCTTTCCTGCGCATGGCCCAGATCCATGACGAATTCACCGGACTCACGTATCCGAAGATCGGGACTCGGGGAGCGCCGCTGACGAAGACCGCCCAGGTGGCGGGCGGCGCCCGGACGGGAGGCGTGTGATGACCCACCAGATCGGCGCGCTGTCACCGACGGCGTTTCTGGTTTTCTCCATCATCAAGGTGGTGGTCATCTTCACCATCTGGCTGCTCATCGTGGCTGGGCTCACGCTGGCGGAGCGCCGGATCGCCGCTTTCATCCAGGACCGACTGGGTCCCAACCGCGTCGGGCCCCAGGGCACGCTGCAGCCCATCGCAGACGGGCTGAAGAATTTCCTGAAGGAGGAGACGGTTCCGGCCGAGTCGTCGAAGGCTTACTTCCTGCTCGCGCCCATGCTGTCCATGGCGCCGGCGCTGGTGACGTTCGCCGTGCTGCCCATCGCGGCGCCGCTGCCGACACGCTGGGGCCTCGTCCCCATGATCATTGCGGACATTCCTGTCGGCATCCTGTTCGTGATGGCATTCGCCAGCCTGGGCGTGTACGGGCTGTTCATGGCCGGCTGGTCGTCCAATAACAAGTACTCGTTCCTGGGCGGCGTCCGGGCCAGCGCGCAGATGGTGAGCTACGAGGTGGCGCTGGGCCTGAGCATCGTGCCCGTGTTCATGCTCGTGGGCAACGTCATGCTCACGAAGGTCGTCTGGATCCAGCAGAGCGGGTTGGGCTGGTGGCTGGCCTTCCCGCTGAGCCTGTCCTTCTTCCTGTTCGTGATCTCGGCGTTTGCTGAAGCCAACCGCCTGCCGTTCGACATGCCGGAGGCGGAGTCGGAGCTGGTGGCCGGGTACCACGCCGAGTACTCGTCCATGAAGTTCGCCATGTTCATGCTGGGCGAGTATGCCCATGTCACCACGTCCTCCGCCCTCATGGCGACACTGTTCTGGGGCGGCTGGGACATCCCGTTCTGGCGTGGGGACAACATGGTGATGACGGCCGCCGGCGTCGTGACCGGCGCCGCGCCCGCCTGGTGGAAAACGGTGCTCACGGCGGGCATGTTCTTCGCCAAGACGCTCACGTTCACATTCGTGTTCATCTGGGTGCGCTGGACCGTTCCGCGGTTCCGTTACGACCAGATCATGGACCTGGGCTGGAAGGTGATGCTGCCCACGGCGCTCGGCTACGTGACGCTCATCGCCGTGGCGATCCTGGCGTTGCAGAGCTTCGGCGTGACGTACGGCAGCTTCTGGTTCGGCGCCGTGCTGACGGCGGTCAGCGTGCTGGCGACGGTCGTGTTCTTCTGGCTCGTGGACAACAACCGGGTCCTGCGGGGCGGGTCCGCGATGCGACGGGATCGTCTGGAGCGCAGGAGTGAGGGCGCGAGCGTGCCCGTGCCGCATGCCGGCGCGGCCGCGGGGCAGGGGGACTGAGGGAGCGGGGAAGAAAGGCTATGGCAATCAATGTGAAGACAATTCGTCGTCCGGAGCGCGAAACGTCGTATCTCCGGGCGACGCTCAAGGGGATGGCGCTGACGTTCAAGCACCTCGTCAGCCCCAACAAGGTGGCGTTGCAGTATCCGGATGAGAAGCCGCTGATCTCCCCGCGCTGGCGCGGCACTCACCGCATGGAGGTCCATGCGGACGGGCGGCCGAAGTGCGTGGCGTGCGGCCTTTGCCCGACGATCTGCCCGGCCAACTGCATCCGGCTGGTGCCCGGCGAAGACGACCAGGGCAACCGCTACCCCATCGTTTACGAGATCGACGAGTTCCGCTGCATCTTCTGCGGCATGTGCCAGGAGGTCTGCCCCGTGGAGGCGATCCACGTGGGCCAGGACTACGAAAACTCCGAGTACACTCGCGAGCGGTTCGTCTACGACTTGGACCGTCTCATGGCCCAGGACCACCCGGTCACGGCGCTGTGGGACCCCAGCGATCCGTTGTCAGAATGACAGATCCTTCGACCTTCACCCAGATCGTATACGGGTTCTTTGCGCTGCTCGCGCTCATCAGTGCCGTCGGCATGGTGGCGGCCAAGAGTCCGGTAGCGAGCCTGCTGAGCCTGGTGGTCACGCTCTTCAGCCTGGCTGCGCTGTTCCTGCTCCTGGGCGCCCAGTTCATCGCGGCGGTGCAGGTCATCGTCTATGCCGGCGCCATCATGGTGCTGTTCCTGTTCGTGATCATGCTGTTGAACCTGGGGCACAACATCCGGTCGGACCTCAGGAGCGGCGTCTGGATCCTGGTGTCGCTGCTGGTGGGTGGCGGCCTCTGGGCTCTGCTGTTCACCTCCTTCACGCCGCACCTCCACCTGCCGACGCCGGAAAAGGCCCTCCTGCCTGCGCAGGCGGTGCAGCAGACAGACGTGGTCAGCGCCATCGCGCTGCCCCTGATGAACGAGTACGTCGTGGCATTCGAGCTCACGGCGGTCCTGCTCCTGGTGGCCATCGTCGGAGCGGTGCTCCTGGCGAAGCGGAGGGCTTGACCATGCTGAACCAGTCGCTGTACCTGGCGGCGGCACTCTTCGCCATCGGCGTGGTGGGCGTGCTCATCCGCCGCAACGCCATCATCGTGTTCATGTGCGTGGAGCTCATGCTGAACGCGGTGAACCTGGCGTTCGTCGCCCTGTCCAACGTCATGGGCATCGAAGGGCAGGTGTACGTCTTCTTCGTCATGACCGTCGCGGCGGCGGAAGCGGCCGTCGGCCTGG
>JARRJS010000134.1:0-15219 GCA_037388885.1 Gemmatimonadota bacterium
GCGAGTCGAGGGCGACCTGGTCGGCCTCCTCCCGCGTCACACCGTAGCGCTCGGCGAGCTCCTCCGCTGTCTGCGCCATGGTCAGGTCGCACTGCGTGTCCAGCAGCGACTGCCACAGCGTGTCCTCGAAGAAGCCGCCCGCTTCACCGAGCCGCAGACTGCCCCAACGCGCCCCGCGCACCACGTGCGGCGCCTGGCTCATGGACTCCGTGCCGCCCGCCAGGCAGACCTCCGCATGGCCCAGCAGAATCTCCTGCGCCGCGCTCACGATGCCCTGGAAGCCCGAACCGCACAACCGGTTGACTGTCAGCATGGGCACTTCCTGCGGCACGCCCGCCTTCAGCCCCACGTGACGCGCCAGGTAGATGGCATCGGCCGACGTCTGCAGCGCGTTCCCGAACACGACGTGGTCGATGACGTCCGGTTCCACGCCGGCGCTGGCCAGGGCGGCCCGAGCGGCCACAGCACCCAGCTCCGTCGCCGTGAGATCCTTCAACGAGCCGCCGAACGTGCCGAACGGCGTGCGCCGGCCCGAGAGGAAGACGATGTCCTTCGAAATGCCCTGCTTCGCCATGGTCCGCTCCAGTCTCCTCTCAGGTCCCTACGGGATCATACAACCGGCCGCCGCTCCGCGGTGCTCAGACCGCCGCCCACGTGGGGATCAGGAGCCACCCACGATGAGCACGCCACGACGCCCGTGAGACAAGCACCGGAACGGGTAGCGACCCGGCGGGGCACCGTCCAGGTTCACGATCCAGCTGGATCCCGCATCGGTGAGTGGTGGACCGCTGAGCTGGGACGTGCGCCGAAGGAACCCGCGGGCGTCGGCGGACAGGGCGTCGGCGTCGAAGGCAACGGCGTGGGTGCGGTTGTCCCGGGTAGTGAAACGTACGATATCCCCGGGTGCGGCGTGCACGACGATGGGCTGGGCGTCGGCGCTGTCGGCCTGGAGAGCCACATCGTGGACCCGGGTGCCGCGAGGCAGGTGAACGACCTGGCTGTCCAGGCGCAGCTCCCGAGCGGAGTGGTGCCCCTCGCCGCAGCCGGCGAGTGCCATGAAGATCAGAAAGACGGCGCCGAAGCGTGGAAAACGCTCCGGCGCCGTGGGCCTGCGCATTGCGCGATCCTACTTGCTACCCATGCTCAGCGAGAGCACGTAGGCGGCGACGTCCTTGACCTGCTTGTCGGACAGGCTGGCGCCGCCCATGGGCGGCATGGGGGCCGGGTGCTTGAGAGGCTTCGCGACACCGGCGTGCACGAGGCTGTCGACCTCGGCGAGCGTCGGACGCTTCGGGAAATGGAGCCACGTGTTGTCCGTCAGGTCCGGCGCCAGCGGGGTGCCCTTGGCGTCCTGGCCGTGACAGGTGTAGCAGTTGCCGGGGCCGTGGAAGATCTTCTGCCCGGCGCTTACCATGTCCGCGGTCGCGCCTTCCGGGACCGGGGTCTGCTGTTCCATGGGCGAGTCCATGGACATGGCCGACGCTTCCGCGGGCGCCTTGCTCGGGGCCGCCTGCGCCGCCTGTGACGGCTGGGGGTCAGCGGACGTCTGGTCTTGCTGGCCGTTCGAGCCACCGCACGCCCAGAGCCCCACCGCCGCGACGGTGAGGAGCGGGACCACGTACCAATGCTTGCCGCGCATCTGAAATCCTCCTGGTGTTGTTCGAGGGGGCTCCGCGCCCAGCTCGTCTTTCATCCGTGTGTTCGTGGGATCGGGAGAAGGCAAGATACGGGCCGCCGCCGAAAACCGTCAAGCGGAATTGGCGGTAGAGGGGGCCGCCTTGCGGGCGTGCTACTCGTCGGGATCCGGGGGCCTGGGGAAGTCGACGGGAGGCACTTCCAGACCACAGTTGACGCAGAACCGCCAGGTCCGTTCCAGCACCTCATCGCACCGGGGGCAGGGACGAAGTCGCTGGTCCGAACCGCACGATGGGCAGTGGCGGACGCGTCGTCCGACGGGCAGGGGCTGGTTGCAGAACGCGCATTCGACGCCGCGCGCCACGACGCGTCGCGGCCCGCGGCGCCTCGCCACGGGCTCGGGCCGGTTTGGCGCGGCGTGCCCGTGTGTTGCCCTTGCCGTCACCTTGCGGGGCGTTGCGGGGCCTGTTCGTGCCACAGGCTCGTCCGGGTTGGGACGTTGCTCGCCGTCGACGACGCTCAGGAAAGGCGCGCCTTCCGGCGCATCCACATCGTCAATCTCGATCCACACGTCGGCCGTGGCGAATTTCCGGTACAGGCCCACAAACGGGTAGGACGACTCGGCTTCCCGCTGCAGCTCCTCGCGAGCGTAGTCGGGTTCGAGGTGTACCAGGCCGCCTTCCCCGGCCAGCAGGCGCAGCAGCGCGTGTTCGTAGTCCGCGTTGAGGTCGACGCCCAGTGCCTCGCGCACCTCGCGGTACGGCACCAGCTCCTGGTAGATGTCCGCCACCTTGAGCGCCGCGCCGAGCGGATCCTCACCCCGGCGTCGAACGGCATCGACCAGGCAGCGATGCAGTTGTGAAACGACCGGGTCCGGCATGCTCAACGCTCGATCCGCAGGAGGCCGGCGCGGGCGTGTGCCAGCAGGAACGCCTCCGGGTCGTGGGTGGGCACACCAATGCCCGTACGCACTCGTTCATCCTGGGCACGCCGTCGCATGAACTGGGCAAGGCTCTCGCCCGCGCCGCCTTCCAGGTCCCGGAGCTGCCGCACGATTTCGGCCCAGGTGCCCTCGAGCACCGTTCCGTCCGGCATGCGCACCCGATGGATGGCACCTTCATGGCTGTACGACGGCATGTCGACCGCCGGCTCGTCATTCATCGCCTCGATCTCGGCCAGCAGGTCGTCGATGGGATCCGCGTCCTTCTCCAGCTGCTCCAGACGCGCCTCCCAAACCGTCAGCTCCGGACCGTGTTCCGGTTCGCCCGCCGCACGCCGCAGCTCGATCAGCCGCCACAGCGCCAACGGATCCCACTGCTCCGGCGGCGGCACCGCCTCGAAGGCCCCCAGCGCCAGTGCCCATTCGGCCCGGTCGTACAGCAGGTGACCCAGAAAGATGCGCGCCTCGTTGTGGCCCGGATCCAACTCCAGCGCCCGCCGCAACTCCTCGATCCCCTCGTTGTCCTCCCCCAGTCGATGCAGCACGTAACCCAGAGCCGCCGCCGCCTCCGCATTCTCCGGGTACAGACTCGAAGCGTCTTCGAACACCGACCGCGCTTCCTCCAGGTGCCCGTCCCGGTAGAGCGCACGACCGATCGTCAGCAGAATCTCGGGGTCATCGCCCGCCCCGCTTCGCCGCACACGACGGAACAGCGACAGCGCTTCGCCACTGCGGCCGAAACGCAGCAGCGTCTCGCCGTAGCCGACGAGGGCATCTTCGTGCTCGCCGTCCAGAATCAGCGCTTTTTCGAAGGCTTGCTTCGCCCAGGCGTACTCCTCACGGGCGAGTCGGGTGTAGCCGAGCCCTACGTACAGGTCTACCGAATGCGGATAGAGGTGGAGCCCTTCCTTCAACGTCTCGAGTGCTGTCTCGTAATCCCCCCGGTCATACTGTTGATGCGCACGTTCGTCATACTCCTCAGAGCCGAGGAACGGATCCGGCATAGCATCGCCTCCTGTGCGCAGCTCGGTCCTGTCATTGTGTTGCGGCTAGGGATGGAAGGCGCCGCGGGTGGTCATGGTAATCTAATGTTTGCAGTCGGAAGGGCCAAGGCCTCCATCACCTCATCGGGCGACGCGCCGGCGCACCCAGGCGCCAGCGCGCATGTGCGGCTTGCCTGCCGCCTGCTCCCTTTCGAGTCGATGACTCACGATCCTCGAACGTCCAGATCTCACGCGCCGATCAGGCGCTTGCCACGTTTGCGTCCCACTCGGACTGGGCGGTATTTTCCTTCCCGTGCCGGATCACCGGCCGGCAGTACCGCATGCCCAGCTCGCGCAGCTGTGTCAGTTCCGTGGTGTTGAGTCCAGGATACCGTTCTTCCATGAATTTCATGGTGTCATCGAGCCATTCCACCTGCTGGTCTTCGGAAGCGTCAAGGACGCCACAGCGGTTGATATGGCTGAACAACTCGTCCCTCGCCTTGTCGAGTACCGTCTTTTCGTGCTTGCCCACATATCCTCCTGTAATACGCTCGGCTTCGTGCCGTTCTTTTGCGATGCGACCCTGCTGCAGCATCACCGCTTCAGCCTGACAGTATAGCCAGCGGAGACACGCGTGCAAACCCCCGACCAGCGTTTCGACCCGGTGCGTCTCGAGATCTTCCGCCACCTTTTCACGGCGCTGGCGGAGGAGATGGGCGCGTCGCTGAGGCGATCGGCGCATTCGCCGAACATCAAGGAACGGCGCGACTATTCCTGCGCCCTGTTCGACGCTGAGGGTCGCGTCGTCGCCATGGGCGACCACATGCCCGTGCACCTGGGTGCCATGCCCATGAGCGTGGAAGCGGCCCTCTCGGAACTGGGTGGCCTGAGACCCGGTGATGTGGCCATCCTGAACGATCCATTCCGAGGAGGGACGCACCTCCCCGATATCACGGCGATCTCGCCGCTCTACGTTTCCGGTCCAGCTGACTTCGCGGTGGCCGATCCCGTGTCCGGCGCCCGCCACCCCGACGGGGAGACGGGGAGACGGGGGGACGGGGAGAGAGTCACCCTGGCGGTGGCAGGGGAGCGGAGGCGGGGGTTTCCCCGTCGGAAGGGCGGAGCAGCGGGGCGGAAGCGAGGGTCTCCCCGTCGGGGCAGGCGGGGGCGGGGGCGTTGCTGGGCTATGTCGCCGCGCGGGCGCATCATGCGGACGTGGGGGGGATGGCGGCCGGGTCGATGCCGCTGGCTCGAGAGATCTACCAGGAGGGGCTGCGGATCCCGCCGGTGCTACTGATGCGTGGGGGCGAGCGAAACGACGCGGTATGGCGGATGGTGCTGGCGAACGTGCGGACGCCGGCGGAGCGGGAAGGCGACCTGGCCGCCCAGATCGCGGCCCTCGTGACGGGCCGTCGGCGCCTGCTGGAGCTGGTGGCGCGGCGGGGAGTGGACGAGGTTCGGGGCGCGATGTCGGCGTTGCTGGCGTATGCGGATCGGCTGGTGCGTGCCGGGATCGAGCGGATGCCGGATGGCGTGTACGAGGCCGAAGACTGGATGGACGACGACGGCGTGGGCGATGAGCCGTTGCCGATCCGGGTTCGCGTGACAGTATCGGGCGCGGCGCTGGCTGTCGATTTCGAGGGCACGGCGCCGCAGGCGGCGGGCGGCATCAACGCGGTATCGGCCATCACGATCTCTGCCACGCGCTACGTCGTCCGTGTCCTGGTCGAAGCGTTGCTGGGCCAGGCGCTGCCGGCGGGCGGCGGTGCCATGAGCGCGCTGGCCGTGCGGCTGCCGGAACGGTCGCTGGTGGCGGCGGGCCTTCCGGCCAGCGTCGCCGGCGGCAACGTGGAAACATCGCAGCGGATCACGGATGTGCTATTCCGGGCGTTCGCGACAGCGCTGCCGGACCATGTGCCGGCTCAGTCCCAGGGCACCATGAACAACCTGACGGTGGGCGGCCTGGACCCGCGCACGGGACAGCCGTTCGCGTACTACGAGACGGCGGCCGGCGGCATGGGCGGCGGGCCGCAGGGCCCGGGCCTCTCCGGCGTGCACGTGAACATGACCAATTCGCTGAATACGCCCATCGAGGCGCTCGAGCACGCGTATCCGTTCCGTGTGCGGGCCTACGCCCTGAGGTCCGGCTCGGGCGGCGCCGGCCGGCACCCGGGTGGCGACGGATTGCGCCGCGACGTCCAGCTGCTGGGCGACGCGGAGGTCAGCCTGCTCACGGAGCGCCGCCGCTTCGCGCCCCGCGGCCTGGCCGGCGGCGGAGACGGCGCCCGGGGCGAGAACGTCCTGATCCGCGAGGGCGTGGAGCAACCATTGCCTTCCAAGACCACGTTCTTCGCACGCGCCGGCGACGTTGTGAGTATCCGAACTCCCGGGGGTGGCGGCTGGGGGGTTGCGGACGGCTGAGGCTGTCGAGGGCTGGCAGGGGCATCGAGGGCGGCTGAGGGGTTGGGGCTGGCTGGCTGACGGGGAGACTCGTAGGGCGCGGTTGTCGAGGCTGGCCGAGGCATTGGAGAGCGGCTGGAGGCCTGAGCCTGGCTGGCTGACGGGGAGAGTTGTAGGGCGCGGTTGCCGACGCTGGCCGAGGCATTGGAGAGCGACTGGAGGCCTGAGCCTGGCTGGCTGACGGGGAGACTTGTAGGGCGCGGTTGCCGAGGCTGGCCGAGGCATTGGAGAGCGGCTGGGGGCCTGAGCCTGGATGGCTGACGGGGGGACTCGCGGGGCTGAGCGCCGGGGCCTGGCAAGCGAGTCAGAGGGGCAAGGGTCTTCGAGCCTGGCCGGTTGAAGGGGTGAAGGAGGACTCGACGCCCGGGGCTCTCCCCGTCTCCCACTCGCCCTGTCACCCCGTCGGGGCGGTGGAAGGGCCGCGGGGGTCTCCCCGTCCGCTGAGAGCTCGACACCTCGTAGGCAAACCGAGTAAACGCCAACACCTACACCCCCGTCCTACCACGAAATGGCCGATTCCGCGGAGTCCAACCAGACGCTCATTGCACGAGCGGCGGACGGCGACGAGGACGCGTTCCGCGTGCTGGTCGGCCGGGTTCACGGTCATGTGCGGCGTTGGGCGTCGGGCCTGGCCGCCACGCCGCAGGACGCGGAAGAGATCACCCAGGACGTGCTGGTGCGGATGTACAGGAATCTGTCGGGATTCCGGGGAGAGTCGCGGTTGACCACGTGGCTGTTCCGCGTGACGCGGAACGCGGCCGCGGACCATTCCCGGCGCGGGCGGCGGCACCGGGCAGACCGGGCCCTGGACGAGGCGAGCCAGCTGCCGGCCGCGAATGCCGAGCCGCTTCGCCGGCTGCACGCGCAGGGGCTGTCGTCTCAGGTGGAATCGGTATTCCGGTCCCTGCCGGACCGGCAAAGACAGGTGCTGGACCTGGTCGATCTCCAGGGATTCGCGCCGGTGGAGGTGGCGGACATGCTGAAGCTGAAGCCCGTGTCGGTACGAGCCAGCCTGTTCAAGGCACGGCGGACCATCCGACAGAGCATCCTGGAGCGACACCCCGAGCTCACGGAGGGCTACTCGACATGAAGTGCGCGGACGCGCGGACCGAGCTGCTGACGGCGGAGCCTGCCGAACTGGAAGGCATCGGTGCCTCGCCCCTGGCAGAGCACATCCGGGGCTGCGACCGCTGCCGCGCCGCCGCACGCGTGATCCTGGACCAGCAGGCCGCGCTGGCGCAGGCGTTGGTTGCGGCTGCCCGGCCGGCCCACACGGCGGACCAGGCGGCGGACGCGGTGCTGGCCGTGGTCGTCGGCGAGGACGCGTCCCCCGGGTCGCAAAAAGCCGACGCCCCGGAGGCCGGCGCCGGAGGGGGAGCCGGTTCCCATGTCATTCCGTTGGACACGGCGCGGCGATGGGCGGCCCGGCGCGTAACCAGCTGGCGCGCGTGGGTGCCGGTGGCCTTGGCGGCCGGGCTGACGGCTGTGCTGCTGGTCGCGCGACCGAGGCAGGACTGGCACGTGCCGGCACCGGAAGGCGCGCCGGCCCCGACGCAGGTCGCCGTGTCCGCGCCGCCGGGGAAGAACGTGGTCGTGTTCGGCACCCGCAACCCGGACATCAAGGTGATCTGGTTTTACAGCAGCAAGGATTGACGGAGACCGGCGTGACACGCGAGAGGAGAGAACTCATGCGAACGATGCGGATCCTGACCCTCGCCCTGGCGACGACGCTGGCCGCCGCGGCGTGCAGCCGTGCGCCGAAGCTGGACACGCGCACGTTCCACTTGGAGTACCTGAGCGGGAGCGACGCGCGGGCCATCATCGCGCCGTACGTCTACGGAGACCGGGAAGGCGCGCCGGGCAAGTTCAGCACGAGTGACGCCGCGCACACCATCTCGGTACGCGAGACACCGGACAACCTGGACAAGATTGCCCGCGTGCTGAAGGAAAACGACAAGGCGCCAGCGGTGGCACACCTCACATTTCAGGTGATCCGAGCCGACGGACGGCAGACGGTGGACCCTGCTATCTCCGACGTCGAGCAGGAGCTCGAGCATCTGTTCCGGTACGGCGGCTATGCGCTGGTCGGCCAAGCGTCCCTGGGCGCGCTCAACGGGAGCTATTTTGAGCAGACCCTGCCGACCGGGGGAAAGGGTGGCCCGCCAACGCTGCGACTGTCTGGCAAGGTCACCAACATCCGGCAGGCGACCGACAGCGCCGCGGTCTCCATGCAGATCGACTTCGGTGGGTTGATACAGACCAGTGTCGACATCGGCAACGGCAAGGCAGTCGTCCTGGGCGCACCTCTCGGCGACGGCGCGATCATCCTCGTGGTGAGGGCGAATATTCAGGCTGGGACTCCGGAGGCTGGCTGAAATCCTGGAAGTGCCCGCGATTTCAAGCCTGGCTGGCTGACAGGGAGACAGGGTGAGGGGGAGGCAGGGAGATCCCGGCCTCCCCCTCGCCCCGTCACCCCGTCTCCCCGTCTCCCCTTCAAACAGCCAGGCTCACAAGCGTCGAGCCTGGCAACCAAGTCCGCCAGGCTCGAAAGACGCAGCCTTACAAGTCCCCCCGTCAATCGAGGGCGCCGTCCGGTACAGGGTGATCTCGAGACTCGAATGGACCGCTCACCCACCCGTCCCCGTCAGCACCTTCTCGAAGAACGCCACCACCTCCGGATCGTCATGCTGCGCGAGCCAGAAGAACGCCTGTCTGCGAAGCCGCGGATCCAGTTTATCCGATTGCGCCAGGCGCATGAGCGTGGGCACCACGTCGGTGCCCTTGTGCTGGGACAGGGCGAAGATGGCGCTCTTGCGGACCGCGATGTCGTCGTCATCGGCCAAAGCCAGTTCCTGGAGCGGGCCCAGCACGGCGTCGCTGGCCTCCTGGCCAAGCCAGAACACCACCTGCTTGCGCTTGTGCGACTCAAGGGACCGGTCCCGGGCCAGCGGCAGCAGGCGTCGCCACAGCACGACGTCCCGACCGAGGCTCGCGGCCATCATCGCCTCGTTGGCGGCACGGCGAGGCACGTCGGGCACGAGGCCGATGAGGAAGTCCGCTGCCGCCTGCGGCGGCACCTCGCCCAGGTCCCGTACCGTGCCGGATGACCGCCAGTCGTCGCCGACGGAAACTTCGAGCCCGGTGATGTTGCCAGCCCGCCTGGTCAACACGACGCGGACGGGCCCATTCTGGCAGGCGCAGGAGGCAGTGTCGAACCGGGAATAGTCCCCGCGCGCTAAGCCGTGCATGATGCTGGTGTGACCATCTCGTCGGATGATGATCGCATCGCCCGCCCCGAACACGCCCGGCGCCGCCGCGAAGCGGAACCCGACGGCGCCGTCCCGGACCGCGGCGACCTGCCGCTCGAGATCCTGGCCGCGGAGCGGCGCGGCGGCCACGCCCAGGAACGCGAGACAGCAGGCTGCGAGGAGCGCACCCCGGACGTGCCCCCACCGGAAACACTCCCCGTCCCCCCGTCTCCCCGTCTCCCCATCAGCCGGCCAGGCTCCAAGGCTCACGCCGCCCTCAAGAGCGCCAGCCAGGCTCGAGAGTCCCGCCCTACGAGTCTCCCCGTCACCGGAGAGCGCCGCGGCCTTTGGCCATCGCGTGTCAGCCATGGTTCGCCTAGCCTCCTATGATTTCCGCCAGCACCTTCGCCGCCCGCGGATCGTCTGACTGGCCGAGCCAGAAGATGGCGCGCTTGCGCAGGTCGGGATCCTTCTCCGTCTTCGCGACCTGGATCAGCTTGTCGACGGCGGCGGAATCATCGCTCTGGGAGAACACGAACAGCAGCTGTTCCTTGAGCTCGGGCGCCTGGACGCGGTCGTACAGGCGACTCATGGCAGCGACGGACGCGTCGGCCTGGCCGGCCCAGAATACGGCGCGCTTGCGCACGTCCATGGGCACGGTGCTGTCCGTGGCGACGCCCAGGAGCCAGTCGGCGGCGCCGGGCTGGTCGGATTGCGCCACGGCGAAGAGGACGCGCTCCTTGAGCGCCTGGTCGTCCAGCTTGCCGTAGAGCTGTTCGAGATACGCCACGTCTGCGTCCTTGTGTTGGGCAATCCACGTGATGGCGTACTTGCGCAGGTCCTCGGAGAGCTGCCGGTTCTCCGCCGTCTGTTTGAGGATCGCATACGCGCGAGGGCTGTCGTGCTGGGACAGGGCAAACAGGGCGCGCTTCTGCAGCTCCTCGTCCTTCGACGTCTTCAGGATCTGCTCCAGGGCATCCACGGCCCGCGGGTCGTCGACCTGGGACAGCCAGAACACGGCCTGGCGACGCACCTCGATGTCGGGGTCGTTCCGGGCCACGTCCAACATGATGTCCACCGTCTCCGGCGTTTCCTTCTGCGAGAGCAGGAACACGGCCTTCCGGCGCAAATCCACGGAGCACGCGTCCCGGCGCTGAATCACCTTCTTGAGGATGGGCAGCGCCTGATCGGCGTTCATCTGGAGCAGCGCGTTCAGCGCGGCGACACGCATATCCTGGTCGGTGGTGTCGCAGCCGGCTTCGGCCTGTTGGGCCCTCTCCGCGATCTGCACGGCGGCCTCAGAATCGCCCTGGCGGGCCAACATCCCGCGGATCCGGGTGGCGAGGGTCTCCGCATCGCCCGAGCGCCGCGTGCTCGCGTCGGGGAACTGCTGTCGCTGTTTCTCCAGCGAATCGAGGGCCCGCTTCAGGTCCCGGTCGCCGCCGGAGCGGTAGAGGTTGAATGCCAGCCAGTAGTAGGCATCGGGCGCATAGGCGGAACGGGCGTACCGGTCCGCGATGCGTGCGAACAGGTCGGCCGCGCGTTCGTACTGGCTGCGGCTCATGGCGTCGCGCGCGGCCCGGTAGAGGGAGTCGGCCGGGCTCTGCTGCTGCAGTGTCAGGGCGGGCGGCAGCTGTCGTAGCGACGTCCGGTCGGACTGCCAGTCGCCGACGTCCGACATCTGGAGCGCCATGGCACTTGCGCCTTCGGCCATGGCAGCGCTCTGGGAGGCGAGGACCTGGGCCTGCCAGACCACGGGCTCGAGCTGCGCGTCCAGCGGTGACACGCTCAGTTGCGCGGCCGCCAGGGCCGCTTCCATCCCCGGCAGGCCGCCGGGCAGCTCCAGCTGCGCCTGCAATGGCTCCAGCTGCGCCTGCAGCGGTTCCAGCTGCATCTGCAACGGCTCCAGCTGCATCTGCAACGCCTCCAAGGCCGCCTGCACGTCTTGCGTCGGCTCGACGGGCGCGACAGGTCTAATCGGCGCCACCTGCGCCCCCAGCCGTAGCGGCGTCGCCAGGATCAGGACCAGCATGAGTGTGCGCATGGATCGACTCCTTCACGTCTCAGATTGTGCTCTGTATGGAACCTGCCGACACCACGGTCTGAAGCTTCGAGAGCAGGTTGTTGTGTTGCATGCTTTCGCGGATCATCCGCAGGTCCTCGTTGGAACCGGAACCCCGCACGTTTGCGATCTGGACCAGCACCAGCTCCAGGTCCTCCAGCAAAGGCGCCAGCTTGGGATCGCGACCGGCGGGCGAGTCCAGCAGCAGGCGTGTCGTGGACAGGAGGCTCCTTGCCCAGTCGACCGTCTGGGCACCGACGTGACCGGCGCTTTCGCTGCGCACCACAGTGAGAAGCGCTTCGGCCTGCCCCAGGTGGTTGGTGGCCGCCAGCCGGAACGGCAGGGCCGTGTTGTCCGGGCGCGTGATGCTGCCCGCGCCACCCTTGGCGCCCGGGCCACCCTTGCCCGCCAGCGTCGCCGACGGTGTGGCGCCGGGTCCCGCCATCTGCAACGTCAGCCGGCCGAGTCCGAAGCCGACAGCCAGCGTCGCGGCGAGGGCCACACCCCAGCGAACCCAGCGTCGACGGGGAACGAGGCGAATGACCCGGGCATCCGAGCCGCGGACGTCGTCCGCCGCCGGCGTGGGCAGGTCCAGGCGGTCCCGGACCATCACCCACATCTCGTCGCGCGGCGGTTCCGGCGGTGCGTTGTAATCGCGCGCCGCTTTGCGCAGCAGTCGGTCGAACCTGTCCTCGCTCATGCCATGTACTCCTCTGCGAAATCCGCGAGAGCCTCGCGGAGCATCTGACGGGCCCGGAATAGCCGGGCCTTCGAGGTGCCGGCGGCCACGCCCAGGGCGCCGCCGATTTCTTGGTGCGTATAGCCTTCCACGTCGTGCATCACGACCACGGCCCTGTACATCTCAGGCAGATCGTCAATAGCCTGGTGCAGCCGCTCCTTCAGGTCCGGCTCGGCCCGGGGCAGCGACGACGCGTGCGTCGCCTCCATCGGGCCCATATCCCCCATTGCCAGCTCCCGGCTGCGCACCCGCTTCACCTTTCGTAATCCGTTGAACGCCACCGACACCGCGATGCTGTGCAGCCAGGTGGACAGCGCCGCATCACCCCGAAACTGGTCCAGGCGCTGGAAAGCCCGCACGAACGTGTCCTGCGTGTATTCACGCGCCAGCTCCTCGTCACCCGCCAGCCGGTACGTCAGCCGGTACACCCGATCCACATTCGCGTCGTACAGCTCGCGTGTGGCCGCCGGGTCGCCCGAGCAGGCACGTTCCACCAGTTGCATTTCCGTCACGGATGCATTTCCACGCTCGCGGGTCGATCGCTCGCTCATTTCATGGGACACACAGTTCCAAGATAGGGTTGCGGGCGGCCGTTGGCCGCAGGTCCGCGCCGCTGACGCGGCGCTCAGGATGCTTCGCTACGCTCGCTAGGACGCCGGCTGCGCCGGCGAGGACGTCCTGGCGAGCCGTGCTCGCCCCTTGACAGTGCTGTGACGTTGGTAGATTCGAGGGAGGGAACGGGGAGCAGGGTTACGACCAGCGAACGACCAGAACGGGGGGCGATCATGCCGGAAGCGGTTGCGTATGCCATGAGCCGGGAGCTGGACGTCTCATACGAGGAAGCGGACCGGCGGGTTCGTGAGGCGCTTCAGGAGGAGGGGTTCGGGGTGCTGACGGAGATCGACGTGAAGGCAACGATGAAGAAGAAGCTGGATGTCGATTTCGAGAAATACGAGATCCTGGGCGCGTGCAACCCACCGCTGGCGCACAAGGCGCTGACGCACGCGGTAGACATCGGGCTGCTGCTGCCGTGCAACCTGGTCGTCCGCGACCTGGGCGGAGGGCGCACGATGGTTTCTGCGCTGGACCCCGTCCTCCAGCTCGGCGTGGCGGGCGACGATGCCCTGGGACCGGTGGCTCGGGACGTTCGCGAGCGCATGGAACGCGTGCTGGACCGGGTATCCGGGATCTGAGCGGGCGTCGGCGTCGTCTGTGCTGGCGGTGCAGCCGGGTCCGCATCATCTTGCCGCCATGACCCTCGAACTACCGGCGCCATGACAAAGAGAACACGCACGATGACGGCGTTCCTGCTCGCCCTGCTGGCCGTCCTGCCGGGTGCGGCGCGGGCTCAGCAGGCCTATCTCCTTCGTCCCGACCGTGTGTTCGACGCGACGAGCACGGCCACGCATGCAGGCTGGGTCGTGCTGGTGCGCGGGCAACGGATCGAGGCGGTCGGTCCGCAGGACCAGGTGAAGGCGGGCGATGCCCGCGTCATCGACCTGGCCGGCACCACGCTGCTTCCAGGGCTCATCGAGGGGCACGGGCACATGCTGCTGCACCCCTACGACGAGACGTCCTGGAACGACCAGGTCATGAAGGAGCCCCTGGCCCTGCGCGTCGCGCGGGCGGTCAACCACGCACGGGCGACCCTGGAAGCCGGCTTCACCACGGAGCGCGACCTGGGCACGGAAGGCGCAGGCTACGCCGACGTCGGGCTACGGGACGCCATCAATCAGGGCATCATCCCGGGCCCGCGCATGTTCGTGGCGGGACCCGCCACTGTGGCCACGGGCAGCTACGGGCCGAAGGGCTTCGGACCCGAGGTGACCGTGCGGCCCCTGGGGGCGATGGAAGTGAGCGGCGTGCAAGACATGATCCGGGCCGTTCGTGAGCAGATCCGCCGCGGCACCGACTGGCTGAAGCTGTACGCCGACTACCGCTGGGGCCCCCACGGCGAGGCCGAACCCACGTTCAGCATCGAGGAGATGCGCGCGGGCGTGGAGACGGCCGCCAGCTCCGGACGTCCCACATCGGCCCACGCGACGACGCCCGAGGGCATGCGTCGGGCCGTGCTGGCCGGCGTGGAGACCATCGAGCACGGCGACGCCGGCACGCCCGAGGTTTTCAAGCTCATGGCCGAGCACGACGTCTGCTACATTCCCACGCTGGCGGCCAGCCAGGCCATCGCTATCTACTCGGGTTGGGACCCGAAAACGCCACCGCCGGCCAGGTTGAAGGCCAAGTGGGCGTCGTTCAAGGCGGCCCTGGACTCGGGCGTGCGCATCTGCGCCGGCAGCGACGTGGGCGTGTTCTCCCATGGCGACAACGCGTGGGAGCTGGAGCTCATGGCAGAACACGGCATGAAGCCGGCCGACGTCCTGCTGGCGGCCACCCGCGAAGACGCGCGCATGCTCCACATGCAGGCCCAGATCGGCACCATCCGGCCGGGGTTGCTGGCGGACCTGGTCGCCGTGGCCGGCGACCCGACGCAGGACATCCACACGCTGCGCAAGGTGCGGTTCGTCATGAAGGGCGGCCAGGTGGTTCGACAGCCGTGATGATCGTGAACAAGCGCTTCGTCGCCGGCTCCCTGGTCGTCCTGGCGCTGTTCCTCGTCGCGCAGCCGCTGGCGGGGCAAACGAAGCCGGCGGACAAGGACAACGCCCGGTGGCACGTCTCGCTGTACGGCGGGACCACGTCGGCCGGGCCGGCGATGAATCTGGAACAGGCCTTCGTGCAGGAAGATTACAACCAGTCCTCCAGCTGCGGCTTCCCGGGCTGTACCCCCAAGACGTTTCCCTACTCCGTCACTGGATGGGGCCAGACGGGCCTGCCGTTCACCGTGATGGTGCGCTACCGGGTTGTCGGGCCCGCCGAGCTCGGCGTGATGGCCGGACGGACGCCTATCGGCGAAACCGCCGGCTACCACTACCCCATCGAGCTGGACATGGAGTACGGGGTCACCCTGTTCGCAGCCACGGCAGGGGTCACCGTCCGCCTGCCGCTGCCCACCACGCCGCGCCTGGGGGTGGCCGCGGGACCCGCATGGTACGACGACTTTTGGACGTGTCAGACGCGGCGGGAAGCGCCCCGGCCGGGGGCCGCCCACCCTCCTGAGGGACGGAGCAATCTTCGAGCCAGCCTCTGTACTC
>JARRJS010000135.1:0-8923 GCA_037388885.1 Gemmatimonadota bacterium
ACAGGTACCCGTCGGCGTCCTGCTTCACCAGCTCCGGGAACAGCGGCTGCACCTGCTGCGCCGTCAGCCCGATCTGCTCGCCTCCCGGCCGGCCCGTGCCCGGCCGGAACCGGTAGCGGATGGGCGTCAGCTGCAGGACCTTGGCGAGGGTGCCCTCCAGTGGCTCCATGTCCTCCTTCAGCCGTGCGTCCGACGACTGGGTCAGCGTGCCGGCGATGGTGAGGTTGCCGTTCTTGTACAACGTGAGCGCGTTGGACGTCTGGGTAGTGCTGATCCCGTTGCCGGCGACGAACAACGGGTCCGTCGAAACCCACGAGGTCTGTGTGCCGGCGATCACGTTGTACTGCCCGATCACGAGGGAGCCGTAGGCCTGGGCGGTCGTGAACGTGCCCCCGACGAAGGAAAACGACCCGGTGGCCGCCGTCGAGGAGCCGGTCGCCGTCGAACCGGGCCCGCTCGCTGTTGTGTAGTTACCGAGGGCCGTCGAACTGGGCCCGCTCGCTGTCGTGTAGTAACCGAGGGCGGCGGAATAGTTGGCGCTTGCGTTCGTATGGGTGCCCAGAGCGTCTGAAGCAAGGCCGCTGGACACCGCGTGATCGCCGAATGCGGCAGAATAGGCGCCGCTGGCGGACGTATTCTGGCCGGCCGCGAACGATGCTCCGCCGCCGGCCATCGAAGAGTAGCCGAAAGCGGCAGAATAGTTGCCACTGGCGGTCGTATTATAGCCGGCCGCGAACGATACTTGAGCGTTGGCGGTGGATGAAATGCCGAACGCGGCAGAGTAGGTGCCGCTGGCGGTCGTGATGTAGCCGGCCGCGAACGATGCTGGACCGGAGGCGATGGATGCACTGCCAAACGCGGCAGAGTAGTCCCCCACGCTCCCGGCATCCCATTGCGGGCCGACGACGTAGCCCGCCCGGAACGCCGCCTTTTCCGGGTACCACATCATCCGCGTCCCCGCGCCGCTCACCGGCGGTGGAACGGTGGTTCCCGACTGGTACGTGCCCGTTGCCAGGAACGACCCTTCGCCCGTCACGCGCACCGAGTCCAGCACCGACACGTAGCCCGCGTGGAACCCACCGGACCCGTCGCGCGCCACGATGGCGCCCGGCGTGTTGCCCGCCGTGGCCGTCGTCGCGCTGTTCGCCACCTTCCCGCCCGAGCTGATGACCGCCAGCTTCGTGTCCGGGATGTTCGCGCCGGGGTTGATATCCGCGCTCACGATGGTCCCGTCCACGATCTGGGCGCTCGTCACGCTGTCGATGCTGACGGCCGCCGTCGTCTGCACCGTGCCGTCCGGGAAGAGCAGCCCGCCCACCAGCAGGTGCAGCGGCACCAGCAGCCGCATGCTGTCCGTGCGGATCGTCGCCACTTCATTCCCTGCGGGCGTCTTCGCCTGCACCAGGACCGACTGGGCCGCCGCGCCGACGGGCAGAGACAGGAGCAGAAACAGGGCGAGAGACGACACGGAACGGCGTACCTTCATGAGTCACCTCGATTCACCTGGACGTGTAAAGCCACCGCCGGGGACCGGTGGTTGGAGTCGCCGCCATGCCGGGGTCGAGCGGCCACCCTACCGGCCCCCCGCCGCTTCCAGCGCCCGCAGGCGCCGCAGGATCTCCGCCTGGCTCGCCCGCAGCCTCGCCACCTCCGCCTGACTCGCCTTCAGCTTTGCGACCTCCGACCGCGTCGCCCGCAGCGTCGATTCCAGCTCGTCATTCCGCGCCTGCAAGGTGCGGATCTTCGCCTCCAGCGGCTGGATCTCCGCCTGCTGCTCCTGCACCGCCTTCACCAGCACGGCCGACAGGTTCGCGTAGGACAGCGACAGGTACCCGTCGGCGTCCTGCTTCACCAGCTCCGGGAACAGCGGCTGGACCTGCTGCGCCGTCAGCCCGATCTCCTCGCCCGCCGGACGCCCGGTGCCCGGGCGGAACCGGTAGCGGATCGGCGTCAGCTGCATGACCTTGGCGAGCGTGCCCTCCAGCGGCTCCATGTCCTCCTTCAGCCGCGCATCTGACGACTGCGTCAGGCTCCCGGCGATGGTCATGTTGCCGTTCTTGTACAGCGTGAGCGCGTTGGAAGGCGTGCTGCTGCCGGTGCCGTTGCCGGCGACGAAGAGGGGCTCGGTCGGGTACCAGTAGTCCCGGGTGCCCGCGATCACGTTGTATTGCCCGATGGCCAGGGAGCTGAACGCCTGCGCCGTCGTGCCGTTGCCCAGGGCGGTGGCATTGATGCCGGACGCGGTCGTCTGGAAGTTGAGGGCGGCCGATGCGATGCCGGTGGTGTGCGTGAGGGAGCCCAGCGCGGTCGAGCTGACGGCGGCGGCGGTCGTCCTGTAGCCCAGGGAAACCGCGTAGCCGAGGTTTGCGATGGTGTTGTAGCCCATGGCCACCGAGTAGTCACCGACACTGGCCGCGTCCCACTGCGAGCCGTCGACGTTGCCCGCCCGGAACGCCGCCTTCTCCGGGTACCACATCACGCGCGTGCCGGCGCCGCTCGCCGGCGGAGGCACGGTGGTCCCGGACTGGTACGTGCCCGTCGCCAGGAACGACCCCTCGCCATTCACCCGCACCGAGTCCAGCACCGACACGTAGCCCGCGTGGAACCCACCCGAACCGTCCCGCGCCACGATGGCGCCTGGCGTGTTGCCCGCCGTGGCCGTCGTGGCGCTGTTCGCCACCTTTCCGCCCGAGCTGATGACCGCCAGCTTCGTGTCCGGGATGTTCGCGCCGGGATTGATGTCCGCGCTCACGATGGTCCCGTCCACGATCTGGGCGCTCGTCACGCTGTCGATGCCGGTGGCCGCCGTCGTCTGCATGGTGCCGTCGGGGAAGAGCAGCCCGCCCACCAGCAGGTGCAGCGGCACCAGCAGGCGCATGCTGTCGGTTCGGATCGTCGCCACCTCGGCGCCTGCGCCGGTCTTCGCCTGCATCAGCACCGACTGGGCCGCCACCCCCACGGGCAGGGACAGGAGCAGAGACAGGGCAAGGGACGACACGGAACGGCGCACGTTCATGAGTCACCTCTATGCATCGGGACGCTTGGGACCACCGCCGGGGAGCGGCGGGCGAGGTCGCTGCGAGCATGGAAAAAGGCCAGATCGCGCGAATGATCCGGCCCTCATGCGGGCAGGCACCCTTCTATTGTGCCTGGGAAAGACTGTCGACGAATCAGACGAACGTCGTATATTGGGTACCGGCAGGCCGGTCTCCCCACAACGGCCTGTTCATTCAGTTCCTGCGGCTGGAAAGCCAAAAAAATGGATTTGATCCTCGACGAGGATGACGTCCGCCGGTTGAACAACGCGGCTCACGCCCTCCTATCACCATCCGATCACCCCGCCCTGCATTCCTGGGTCGAGGCCTCGGTGCGCGCCGCCACGCGGTTCCTGAAGGCGGACCGATCCGTCATGGTCTTGCCCACCGGGGACCGAACCGTCCTCTGGAGCGAGAATATCCCGCAGGCGTCCCTCCCGGCGGTGCGGGAAGCCATCACCGGCGCGGACCCGCACGGCGCGTCCATGACGGAGAATGCAGGGGCAGGGGGAGCAGTCTTCCGACGCCGGGTGCCCGCTCACCACGGCGTCGAACCCTACGTGGGACTCCGCATGCGGGTTCGGGGCGGACGGGCGACCCTCGCCTGGGGATACGCGGGCCCGGACCCGTTCGCCCCGGCCGACAGCTTCGCGGCGGTGAGACTGCTGTTGCCCGCGTTCCGGACCGGCGTGCGCGCCGCCCTCGATCTCGACAACGCCCGTCAGGCCGCCCGCGACGCATCCCTCGCACTGCCCGGGGTCCGCGAGGTCATGGCGGTCCACGACCTGACCCGGCGCGAGGCCGAGGTCGCTCTGCTCCTCGCCCGCGGCGCCTCCAACCGCGACGCCGCCGAAACTCTCAGCGTCAGCCCCCACACCGTCCGTAAGCACGCCGAGCACATCTTCGCCAAGCTCGGCATCCACTCCCGCACCGTCCTGGCCCTCCTCCTCGCCCTGGGCGCCGGCGCCGGGTAACCTCGCCTCTCTCGCCTCGCCTCACCGCCCTCGAAGGTTCCGCCTCGCCTCGCCTCACCCCACCGATCGGGCGATCGCCCACGCGATGACCTCCGGGTCCCGCGCCGCCGCCGTCACCAGCTGCGCCGGGTCCGGCCGCCGCCCCACCCGCATCAGGTCCAGCCGGTCCGCATCCCAGCACGTGCCGAGGGTCACGTCGTGCGTCTCGGTCCCCCACGTGTGCAGCCGGCACGCCTCGAAGAGAAGGTCCAGCTGGGCGGCGCTCACCGGCACCAACGACCGGTCCAGCGTCCGCACGAATTCCGCCGCCCGCGCCCCGTGAGCCGGGTCCCGCCCGTTGTCCCACCGGCAGCTGTCGTGCAGCGCCGCGAAGAACTCCACCACGATGACGTCGGCGCCCGTCACCGGCGCCAGGCGGAACCCGTTGTCCCGCACCCGTTCCCAATGATCGATGCCGTGGATGCCGTGCCAGTCCAGCAGGTACTGAGCCCGGATGACGTCGAGGAGGGCGGGCGTGACGTGGTGCCAGGTGTTCGCGGGCATGGCAGGTCCGGTCGTCGCATACGGCTGTAGTCGGGTCGCGTGGTCGAGGGAAGGTTCGCCGCAAATGGGGGCGCGGTCAAATCGTGCCGTCGCCGACCCGGCGCGTTCTCCGTCGATCGTCGATCGTCGATCGTTCTTCACGCCTCGCGTTTCACGTTCGCCGATTCCGCACCTCCCCGCACCACCAGATCCACCTCGCAACCCACGATGTGCAGCAACGCCACCAGCTGCCCCACCGACTTGCCGTAATTCGTCGGGTCCAACAGCCGATAGAACTGACTGGCCGACGTCCCCAGCCGACGGATGATCTCCCGCTTGCTCAGGTCGCTCTCCGCCACCGCTTTTCGCGCCTCCAGGGTCAACCGGTAGAGCAGCAGGTCCCCCAGGTACGCCGGATCCTCGTTGTACTCCAGCACCTCGTCCACGTGGATGCTGTCCTGCTCCCCGTCTTCCAGCACGTACGTGAGCGCCTCGTGTCCCAGCTCGGCATCCGAAAACACCTTGGCGACCCGGTTCTGCGGCGTCGGCCGCAGACGTAGTCGAGCATACGGGAACACGTGGCGCCCGTCTTCCGTCTCCACCTCGAAAGCTTTCCGGTGGTTGTTGGCCCGAACACGCCGGATCTTCACAGCAGACCCTCCGCTTCCAGCTCCCGGATCAACCGGAGGATGCGTCTCGTCGGCCGTCCTCTCATCGGCTGCCCGTTCTCCAAGTCCCATTTCAGCACCAACGTCCCGTCCCGGTACACGTGCACGTGCCGGGGGCTGTGATCGCCCTTCCAGGTGATGAACACGAAGTTGCCCCGGCGGATCTTTCCCACAAAACGTTACCATTTGCGGTAACAGTTGTCAACACGACCGGCGTTTCGGGCCGCGAGGTGGACGAGGGTCTCCCGTGGAGGGCGTCTCTGCCTGAAGGGCGGCAGAATGTTGGATTGGGTCTGGAAAGAGCAGCGAGGACAGCCTCAAACGGGCGACGACGATGGCCGGCGGTGCCAGTCGACGGCGATGATCCTCTGCCCGTTCACGTCCGCTGCTTCGTCGGAGGCGAGGTAGACCGCCGGCGGTCCCATCACGGCGGGGTCGAGCAGATTGCTCCTCCTGGACTCGGGAAAATTGTCCGGGATCATGCCCGTGTCCGTGGCGCCGCCGGGGAGGAGGACGTTGAGGGTGAGGCCCGTGCCCTCCAGCTCCTTCGCCCAGATGATGCTCATGGACTCCAGGGCCGCCTTCGACGGGCCATACGGCGAGAAGCCCTTCCGCTCCATCGTCGTCTGATTGATGGAGATGTTGATGATCCGCCCCGACCCGCGCTCCAGCATGTGCGGGACGACCGCGTGCGTCATCCGGAACACGCCGGTGACGTTCGTGTCGATGACCATTCGCCAGACGTCGGGATCCGCCTCCCAGAACGGCTTCGGATCGGTCATGAAGCTGGCATTCACGTACTTCATGCCGCGCGCGGCGTTGTTGACGAGGATGTGGATGCCGCCGAAGTCGGAAACGACCCCGTCGACGAGCCGCCGCACGTCGTCGTCCCTGGTGACATCGGCCAGGACGGCCGTCCCGCCGATCTCCGACGCCACCGCCTGGATCTCCCGCTTCTCCCGGGCAGCGGTGACGACGACGTGCGCGCCTTCCCGGGCGAACGCCGCGGCGATGGCCCGGCCGATGCCGCGGCCGCCCCCCGTCACGATGGCGATCTTCTTCTCGAGCTTCATGGTCGTTCCCTCGATGGCACTCGCCCGATGACCCTTGCCACCCCGCTCACCGGTCCTCGAGCTGCCGCTCCAGCACCCAGTACGGGTAGGCCCGCGGCGGCCGGCTCAGCGCGTCGAGGCGCGCGACCTCCTCGGGCGTCATCTCCCAGTCGGCGGTCCCGAGATCGTCGGCCAGCTGCTCTTTCGTCTTCGCACCGATGATCACGGACGTGACGCCCGGCTTCCGGAGGAGGTAGTTCAGCGCCGCCTGCGCGATGGTGGCGTCGTGGTCGTTGGCGATCTTCTCCAGCGCGTCGACGATGTCGAAGCCCCGCTCCTCGTCGAACTGCAGCCACTGCCGGGACGGGTCGCTCCTGCGCGCACCCTTCGGGCGTGCCTTTCCGCGCCGGTACTTGCCGCTCAGGAAGCCGCCGCCCAGCGGGCTCCAGGGCAGGATGCCCAGGTTCTGGTCCAGGGACAGCGGCACCAGCTCGTTCTCCAGGTCGCGGGCGATCAACGAGTAGAACGCCTGCAGCGTCACGAACCGCTCCAGGTTCTGCTTCTCCGAGACCGCCAGCGCCTTCATGAGCTGCCAGCCCGCGAAGTTCGATGCGCCGATGTAGCGCACCTTGCCGGCCCGGACCAGGTCGTCCAGCGCCCGCAGCGTCTCCTCCAGAGAGGTGCGGGGATCGAAGCTGTGGACCTGGTAGAGGTCGATGTGATCCGTGCCCAGCCGCTTGAGACTGGCGTCGCACGCATCCATGATGTGCTTCCTGGACAGTCCCACGTCGTTGGGGCCCGGCCCCGTCCGTCCCCGCACCTTCGTCGCCAGGACGACGTCCTTCCGCCGGCTCCCCAGCGCCTTCCCCAGGATCTCCTCCGACCAACCCTCGGAATAGACATCGGCGGTGTCGAAGAAGTTGACGCCGGCGTCCAGGGCCATCCCCACGAGCGCGTCCGCTTCCTTCTGCTGGACCTGCCCGACGCCGGTCCAGTAGCCTTTTCCGCCGAAGGTCATGGCGCCGAAACAGAGCTCCGACACCCGCACGCCGGTATTGCCGAGAAACCGGGTATTCATCACATGCATCTCCTGCAGGTCGAAAGGTCGGGAAGTCGTCGGGTGGATGGGCGGCACATTCCACGCCATGGCGGGCCGCCGGGCAGCTTGCACGTCCCGCACGATCCTGCCATCATTGACCTTACACGAAACTGGCCAGACTGGACAGAATTCTGCACGCCCATGACCACCTGGAAGCTGGAAGACGCCAAGAACCGGTTCAGCGAGCTGGTCCGTCGCGCGCTGGCGCACGAGCCGCAGCTCGTCACGCGCCACGGTCGCGATGCGGTGGTCGTGGTGAGCGCCGAGGACTTCGAGCGGCTGACGGGATCGCGGAATCTGCTCGAGTTCCTGCGTGACTCCCCGTTCGCGGAGGCCGTCGCCGCCGGCGAGCTGGACCTGGAGCGCCCCGAGGACCTGGGGCGCGACGTGTCCCTGTGAGGTCGTCGTGCGCTACCTGCTGGACACGAGCGTCCTTTCGGAAGCGGCGAAGCCCGACGGATGAGGGCGTCACGCGCTTCCTGGCCGAGACGCCCCCTCTCGAGCTGGCTCTGAGCGTCCTCACCATCGGTGAGATTCGCAGAGGCATCATGCTGCTGGACCCCGGCAGGAAACGCCGCCGGCTCGAGGAATGGTTGTCCGTCTCATTGCTCCGCCAGTTCACCGGCCGCGTCCTCCCGGTGGACGAAGCGGTGGCCCTGGCCTGGGGCCGCCTGAGCGCGGATGCACGACGCGCCAGCCGCCCGCTGCCGGTCATCGACGGGCTGCTGCTGGCGACCGCGGAGGTCCACGACCTCGCGCTGGTGACGCGGAACGAGCGCGACTGCGCCGACCGCGGCGTGCCGGTGCTCAATCCGTGGAGCGGCTAGAGCCCAGGAGTGTCGAAAGCCGGGCGGCCACGTCATTCACCACCCGCGAAGCGACCCGGCCCTGCGGCGCCGCATTGCGCGCACGCCAGTCCAGGCTGCGGCTTGCGGGTTCACCTCGATCCAGATCACGTCGCCCCGGTCCGGCACGAACCGACGCGACGACATCACCACGCCTCGCCGCCGAAGCTCGGACCGCATCCGTCTCCGCGTGCAGGTTGTCCGCCGCGATCCCCGACAACAGGTCCTCCAACCTCCGGGTGGGTCCCGGGCCTGGCCTCAGCCTCATCGCCGTCGCCTGATCCCATCACCTACGAATCCCGCCCGGTTGCGACCCGAGCACCGGACATTTCTGCGGGCCCGTCGCCCTCCCCCCGCGCCCTCGCGCACTTTGATCCGCTCAGCGGAACGAATTGTCCCCACGCTCCGACCCGCCGTCGGCGCGATGCCACTTTGTTCCGCATAGCGGCGACTTCTGCAACGACGGCTCCGCCACACGCGACGATCTGGCAGTTATGTCCGCCCAGCGGCCCGCGGCCGGCGCACAGCGCACTTGCCGGCCCCGGCGGCCGGCGCACGGCGGACCTCCCGGCCGCGGCGGCCGGCGCACCGCGTCAGCTTCGCTCCCGGCGCGCCGGATTTCCGCGACGCAGTGTCCCTGAACGAAGACGAAGAAGACCCTGAAGACGACGTCGCGGCAGGGTCACCTCCCCCGCCGCTTCACCCCCACCAGCCGCACCAGCAGCCCC
>JARRJS010000136.1:0-7018 GCA_037388885.1 Gemmatimonadota bacterium
GGCTGAACGCCGCCGTCAGTCCGCCAACAGCAGGTCCAGCCCGTCCAGCCCCACCAGCACTTCCCGCGGCTTGGACCCGTCGGGTGGCCCCAGAATGCCCGCATGCTCCAGCTGATCCACGATACGCGCGGCCCGCCCGTAGCCGATGCGCAGCCTGCGTTGCAGCAGGGACGTCGAACCCTGCTGGTGCTGGATGCACAGCTCTGCGGCCTGCCGGAAGAGCTCGTCGCGGTCCTCCAGCACGGCTTCCGTCAGGTCCTCCACGTCCTCGGCCTCCATCTCCCGCACGGATTCCAGGATGTCCTCCTCCTGCTGCTCCGCCTCCATCTCGCTCACCCGGGCGCGGAACCACTGCATGAGCCGCTCAGTGTCCTCCGTGGGCACGAACGCGCCTTGCAGACGCACGGGGTCCGAGTGGCCCGGCGGCAGGAACAGCATGTCGCCGTTGCCCAGCAGCGCGTCGGCGCCATTCTGGTCCAGGATCGTGCGGGAGTCCACCTTCGAGCTCACGCGGAACGCAATACGGCAGGGGAAGTTGGCCTTGATGAGGCCCGTGATGACGTTCACGCTGGGGCGCTGCGTCGCCACGATCAGGTGGACGCCGATGGCGCGCGCCTTCTGCGCCAGCTGTGCCAGCGGCCGCTCGATCTCCGCCTGCACGGTCATGATCAGGTCCGCCAGCTCGTCCACCACCAGTACGATCTGCGGCAGCGGGCCATCCTTGTACAGCCAGCGGTCCGGGTCGCCCTCCGGACCGGCGGGGTCCGACCGGCGCAGTGGCTGGCCCGACTCCAGGCGCCGGTTGAACTCGTGCACGGAGCGTGCGCCGTTCTCCGACAGCAGCTCGTAGCGCCGTTCCATCTCGTACACGGCCCACTTGAGCACCATGGCCGCGTCCTGCGGGTCCGTGACCACGGGGTGGCGCAGATGCGGCAGGTCGCCGTACATGCTGAGCTCGACCATCTTCGGGTCGATCATCAGCAGGCGCAGCTGTTCGGGCGGGTGCCGGTACACCAGGCTGGTGATGATGGTGTTGATGCACACCGACTTGCCCGAACCCGTGGCGCCCGCGATGAGCAGGTGTGGCATCTTGTCCAGGTCCGCCACGTACGGGCGGCCCTGCAGGTCGGCGCCCAGGGCCAGGGGAAGGTGGCCGCGGCTGCGCTGGAACGCCGGCGCTTCCAGCACGCGGCGCAGGTACACCACCTCTCGCTCCGGGTTGGGCACCTCGATGCCCACCGCGCCCTTCCCGGGAATCGGCGCCACGATCCGGACGCTGGGCGCTTTCAGCGCCAGGGCGAGGTCGGCGTCGAGCGCGGCGATCCGGTTCACCTTGATGCCCGGCGCAGGCACGAACTCGTACTGCGTCACAACCGGCCCCGTGGTGCGCCCCGCGATCTCGCCCTCCACGCGGAACGTGCGCAGCGTCTTCGTCAGCACTTCGCCCAGGTCGTCCAGCTGCGCCGCCTCCACCGAGGACCCATCCGGCGACGGCTCGGTCAGCAGCAACAACGGGGGCTGCAGCGCGCCGGCCGGCACGTCCCGTCCTTCCAGCATCGGCACCGCGTCCGCGTCCGCCCGGCGCTTGTCCCGCCGTTTCGACCGGCCTCGCTTCCGCTTCGCCGCCTCCGGAGCCTCGGGTTCGGCCGCGGCCACAGGCGCGCTGCCCGGCGGAGCCACGTTCGCTTCTGCTGCGTCCCGCGCCGCGTCCTGGGCCAGTCGGCCCCGCAGCGCACGCACCCCCCGCGCCGAACCCTCCGCCGCGCTGCGCAGCGGATTCCATCCGATGGCCGCGATGAACAGCGCCAGCGTCAGGAACGCCAGGAGCAGCATCGAGCCGACGAAGCCCAGGCCGGTCAACAGCGGCCCGCCCAGCAGCATGCCGAAGCGCCCCGCGGCCGGCACCGGCTCCCCGGCCACGGCCAGCCGTTCAAACGACACCACCGCCACGGCGACCGGCACCAGCACGATGAACGCCGTCACCAGCACCAGCCAGCGCTTCAAGGGGCCGGGCTCGTGTCGGAAGGCCAGCACGCCACCCAGGAGGGGAATCAAGGGGGTCAGGAAGATGCCGGCGCCCAACAGCCACAGGCCGCCGTCGTGATACGCCGCGCCCACCACGCCCATCAGGTTCCCGGACGGGAACCAGTGTCCACTGCCGCCACCGAACCAGCCGACGGGCAGCAGGCTCAGGGCCGTGAAGACGCCCAGGGCGAAGAGCGCGATTCCCAGGAGTTCCCGACGCTGTGTCTCCGACACCATGGCCGTCTACCGAAGCGTGATCTCACGGTCGTGGAACTCCGGTACGACTTCGAACCGATCCACGTCCGCGCAAAAGTCCAGGTCCCCTTCGAGGCCGATCTCCATGATGGCCCGACCGGCCGCCGTCCTGCGGAGTAACGGCAGCAGGGCGTCCCCGAGCCGACTCGCCATGCCCATGGCGGCCACCGCCGCGTCGTTCGCCTCCAGGGCGTCGTCGGACCGCTCGAGCAGCCGGTTTGCCAGGGCGCCGGCGAACACCGCGTCCTCCAGCGCGAACGTGTCTTCCTTGCCGGCACACACGATGGAAACGGGGTCGCTCGAGGTCATCAGGGCCGCCGCCACTGCGCCCAGGTTCAGGAAGGAGCCGATGAGCACCGGGCGCGGCGGCGCTGCCGGCGAGGCGTCGCGCGCATCGTTGGGCATGGGCAGCTCCGCCACCGCCAACAACGCCCGCGTGCCGTTCGTCGTGGTCATCACCAGAGCCTTCCCCGCCACGTGTTCCGCCACGAATTCGCCCGGCGAATTGCCCAGATCGAACCCATCGATGGGAAGCCCCCTGCGCTCGCCACACAGGAGCACGTCCTCACGACCCAGGTTCTGCGCGAGTCGCGCCGCCTCATCGACGGATGCCACGGGGAAAACGGAGCGGGCACCATGTTCCAGGGCCGTCACCATGCTGCTCGTGGCGCGGATCACGTCCACGACCACGAACCGGCCCAACCCGGCATGACCGGCCAGCTCGGCCGGTGTGAAGAAGACGTCCAGCTTCACGGCTGTTCGCCCGATCGCTCCTCTATCCAGCGTTCCAGGAACTTCGTATCGAAATCGCCTGCGATGAAGCGAGGCTCATCGAGCAGCTCGAGCAGGAACGGGATGGTCGTCGGGACCCCTTCAATGATAAATGATTCCAGCGCGAAGCGCATACGGGCCAGCGCCTCGTCGCGCGTCTTCCCGTGGACGATCAGCTTGCCGATCAGGGAGTCGTAGAACGGTGGTACGCGGTAGCCCTCATACACGTGTGTATCCACCCGCACGCCTGGCCCGCCCGGCTGATGAAAAGCGGTGATCTGCCCCGGCCCCGGCCGGAAGTTGTGCGCCGGGTCCTCCGCGTTGATGCGGCATTCGATGGCGTGGCCGTTCATCGTCAACGGCTGCTTCTCGGGCAGGGAGAGCGGCTCCCCGGCCGCCACTCGGATCTGCTCCTTCACCAGGTCCACGCCCGTCACCAGCTCCGTGACCGGGTGCTCCACCTGGATCCGGGTGTTCATCTCCATGAAGTAGAAGCTACCGTCATCGTCCAGCAGGAACTCGATCGTGCCCGCCGACCGATAGCCGATGGCCGCCGCGCCCCGTACCGCCGCCTCGCCCATCTTCTTGCGCAAGGCCGGCGTGATGGCCGGCGACGGCGATTCCTCCACCAGCTTCTGGTGCCGCCGCTGGATCGAGCACTCCCGCTCGCCCAGGTGCTCCACGCGGCCGTGCTGGTCCCCCATGATCTGGATCTCGATATGCCGCGGCCGCGCCAGGTACTTTTCCAGGTACACCGACCCGTCGCCGAACGCCGCTTCGGCTTCCGACTGCGCCGCCTGGAACGAGCGGCGGAACGCGTCCTCGTCCTCCGCCACCCGCATGCCCTTCCCACCACCACCCGCCGCCGCCTTGATCAGCATCGGATAGCCGATCTTCTTGGCGGCCTTCAGTGCCGCGTCCAGCTCCTCGATGGCACCATCGCTGCCGGGGACCACCGGCACGTTCTCGTCCGCCATCGTCTTCCGCGCGACCGCTTTATCCCCCATCAGCCGGATCTGCTCCGCCGTCGGGCCGATGAAGTGGATCTCCGCCCGCTCGCAGATCTCCGCAAATTCCGCGTTCTCCGCCAGGAACCCGTAGCCGGGGTGGATCGCATCGGCACCCGTCACCTCCGCCGCCGCGATCAGCCGCGGGATGTTCAGGTAGCTGTCCTTGCTCGGCGGGGGCCCGATGCACACGTCTTCATCGGCGAAGCGCACGTGCAGCGATTCGCTGTCCGCCTCGCTGTACACGGCGACCGACCGGATGCCCAGCTCCCGGCACGCCCGGATGACCCGCAGCGCAATCTCACCCCGGTTGGCGACGAGGATCTTGTTGAACATGGGGATGACGGGCGCGGATCAGGCTGGGCCGATCAGGAAGAGGGTCTGCCCGTACTCCACGGGCTCGCCGTTCTCCACCAGGATCTCACGCACCACACCGTCGAAATCACTCTCCAGCTCGTTCATCAACTTCATGGCCTCGAGGATGCAGAGTGTCTGTCCCTTCGCCACTCTGCTGCCGAGTTCAACGTACGGTGGTGCTTCCGGCGCGGGTGCGCGGTAGAATGTGCCCACCATCGGCGACGTCACTTCCGAGTACTCCGACGACGGCGCCTCTTCGGCTGTGGGGGAGGCGGCTTCCGACGCCGCGGGGTTCGCGGAATCATTCGCGACCTGCACGGTCGCCGGAACCGGCATGGCCGCCTGCATGGGCGGCGCAGCGACGCTCGACAGTGGCGCGGCGCTGGGCGCCGGCGGCGGCGTCTTGGCGATCCGGATTCGGGTGCCCGCACGCGCAATTTCCAGCGAGTCGATCCCGCTCTCGTCCACCGCCTCGATCAGGCCACGCACGAATTCCAGATCGATCATGGATCGCCCCGTCCCAACGGTGTTGCCGGTCGTTTCTGCCGGCACCTCGTCCATCACTTTCATGCCCGATCCTCGCGTTTACGCAGATACCGGACCAATCCCCGCAAGCCCAGCAAATAACTGTCCACACCGAACCCCACCACCACGCCTACCGCCCGATCCGCGAGTAGCGACCGATGACGGAACGGTTCCCGTCGATATACGTTGGAGAGGTGCACTTCCACGTACGGCCGGGCCACCGCTGCCAGCGCGTCCCGCAACGCCACGCTCGTGTGCGTGTACCCGCCCGCATTCACCACGAAGCCCGCCGCCCGTGAACCCTGCACATGGTCCACCAGCGCGCCCTCGGCGTTCGACTGGAAGAATTCCACCTCCACGCCCAGGTCCCCCGACAACGCCGACAGCGCCGCATTCACGTCTTCCAGTGTCGCCCGACCGTACACCTCCGGTTCCCGCAGCCCCAGCAGGTTCAAGTTGGGCCCGTGGACCACCCCGATCAGCGTTTCAGACTCTCGAGCCACGCGCGGAACATGTCCAGATCGTCGTCCTCGCCTGCCGGTCGAACACCCGCTTCTTCCGGCGGCGCACCGGTGTCCGCCGGCTCCCCTTCCCGTGCACCCCCGCCGGACGGCTCAGCCATTTCCGCCGCGCCCCCCGTTTCGGGCTCCGCAATTGCCGATTCGCTTCCGGACGCATCACCCGCCGGGGCACCGTTCCCGTGGAACGCCCAGCCGGACAGCCGTTGCAGGTAGCTCCGGATCCCTTCCCCGCTCTCTTCCTCGGCCCCCGCAGGCTCCGCCGGCTCCGTCCATGAGTACGGCGTCTCCTCGGTCCCTGCGGCTCCGCCCGCACCGGTCCACACCGCCTCGACGCCCTCCGCAGCCTCGTCGGCCGCCTCCTTGGCCGACGACGGCTCGGCTGTCGCAGGCTCGGCCGACGCAGGCGCCTCTTCCAACTCCTCTCCTTCCGACAGCTCCGGCTGCTCCGCCGGTTCCTCTCCGTATTCAGGCTGCCACGACGGCTCCTGTTCGTATCCCGGCTCCTGCGCAGGTTGCGGGACCTCCGCCGAGTCCATTTCCTGCACCGGTTCCGCCGCCTGGGCGTGTTCCGGCTCCTGCGGCTGTTCCGGTGTCTGCGCCTGTTCCGGCTCTTGCGGCTGTTCGAGTGCCTGCGCCTGTTCCGTCTCCGGCGCCTGTTCCGGTGCCTGCCCCTGTTCCGTCTCCGGCGCCTGCGGGCGCTCCGGCTCCTCGGCGCTTTCCGGCTCCCAGGTTTCCTCCGGGGATTCGACGACGTCCGTCACCGACTTCGCGGTGGGTGCCTCGTCCAGGAACGGGAACGGCTCCTCGGGCGACTGCGCCGGCACGTGCTCTGCCCCCGTGTCGGGCCCGGCCTGCAGCTCCTGCATCTCCGCCAGGCGCGTTTCCAGCGACGCATCGCCGGGACGCTGCCGGAGCAGCTCTCTGTACACGTCCGCCGCGCGGTCGTACAGACCCTGCCGAGCGTACACCTGCGCCATCGTCTCCGTGAACACGGTCTGTGTCGCCTCCGGCGTCTCTGCCTCCTCCCCCTCGCCCACAGCCGGTCCGGTGTCGCGCTCGGGCGCCGACTCGCTCGACACCAGGCTTTCCACCGTCTGCAAACCTTCCAGTTCGCCGATCTCCGGGCGCTCTTCTTCCTCCGGCGTCGCGTCCCTGAAATCACGCTCCGTTACGTCCAGGGACTCCACCGCCCCGGCAGCTTCCGCGCCCTGCAGGCCCTCCTCCGGTTGGAAACCTTCCAGCTCAGCCACCGGCACTTCTGGGGTCGGTTCTTCCTCCCCAGCCGCCGGTTCCCACGGCTCCTCCCCTTCCTTCTCCATCGGCTCGGCCGGTTCCTCCCCTTCCGCCTCGTCCGCCATCGCATCCATCGGCGTCCATTCGGGCGCAGGCGCTTCAGGCGAAGGCGCCGCCTCTCCCGGGGGGGCCGGTTCGACCGGGGGCGCTGCGGCCTCCGCAGGCGCCACCTCTTCCGGGGGCGCCACCTCTTCCGGGGACGCCGGCTCTGCCGGGGGCGCTGCGGCCTCCGCAGGCGCCACCTCTTCCGGGGGCGCCGGCTCT
>JARRJS010000136.1:7040-14746 GCA_037388885.1 Gemmatimonadota bacterium
GTTCGAACGCGCCTTCTCCTTCCAGCGTGCCCCCCGAGAAATCGACTGCTTCCGGCCGCGACTCAACTGCCGGTTCTGCCTCGCCCTGTTGCTGGAGTGCATCGGTCATCGCCGCGGGTCCCTCCCGCAGCGCTTCTATGAGCGCCTCCAGTTCTGCGTCCGGCGGCTCCAACTCGGCCAGGCGCTCGAAATACTCCAGTGCCGCCTTGTGATGGCCCGCTCGGAACTCCAGGTCGCCCAGCCCCCGCAATGCCACCAGGTTGTGTGCATCCAGCTCCAACACCCGCCGGAAGGCATCGCCAGCTTCTTCGTCCTGTTGCCGATCCTCCAGCACGCGACCCAGCACCACGTGCGCGCTGGAATCTTCGGGGTAGCGACTGATCCCGTCCTGCACCACCTCGAGGGCGCGATCCAGCTCGCCCGCCCGACGGTATGCTTCCGCCAGATGAATGAATACGCGACCTTCCGGATTCTCTGTGTATAGAGCTTCCAGTTTCGCGATGTCGTCGCGATGCGTCTCAGCCATTCGGCCACTCCATGGCGATGCCGCGGCAAGGATCGTGGGTGAGGGGACGAAGATAGAGCGCTCGTCACACGGCTGTCAACGGACGGCGAGGTTCGGGTTCCGGTTCGATTTGGAGTTCAAATTGGATTTCCACACCGCGTCCCCCTCCCCGCTGTACCCCTCTCGCCATGTCGGTTTCGCTGTGCCCGCCTGATTCCGCGCCCGCGCTTGAGCCCTTCGCGCCACGCAATTATGTTTCGTTGTTTCGCGCGCTCCTCGCGAGCGCGCCCGGTTTTGGGGGCTTGGTTTCCCGCACAACGAAGGGTGGAGTCGGTCGGCCTATGATCATGCAACAGATGCGTCAGAACACCAAGTGGATCATGCTAGTGACGGCGCTGGCGTTTGTGGGCCTCATGGTGTTCGGGTGGGGCATGGATCTGAGTGGTCGCAGCTCCCAGCGGTTCACGGGCGGCGATGTAGGCCAGGTGAACGGGGAGCCGGTGACGTACAACCAGTTTGAGACGGTGTACCGGAACCTGTACCAGCAGACGCAGCAGCAGTCCAATCAGCCGATTTCCACGGCGCAGGACAAGAAGCTCCAGGATCAGGCCTGGCAGCAGATCGTGTCGGACCGGCTCATCGAGCAGGAGCTGCAGCGGCGCGGCATCCATGTGACGGATGCGGAGATCCGGCAGGCCGCGCGGTATGCCCCGCCACCGGAGTTCTACAACGCGCCCCAGTTCCAGACCAACGGCAAGTTCGACATCAACAAGTATCAGCAGTTCCTGGCGTCGAGCGGGCCGGATGTACTGAGCCAGCTGGAGTCGTACTACCGGTCGATCCTGCCGCGCAACAAGCTGTTCGAACAGGTGGCCGCCGGTGCCTACGTGACGGACGACCAGTTGTGGCGGCTGTACGTGGAGCAACACGAAACGGCGAGCGTGCGTTACATCGCCATGGTGCCGGATGCCATGGTGAGCGACGGTGATGTGAACATCACGGATGCCGAAATCCAGACCTATTACCAGAACCACAAGGGTGACTTCGGGCGGCCGGCGCAGGCCACGGTGAAGGTGGCGGGCGTCGACCGGCAGCCGACGGCTGCGGACACCGCCGCCGCGCGCCAGCATGCCCTGGACGTGCGCAAGGAGATCCTGGGCGGGACGGACTTCGCGGACGTCGCCGCACAGGAGTCCGCCGACAAGGCGACAGCGGACAAGGGGGGCAATCTCGGTACGCTGACGCGGGGCCAGACGGTGCCGGCGTTCGACCAGGCAATCTGGAACACGCCGGTAGGCCGCCTGAGCGAGCCGATCCTCACGCAGTACGGATACCATATCCTCCAGGTACAGAGCCGCAGCGGTGATTCGGCCCAAGTTCGCCACATTCTGATCCCGATCGAGCGCACGTCGGCCAGCGAGGACTCGCTCATGACCGAAGTCGACTCGCTGGAAGTGCTCATCGGCAAGCTGCCGCTCGAGGACGCGGCCAAGGACCTGGGCCTGCGCGTGCGTGAGACGAAGCTCACGCCCCAGCTGCCGATGGTCGCCGGCATCGGCAACATCCAGAATGGTGCGGACTGGGTCTTCAACGACGCGTCGGTGGCAGGCGACGTGAGTCCGATCCTCGAGAGCCCGTCGTACTACTACGCCGTGGAGATTGTCACCAAGACGCCCGCGCGAACGCTGTCCCTCGAGGAAGCCACACCGACCATCCGGACCGTGCTCCTGCGCCAGAAGAAGCGGGACCGCGCGCGCCAGATCGCCCTCAGTCTCCTCGATGGCGTGAAGCCCGGAACCAGCCTGGATTCCATCGCCCGGCTGGCCAAGCTGCAGGTCCGTGACGCCGGCCCGTTCACGCGCTTCGACTACGTGCCGGGCCTCGGCTCCGGCAACGCGGCCGTCGGCACGGCGTTCGGCCTTCCCATCGGCAAGGTGAGCGGCCTGGTGGAGACCCCGAACGGGTTCTTCGTCATGGAGGTGACCAAGCGAACGATGCCCGACCGCAAGGACTTCGACGCACAGAAGGCCCAGGAGCGAAGCCAGGTCATCGCCGGCCTACAGCGCCAGCGCATCAACAACTTTCTCCAGGCGCTGCACGACAACGCGCAAATCGTGGACAACCGTGAGAAGGTGATGCAGGCGTCGGGCACGGAGACCAGCTGACGCCCCCTCGGCAAAACAAGGTCTGCCACGGGCTGTCGGCGCGTCCCACGGCTCGGGAATGAACAAGAGCGCGGAGGAACCCCATGAGTTCCTCCGCGCCCTCGCTTTTTACCGTCGACCGGACCGCTTCACCCGCTCAGCTGCGCTCCGTGTCCCCGCTTTCCGCACGTTCCGACTCGGGGTCTTGCCGCGGCTGCGACTGGGCCGGCTGCTGCTTCGCCTCGGGGCCTGCGGCTTCAGCCCGCTGCTGCGGGAGCGTATCCTGGGGCTGGCCGTTGCCCACCGACTGCTGCGGCCGGTTGATGTCGTTCTCGATGTCGCGCACCGAGCTCTTGAACTCTCTGATGCCTTTCCCGAGCGCCGACCCGATCTCCGGCAGCCGACGCGCGCCGAATACGAGCAGCAGCACCACGAGAATCAACATCACTTCCCAGATACCCAAGTTACCGAACCCCATGACGGTATCTCCCGTTAAATCCTAGAACCACCAAGTGCGCATGATCAGTGCCACAAGCAGGACCCCGACGACGCTGAGCACGTTCAGGTTCAACACGAGGGGTCCAACGGCGAACGCCACGGCTGCCAGATCGATGCCCAGGGGTCCGACGGACGCCGACACGGTCGTCGTGAGGAATTCACGCGTCGCGCCATCCGGCAGGTACCGGACCAGCAGCTTAGTGAATAACGCACCCAGGAACAGTCCAATGACGATCGCCCAGAAGAACCGCGGTATGGTGCGCCGTTGTGATCCAAGCATCATACCGTCCCCGAAGTTGCAGGTTCCATTGCGTTCCCGGTCCTGTGCGGATGCTGGCGGCGGCTCAGCGACGCCGGTCCACGACGTACTCGATGGCGAGGTGCAGGGCGTCGGTGGCCGGTCCTTCCGGTACCGCTTCCAGCGCCTGTCGGGCTTGTTCCCCGAATGCTTGCGCCTTCCGTACCGCGTAGTCCAGTCCGCCGTGCTTCAGCACCAGGCCGATGATGCTCGTGATGCCATCGTCGGACGGCTCCGGATCGGCGAAGAACGCTTCCACCTCGCGGCGTGCGGGCCCGTCCATCTCGCCCAGGGCCGCGATGAGCGGCAGCGTGACCTTGTGCTCCCGCAGATCCTGACCCGCCGGTTTCCCGAGGACCGCCTCCGTCTGCGTGTAATCCAGCATGTCGTCCGCGATCTGGAACGCCATGCCAAGATGCCGGCCGAACCGCGCCAGGGGCTCCCGCCATTGCTCGGCGCCAGACAACGCACCCATGGCGCAGGCTGCGGACATGAGCGACGCCGTCTTGCACTCGATGAGGAGATAGTACTCCGCTTCGGTGTATTCGAGGGCATCACACGACACGAGCTGCCGCATCTCGCCCACGCTCATGTCGTTCGCCGCCTGCGACAAAATGCGGATCAGCTCCACGTCCCCCACCTCGGCCAGCTCGCTGACGGCGCGACTGTACAGGTAGTCGCCCATGATGACGGCGGTCTGGTGGTTCCACAACGCGTTCACGGTCGGCATGCCGCGCCGGAGCACCGAGTGGTCCACCGAGTCGTCGTGGACCAGCGTCGCAAGGTGCACCAGCTCCACGGCGGCGGCCAGGGTGACCGCCCGGGGATGGCGATGCTCGGCCAGCTCATTGGCAAGCAGCAACAGTGTGGGTCGGAACAGCTTGCCCCGCGCCACGAGGAGGTGCTCGTTCACCCCCTTGATGGGCGGGAAATCGGTGAGCACGATCCGGCGCAGCTCCCCGACCACCCCACTCAGCCGGTCTCGCACCGGCCGCTGGATCTGAGCCAGCTTGGGTGCCGCCGCGCGCAGCATCACGTCGTCGATCACAGGCGCGACAGGCGTTCGGGGACGTCGCTGAACGACGGATCGATGACAATGATGTTGTCGTAGGCCTGGCGCGCCGCGCTCCGATCGCCCAGCTCCTCGTGGCAGAGGCCCAGGTTGTAGTAGACGCCCAGCATCTCGTGCGGGTCCTCCCTCGGCAGATCCAGCGCCCGCGACAGGATCTTCACCGCCACGGTGTATTGCTCCTTGAGCATGAAGCACTTGCCCAGCTCCTCATACACCTTCAGACGCTCCTCCCCACCACGTAGCGCCGTCTGGAACTCCGCGATCGCTTCGTCGATCAGCCCCATCTCCTTGAACGCCAGGCCCAGATCATAATGGCTGCCCGACTCCTCGACAGCCACGTCCTCGGTGACCTTCGCCTTGAACTGCGAGAACAGCTCCGCGAAATCTTCCACCTGGGCACTCGCCTCGCCCGACGCCCGCGCCGCCGCCAGGCCGTCCTCGTCCAGGAACGCTGCCAGGTCCACGAAGGCGTCCGCTTCGCCGCCGGCGCCCAGCACACGCCGCGCCGCTTCGTTGCCCGGATCCAGCTCCAGCACCCGCCGATACACCGCGGTCGCCTTCGCCTCGGCACCCTTCAGCATCATGAAGGCGGCCAGGTCCGAGTACATCGCCGCCAGCAAACGCTTGTCAGCAAGATACGCCGCGAACTCGACCCGTCGCTGCAACGCCGCGAAATCGTCTGGTTCCTGGCGCAACATTTCGTTGATCACCGCCAGCGCGTCGTGGTACACCCTCGCCTCCAGGCGGGGCACCAGGAGCAGGTGCAGCTCGCTCAGCGCCTCTTCGTGCAGTCCCCGGCTCACCAGCTCCCGCGACCGCTGCAGCACCGCCTCCTTGTCCACATCCATCGTCGCGCGACCGTCGGCCGGTGACTCGGTCGCACCCGCAAGCGTGAGATCGAACGCGCTCGGATCGAAGGCGGCTACGGCCTCCTCTTCCGCAGGCTCACCGGGCTCCAACCCCAGATCCGGCAGCAACACGCCCCCGCCCAGGTCCAGCAGCGGCGCCGACTCCGACTCCGGTGCCGACCCTTCCGACGATTCCGGCTGCGACTCATCGCCGGCCTCCTGCAACTCCGGCATCTCGCCGGCGGACTCCGACGCGATGTCCACCCCACCGAGATCCAGCGGCGGCAGCGGCGGTTCCTCCCCCGACGCCTGCTGCGGCCATTCGATGTCGGGCAGCTCCATGTCATACGGCGGTTCGGCCGCGAATTCCTCTTCGGACGCTTCAGCCGGGAGCTCCCCTTCCACATCGGCGGCGGGCTCCTCCTGCGGCTCTCCGGGGACCTCCGCTGGCGCCTCAGCCGCCGGAAATTCCTCCGCTTCGATGACGGGCTGCTCCGCCTCGACAACGGGTTGCTCCACCGGCGGCTCCCCCGGGAACTCCGCTGGCGCTTCAGCCGCCGGAGCTTCCTCCGCCTCGACAACGGGCTGCTCCACCGGTGCCTCCCCAGGGAACTCCGCTGGCGCTTCAGCCGCCCACGCTTCCTCCACCTCGGCCGTCGGAGCTTCTTCCGCCTCGATTGCGGGCTGCTCCGCTTCGACGACGGGTTGCTCAGCCGGCGGCTCCGCCGCGAATTCCTCTGGCGCTTCAGCCGCCGGAGCTTCCTCCGCCTCGGCCGCAGGCGCTTCCTCCGCCTCGACGACGGGCTGCTCCACCGGCGGCTCCCCGGCGAATTCCTCTGGCCCTTCAGCCGCCGGAGCGTCTTCCGCCTCGGCCGCAGGAGCTTCGTCCGCCTCGACGACGGGCTCCTCCGCCTGCGGCCCGACCGGCAACTCCTCTTGCGCCTCCGCCGGGGCTTCCTCCACCTCGGCCGGCGGCGGCTCTTCTTCCGCCCACGCGGCGTCCTCCCGCTCCTCTTCGGCCTCCGCCGACGCCTCTTCCCCGGTGTCGATCACCCAGTGGTCCGGGAGCGACGCATCTTCCTCGGAGCCTTCGGCAACGGTTTCCCCTTCGGCTTCAACCTCCGGCGGTTCCTCCAAGACATCCGACGGAGCCGGCTCGCCGGTATCGGACGACGATGCCTCGCCGGCGTCCGGAGCCACCGTGCCGCTGCCCGGCGGCGTGTCGAACGTCTCCATGCCCGCCAGGCCGCTGCCCGGCTGCGGTGTCGGTGTGGCCGTCCGCTCACCATAACCTGTTTCCAGACCGGTGACGGTATCGCCCTTTTCCGGTTCCGGCACCGGCTCGTCCGGACGGGTCTCCAGCCCGGACGGCCCTTCCACCTCGGCACGCTCTTCCGTCTCCCCGTTCCCGCTCCTGAACCCGGCCGCGCCGGCGCTGGTTTCGATGACCAGGTCGTCCCCGGCGTCCGCTTCCTCGGCCGCCGCCGCGGCCTCTTCCGCCAGGGCCTCCAGGTTCGCGGACGGGTCCATCTCGCGGATCCGCTCGGCCAGGGCCGTCGCCTTGACGCTTTCCCCTCGCTCCAGCCGTTCCTTGTACGCGTGCTCGAGCTGTTTCCGGGCCTCCTCGGCCCGGCCATGGGCCAGGAACTGGTCCGCCAGCGTTTCGCGGACGCTCGGGTCATCGGCCAGGGCAGCGAACTCCTCCAGCGCCACGAATGCCTCTTCCACCTTCCCGGCCTTGACCTGTCGCTCCGCGAACTTCAGGTACCAGCGGCGGGCCTCCACCAGGAATCCCTGCTCGGCCGAATATTCGCCCAGCATGCGGAACAGGCGCGGGTCGTCGGGCCGGTACCTGAGCGCCTTGTTGCACAGGGCGATGGCGTTGTTGAACAGGCCGATTTCCGCGTACTTCTGCGCTGCCTGCGCATAATAATGGACGGCCCGATCCGGTTGGCCCACGCGGTAATACAGGTCACCGATGCGGTTGTAGAGGCCGAGATCCAACTCCGTCTCGGCGTCATCGAGGGCGCTGAGCACCTTCTGGTAGGCCTGAATGGCGGCCTGCCAGTTCTCCTTCTGCTCGTGCGCGCGAGCCTGATCCTTGAGCTTGCTGATCGACTTCATGCCTGCGTCGTCGCGTCCTGCTGGAGGTTGCGCGCGGCATGCCGAACCATCAGGTGGCTCGAGCCTGACCGCAACCCGAAAGTCCGCGGGGGAAACAGCACCGCAGAAAGAGACCGGCCCGCCGTCATTGGCGCTACGCCGGCCCAGCCGGTGCGTGTTCTACCACGCATCGCGTGATTGCACACCGAAAAGCAGCGCCGAGGGCGGGTGTCGTGCT
>JARRJS010000137.1:0-14955 GCA_037388885.1 Gemmatimonadota bacterium
GCCCCGGCCCGGGCGGACGGCCGTTCCGTCAGAACAGGCGCCAGACGATGCCGGCGGTAGCGATGATGTCGTGCTGGGTGCGGCCCCAGTAGTGGCCGATGGTATCGCGTGCCTGGAAATCGAGGTTCAGCCCGAGGACGGTGACCTCGACGCCACCGCCCAGGTCCCACGCCCGCACGACGCCGCTGGTGGGCATGATGGCGCCCACGCTGTCGGCGGCCGTGGGCTGGCCGAAGTCGTAGCGTTTGCCTGTGATCCCGGCGAGGACGTAGGGCTGTGTGCCCAGGGGATGGATCCAGGTGGGCAGCACGACCTCGATGGTGCCGGTGGTGAGGGCGGCGGGCACGTCGAACCAGGTGACAACCTCGGTGGCCGGGTTGAACCCGATGGGTGGCACGAGCACGGCGTAGCGCGTGAAGAGCCAGCCGCGGAAGGAGTGCATGAGGGTCCCGCGCACGCGGATGCCGTCGTCGAGCCGGAGCTCCGCGGACACGCCGCCGATGCCGGTGCGGCCCATGGTGCCCGTTGTCCATACCAGAGGGTCGTAGCTCTGGTACTGGACGTAGAGGTCGTGGCCGGGCAGCAGCATGCCGAAGCGGGGCTCGATGCGCAGCTGGATCCTGCCCAGCGGGCCCTGGGCCGCGACGGCGGCGGGGGCCGCCAGGCATCCGGCCGTCGCCATGGCCGCAAGTGCAGCGAGCAGCGCGATTCGGCGCATCAGAACACCCTCCACACGACGCCGGCCGACAGGGCCACGTCATGTTGCGTCTTGGCGTAGTAGCGGCCGATGGCGTCGCGGCCCTGGATGTCCACGCCCAGGCCCAGCAGTGCGAACCGCACGCCGCCACCCACCAGCGTGCCACCCATCACGGCGTCGGGCGGAAACGCGGCGTTCACGGTATTGGGGCGAGTGGTGTCCCCGAAGTGGTACCAGCGGACGACGCCTCCGGCGAGCACGTAGGGCCGGACCCCCCAGCGCGCGATGCGCAGGGGCAGCAGCAGCTGGAGGCCGGCCTCGCTAACGCGGTACGGCAGGTCGAACCAGGTTTGCTCGAACGACGTCGTGCCGGCCACCGTGTCCGGTACGGTCAACACGTGATCGGCGAAGGCCCAGCCCCGGAACGAGCGCATGGCTTCCGCGCGCAGACGGACGCCCTGGCCCAGACCCAGCTCCACCGCGACGCCGCCGAAGCCGGCCCGCCCGAGCTGTGTCACCGTCCATTCAGTGTCGCCGGCACCGAAGTGGGCGAACTGCTCGTACAGGTAGGCGTCGGGAAGGAGGATGCCGAAACGCGGCACGACGTGCAGGGACAGGCCCTCCTGTGCGGCGGCCGGTGCGGCGCCCACGCCCGCCATGGCGGCGGCGTGGGCGAGCCGAGCGCCCAGGGTGCTTGTGTTCGCCATGGTGCCCGGGCCCAGCAGGGCGAGGGCGAGGAGCGTGGTTTTGAACGGCGTGGGCTTCATCGCCGGTTCGCGTTCAGGGTTGTCGTCACGGCCCGCGCTGGAAAGCTAACCCGAGGCGGGATGCGGCGGGAGTCCGTGCGAGCCGTTGCCCCGGCGGCGGCGCCACGTCACTTTGACGGCGAGGCGAAAACGCTTGTTCATCCGCCGTTCGATCCGAGGTCTTCCATGCCCGATCACGCGAATCGCTCCGTCCGACGCGGCGCCGCCGTGCTGTCCGTCGCCGCCTTCGTTGCCCTTGCGGCCGTCCTGGCGCCGCCGGCCGCCGCGCAGCAGACGCCGTACGCGCCGCGCACCGTCACGGCGGCCCAGTACGCCCATGCCGAACAGTTCCTTGCGCCCAACACCGCGCCGCTGGTCTTCGGGGCCTCGGCGCGGCCGGTATTCGTGGACGCCAACCGCTTCTGGTACCGCAGCGACACGCCCATGGGCAGCCAGTTCGTACTGGTGGACCCGGCGCGCAAGTCACGCAAGCCGGCGTTCGACCACGCGAAGGTGGCGGCGGCATTGTCGGCGGTGACGGATACGACGTACGACGCCTACCACCTGCCGTTCCGCACGTTCGAGTACACGGCGGACTTCAAGGCCATCACGTTTTCGCTGGGGCGCCGGCAGTTCACCTGCGACGTGCAGGGCGCGAAATGCGAGGCGCAGCCGCGGCAGCGCCTCGACCGGAACATGGTCGTGTCGCCCGACGGCAGGAAGGCCGTCTTCATCCGGGACTGGAACCTGTGGATGCGGGACCTGGCCACCGGCAAGGAGACGCAGCTGACCAGCGATGGCGTGGAGAACTACGGCTACGCCACGGACAACGCCGGCTGGACCCGGAGCGACCGGCCCATCGTGCTGTGGTCGCCGGACTCGCGGCGCATTGCGACGTTCCAGCAGGATCAGCGCAGGGACGGCGAGATGTACGTCGTGTCCACCGAGGTGGGGCACCCCACGCTGCAGGCGTGGAAGTACCCGCTGCCGGGCGACAGCGTGGTGAGCATGATCGAGCGGGTGATCATCGACGTGGGCGGCGCCGACGGCGTGCCCAGCATGGTGCGGCTGAAGATGCCGCCGGACCAGCACCGCTCCACGATCTGCGACGACATCGCGTGCCGCGGCAGCACGTTCACCGACGTGGAGTGGAGCCCCGACGCGTCGAAGTTGTTCTTCGTGTCCACGTCCCGGGACCACAAGCACGAGACGCTGCGGGAGGCGGATGCCGGCACGGGCGACGTGCGTGACATCCTGGAGGAGTCGGTGCCCACGTTCTACGAGTCGGGTTACAACGCCGTGAACTGGCGCGTGCTGCCGGCAAGCAACGAGGTGATCTGGTACTCGGAGCGTACCAACTGGGGCCACCTCTACCTCTACGACCTGCGCACCGGCCAGCTGAAGCACGCCATCACCAGCGGCGACTGGAACGTGCTCCAGGTGCGGAACGTGGACCCCCGCTCCCGCACCTCACCGTCGTGCGCGGCATCACGGGCAAGGAGCGCATGCCGCTGGAGAAGGCCGACATCTCGCGCCTCGTCGCCATGGGCTGGCAGCCGCCCATCCCGTTCACCGTGAAGGCGCGCGACGACAGCACCAACCTGTACGGGTTGCTGTTCCGCCCGACGAACTTCGACCCGTCGAAGAAGTACCCCATCGTCAACCACATCTACCCGGGCCCCCAGACCGGCAGCGTGGGCAGCCGCAGCTTCCGGGCGTCGCGCGGCGACGCGCAGGCGCTGGCCGAGCTGGGCTTCGTCGTGGTGGAGCTGGACGCCATGGGCACGCCCATGCGCTCCAAAGCGTTCCACGCGGCCTGGTACGGCGACATGGGCGACAACGGCCTGCCGGATCAGGTCACGGCCATGAAGCAGCTCGCCGCACGCTACCCCTGGATCGACCTGAGCCGCGCCGGCATCTACGGCCACTCCGGCGGCGGCTTTGCGACCGCCGACGCCATGTTCCGCTACCCCGACTTCTTCAAGGTGGGCATCGCCGAGGCCGGCAACCACGACAACCGGGACTACGAGGACGACTGGGGCGAGAAGTGGCAGGGGCTGCTGGTCACGAACCCGGACGGCACCACCAACTACGACAACCAGGCCAACCAGCTGGTGGCGAAGAACCTGAAGGGCAAGCTGCTGCTGGCTTACGGCACCACCGACGTCAACGTGCCGCCGTACAACACGCTGCTGGTGGTGAACGCGCTCATCACTGCCAACAAGGACTTCGACCTGATCCCGTTCCCCAACCGCGGCCACGGCTTCGGCAATGAGCCCTACATGATCCGCCGGCGCTGGGACTACTTCGTCGAAAACCTGTTGGGCGCCGTGCCACCGAAGGAGTACAAGATCACGGCGTATCGGACGGGCCCGCGACGCTACTGAGGGCGCCCGGGGCGCCCAACGGCCGACGACCGCCGCGAACGCACGACGGTCGTCGGTCATCGGTCGTCGGTCGTCGGTCGTGATGCAGTCACTGCACCACGACGCGCGCGCGGAACGTGCCGTCCACGTTGGCGTCGTGCACGTCGTCCTGCTCCAACGACACGTAGTTGAAGCGCCGGCCGGTGAACGAACCTTCGACGTAGCCATGCATGACCCGCTCGATCCGCAACAGGAAGCGCGAGTTGATGTCCTGCGTGGCGGACGCGTCGTCGCTCAGCACGAACTGGACGACGGGCTCCGTCGACGTGTCGCGCATGTCGCTCAGGTCCAGCTGCCTGCCAGCCAGCCGGTCCACGTCCGTCAGGCCCATGCGCCACTGCACCATGCCGCCGGGGACCGTCGTGAGACGCCGCGTGCCCAACGACAGGAACGAGCGGTCGGGGTCGTGCGAGGTCCACACGACGAGCTGCGCGTTGTCGATGACGTACGTCCGGTGGTCCACCGTGAAACGCAGGTAGGTGCGGCCCTTGCCGGTGGCCGCCGAGCAACCGGCCAGCAGCAGGACGGCGATGAGGGATGTGCGTGCTGCGGACGCCATGATTTCTCTTGCTCCTGTCGGCGGCCGCGCCGACGATCACGACTGGAAGTCCGTTTGCGCTCCGTGTATGGAACGCGCCAGACCCCGGAAAGATGACGACGAGGCGTCAACTGCCGATCAACCGTCGTCGACCGTCGGTCGTTCCCGGCCTATGGGCGATGGGGCGCCAGGCGCGCCTCGTCCATTGAGAGCGGGAGGCGATAATGGGTACAATAAGTGAGAAATACCGCGCGGGACGGGCCCAGGGCGTCAGTTGATGAACCCCATCTGCATCATCTCGACGATCACCATCTCCGGGGGGACTACGTTCGAGCGCCTGATGATGCGTAGGATGCTGTCTGCGATCGTCGAGTCCCCCTGAACGACCAGGGCGATGCGGTTTCGCGGTTTATCGACGACAAAGTACCTGAGTTTTGACACGCTCGGGTCGTCCTTCAACGCCTGCATGCACGAATGCAGCTGGAGGATGGTGTACTGACCCTGGAGGATGTTGTAGATGGACGTCGGGTGGTCCGCGTGGAGTGACTTGATGCCACGCTTCGGGTCCAGGAAATAGACGTTCATCTTGTCCGGCTTGCCGTGTCCTTCGATCCGGCCGCGGAACCAGCCGCCGAACCCGCCGGGGTAGGCCTGGACCCGCTGCCACCACAGCGACCCTTCCCATTCCGGCCCGGGCGTGAGGCAGGGATAGTCGCCGCCGGCAGACGCCGGACCGTGCGCGCAACCCACGGCCAGGGTCGCCAGGAACACGACAACGACTGATCCGCCCCTTCGATTCGTCATGGCTCGTCCCTCTTTCCCACGCAGGCAATCCCGGCGTGGCCGGGCTTCGTGGGGTGGGCCTACCAGCCCATCCGTTCCCGCAACCCTGTAATGTGGGCAAGGTGGTGGCGGCCGTGCCACGCGTAGAGCTGCAGGCCGGTCTCCAGCGAGACCCGGCCTTCTTCCGGATGACCATACGCCCGGCTGAACTGTGCGTCGTCCAGGGAGCGCAGCAACAGCACCCAGCGGCGGTGCAGCATCTCCAGCAGTGCCAGCGACGTCTCCAGGTCCTCGCCTCGAGCGTCCGCCAGTTCTGCCCAGGCCGCCTGGTCGTACACCATGATCGCCGGCTCGTCCTCCGTCAGGGCCAGCTTGAAGCGGACGTAGCCATTCAGGTGGCTGTCCGGCACATGATGCGCCACTTGGCGCACGGTCCAGCCCCCTGGGCGGTACGGCGTGTCCAGCTGCTGGGCGGACAGGTCCGCGACGGCGGCGCGCAGGTCCGCCGGCAGTGCATCCATGTCGTCGATGAAGCCGCTTCGCTCCTCCGCGGACAGGCTTGATCGCGGCCGGAAGCGGCCGATGGGGTAGCGCAACTGTTCCAGCTCGGGGTCGTTGTCGGACACGGTCGGTTCCCCCACGTTGAATTGATTTCCTTGCGATCGCGACGCGCTGTCTGCCCCCACCCGCTTCGCCATCAGGATGTCCGGCCGGCCGAACCCGTTCGCGTCCGGCACCACGCCCACGACCTCGAAGCCGCAGCGCTCGTAGAACGCGAAGGGATGACCGCCCACGTCCCGCAAGGAGGCCAGCTTCGCCACCACACCCGGGAAAAGGTCAACCCCGGCGAGGCTGGTGAGGCCGGTTTCGTCGTCCGCGCCCAGAAGGAGCGTGCCTCCGCCTCGCCTGGCGACGGCCGCCTCCAGGTGCGCCGCCAGGGCGCGTCCGATGCCCCGACGCTGGACGTCGGGCCGCACGGCCAGCGGATGCAGCTCCCAGACCCGGCCGCCGTATTGCGGGATGCCGCCGATCCAGCCCAGCAGCGCACCCGCATCGTCCACGGCCGCGAAGGCGAGGCGGTCGGAGGCCAGCGCCCGCACGACCTCGTCGCGTGCCGATTCGAGGGTGGGCCATGCGTCGGGCGCCAGGTTGCGGAACGCGGCGAGCAGCACGTCCGCCGCGGCGTGCTGCAGGTGCCCGGCGCCGCGAAGGTCGATGATTTCCACGCTGTTCACGCCCCGGGTCCCCGTTGGATCGTCACGACCCCGCTCGCCGCAATCCTCGCACGACCAGCCACCCCAGCAGCGCCGCCAGCGCCGTCCCCGGCAGCACCGAAAGCACCGGCGGCCGCCAGCGGAACAGTAGGGCGGTACCCACGACCGTCACAGCCACGGTGACCACGGCCCACACCACCGCCGCCGCCACCGCCCAGCGTGAGCGCCGCCACGTCCCCCACGCCGCCACCGCGGCCGACAAAGCGATCAACCCCCACAGCCCCGCGAGCTGCTTCGGCACCGCACCGTGCCCCACGAAGTACTGCCGGACCGCATTCCCCGCCGACAACACCGCCACCAACACCAGCGTCCACAATGGGCCCCGGCTGCCCGGCTGCCGGAACTTCGATATCGGCTTCGCCATGCTCCCGCCTGCCCGCGTGTCTGCCCTTACCTGACTCTCGTCCTTTCGTGTCTTCGTGTGACGAACGGTACCAGTCGCCACGACCGCGCCGCGTACGCCGCCCACTCCGCCCCGAACTCCCGCGCCATGAGCGCCTCCTCGTCGTGGATACGCCACAGCAACACGGCTAGCAGTGGCGCCGCCAACGCCAGCGCCAGCCACGACCGGAACACCTGGGCGTAGCCCACGGCGAAGCCCAGGATGCCCAGGTAGCGCGGATGCCGCAGGTAGCGATACGGTCCGCCCGTCACCAAGCGGTGCCCTTCCTGCACGGTCACCTGCACGCTGAACTGCCGGCCCAGCGACGCCTCCGCCCATTCCATGCCTGCGAACCCCAGCAGGTACAGCACGACGCCGGCCCAGCGCACGACATCGTGATTCGCCAGCACCCCGACGCCGCGCCGGTCCCCCCACGGCGCCGCCACCACGATGGCCAGCGGGATCACCTGGAGCAGCGCCAGCGCCACACGCTGCCGCGCCACCCGTTTCACCCCTGGGCCCGCGCCGCCCCCCGCCTCCGGCAGCGCCAGCACGATGACCACCTGGAGCAACACCGTGACCACGACGAACGCCGCCCGCGCCGGGTTCGCGAAGAAGCCGGCCAGGTCGCCCACCCCCCAGGCCAGCAGCGGGATCGCGACGAAGATGAACAGGCCGACCAGGAGCTTGCCGAAGGTGCGGAGGAACCGGGCCATGACTCATCTGGAAAGAACGGGATCCGTGTCGTCGTGGAACCAACGGTACTCTGGAATACGCCTGCGACGACCCTCCGTCAACATGAAGCACGCCGATCATGCCAGCCACCCGCCAACGCCCATTCGTTCCCCGCCGTTCCTTCGTGTCTTCGTGCGACGACACAACCAAAGCGCGAATCGGTGTGTCCAACGCCATGAACCCGATCAATGGGAACTTCACAGGAGATGGGCCCTGATGACCATATCGTCGATCCGCGCGCCAGCGCGGCCCGGGCTGATCCTGATGCTGCTCGCCGCCTGCCCGCTCGTCGCGAAGGCGCAGGCCCAGGCGCCGGCCACGCCGCCAGCCCGGCCGGATGCCCCGCCCGTGGCGGCGGCCGCACCGGTGGATGGCCGGCTCTCCATCGACGGCCGGCTCGACGAAGCCGCGTGGCGGCAGGCGCAGCCCATCACCAACTTCCGCCAGTACCAGCCCGATGAGGGTGCGCCCGCCTCGCTGCCCACGGAGGTGCGCATCCTGTACGGAACCGGTGCATTGTACATCGGGGCGCGCATGCACGAGCCGGGCGGCGTCGTGGCGCCGCTGGCCCGGCGCGACCAGTTGCTGGACGCCAGCGGCGACAACGGCTCGTTCAACTCCCTGACCACCGACAAGCTGGTCATCGACCTGGACCCGTACCACAACCACCTGGACGACGCGCGCTTCGAGGTGAACCCGGCAGGCGTGCGCGGCGAGCAGTTCAACGGCGACCCGTCGTGGGACCCGGTGTGGGAGGCGGCCACGGCGGTGGACTCCACGGGCTGGACGGCCGAGATCCGCATCCCGTACAGCCAGTTGCGCTTCTCCCGCGACTCGGTCCAGACATGGGGGCTCCAGATCTGGCGCTACATCGACCGGCGCAACGAGCATGACATGTGGTCGTTCTGGCGCCAGAATGCGCCGGGCGGGCCGCCATTCTACGGCCGGCTGGAAGGCCTGACCATCCCGAGCCAGCCTCGCCAGGTGGAGCTGATGCCCTACGTGGTGACGGGCGGCACATTCGCGTATGCGGCGCCCGGGGACCCGTACCACGACGGCCAGGCCACTCGCCTGTCGGCCGGCGGCGACGTCAAGCTCCTGCTCACGTCGAACCTGACGCTGAACGCCACGCTGAACCCGGACTTCGGGCAGGTGGAGGTGGACCCGGCGTCCCTCAACCTGAGCGCGTTCGAGACGTACTACGCCGAGAAGCGGCCGTTCTTCGTGGCCGGCGCCAGCGCGTTCAGCTTCGGCGGCATGCGCTGCATGTTCTGCAGCAACTCGTCCAGCTTGAGCGCGTTCTACTCCCGGCGCATCGGCCGCCCGCCGCAACTCGATGGCTGGGTGAGCGATCAGTCCATCTTCGCCGATGCGCCGGACAACACGGCAATCCTGGGCGCCGCCAAGGTCACCGGCCGCACCCAGCAGGGCTACACCGTGGGCGTGCTCAACGCCGTCACGAGCCGGGAGACCGCGCGCTACCTGCCGCTGGGCGGGGGCGCGCAGGCCTCGCAGGTGGTGGAGCCCCTCACCAACTACTTCGTGGGCCGCGTGAAGAAGGACTTCAACCACGGCGCTACCACGTTCGGCGCCATCCTGACGTCCGTCGCGCGGCGCATGACCGACACCATCGTGAGCGACCGGCTGCGCAGCCACGCGGAGGCCGCCGGCTTCGACTGGTACCACACGTGGCACGGCCGCGAGTACTCGTGGCGGGGCAGCGCCCTGGTGTCCAACGTGGCCGGCTCGCCCGCGGCCATGGCCGCCACCGAGCGCTCCAGCGCCCACTACTTCCAGCGGCCGGACCGGCACCTGGCCGGGGACGGGCTGTTCCCCGTGGGCTACGACACCGCCGCGACATCGCTGCAGGGCTACGGCATGTACACACGCGTCGGCAAGGACAACGGCACCTTCCTCTGGGAGGCCATGGCCAACGTCCGCAGCCCGGGGTTCGAGGTCAACGACATGGCCTACCTGTCCCGCGCAGACTACGCCTGGCTCAACGGCAACATCGGCGGCAGCTGGACCACGCCCACAAGCTGGTACCGCAACATCTTCGCGAGCTTCGGCGGTGCCACCCAGTACAACTTCGAAGGCGACCGCACCTGGTCCCAGATCCAGGCGTTCTACGCCATGGAGCTGCTCAACTACTGGAATCTGCGGGTCATGGGGATCCACAACATCCCGTCGTTCGACGACCGGCTCACCCGCGGCGGGCCGGTGGTGAAACATACCGGCTACGACTTGGGCAGCATCGAGGTCTCCACCGACCCGCGGGCGCCCGCCGTGTTCGACTTCACCGTGCAGGCATCAGCGGGCGTCGGCGCACCCACCCACTCCCTCGCGTTCAGCCCCGGCCTGGCCATCAAGCCGGCCGCCAACGTGTTCATTCAGCTTTCACCCACGTACAGCAGCGACGAGGAAGCCGCCCAGTACGTGACCGACGTGCCCGATGCCACTGCAACGTCTTTCTACGGCACACGCTACGTGTTCGCGTTCATCCGCACGACGACCATGTCCATCGACACGCGCGTGAACTGGACCTTCACGCCCAACCTGACGCTCCAGCTCTACGCCCAGCCCTTCGTCGCCAGCGGGCGCTACTCGTCGTTCCGCGAGTTCGCCGCGCCTCGCACCCTCGACACCGTGGTGTTCGGCCGCGACGCCGGCACCATCGCCTACGACCCGGCCACGGCCGCGTACACCGTGGACCCCGACGGCGCCGGGCCGGCGCAGTCGTTCAGTTTCGACGACCCGGATTTCACCACCACGTCCCTGCGCGGCACGGCCGTGCTGCGCTGGGAGTACCGGCCCGGCTCCACGATCTACCTGGTCTGGACGCAGGAACGCGCCGGCGACGACCCCAACGGGCGCTTCGACCTCGCGAACGCCCGTTCGGTCATGTTCCGCAGCCGGCCCACGAATGTGTTCCAGATCAAGGCGACGTACTGGTTCGGCCGCTGACGCAGCCACCGACGACCGATGACCGACGACCAGCGACGGTCGTCGGTCGCCGCGTCAGCGGCCCCCGTTCGACCCCGTCCGCAGGAACAGCTCCCACCGCCGCTGGTACTCCCGCCGCCACGCGTCGACGGCGGCCTGGTAGCTGAGGGCCGGCGTGTCGGGGCGCCGCCGCCAGCTCAGGTGCACCACACGCGTATCCGGGGCGAGTGACACCTCGTCGTTTCGCGCCCGCAGGACCCGGCCGTCGGCCGCCACCCGCAACACGTCCATGAACCACGGCAGGTGCAGCACGATGTGGTGCGGGGCGGCCAGGAAGAAAGGGTCGATCCGAAGCGTCGCGGCCGTGTCGCCCGCCATGTCCAGGCGGAACGCGATGGGGCCGAAATCCGTGGGCGCACGCTGCACCACCAGGCTGTCGCCGGCGCCGAGCCATTCCGGCGACACCACCGACAGCAGGTGCAGCGTATCGCCCGCCTCGCGCACCAGCATGTCCCGCAGCAGGGCGCGGTACTTGGCGGCGTACCAGCCGTGGGGGGCCAGGTTGTTCCGGAAGTCCCGGTTGCCCCAGGCCGGGATGCTGGTCTCGAAGCCGCCGTGCGTGGCGCTGGTGTGCACCAGCACTGCGTACAGCTCGCCCAGTGCCATCTGCTGGTCACCGCGCACCACCTCGGTCTCCGTGTTCTTCATGGTGAGGTAGTCGTGCAGCCAGCGGCCGTCGCCGTAAGTCATCACGCCTTCGGCGTACTTCGCCCGCGTGCTGTCCAGCGTGGCGGTGACCATGGGGTCGTGCGGGTCCAGCACGCGCTCGGGGTACACGGCCAGCATGTTGCCCCAGTCCTGGCCGCCGGGCGCGTCCAGTCCGGGCGGGATGTAGCCGCCCGTGCCGGACGTGACGGTGCGCAGGCGGGCGAGCAGTGCCTTCTTCAGCGAGTCGTACTCCCGCCGGAACGCCGCCGCGTCGTCCCGGTGTCCGGTGGCCTCGGCCAGCGTGATGGCGCCGTGCAGCCCGGCCAGGGCCCAGAAGTCGTGGCCCGTGACGTGGCCGGTGATGTCCTCGTTGTCGCCTGGTGTGGTGGCGGGCACCAGGTGCAGCGAGTCGCCTGTGCGGGCCTGGTGCAGCCACGCGACGGCCCGCCGCACGGCGGGGAATACGCTATCGGCGAACGCGCGGTCCCGCGTCAGCCGGTAATGCTGGCCGTAGGCCCACAGCGTCTGGCCCCAGCCGTCGTACTGGCCGCCCTGGGAAACGAAGTTGCCGTCCGGCTGTTGCCAGCGGGCGAAGAAGTCCAGCACCTGGCGCGCCACAACCGGGAAGCCCGTGACGTCGTAGCCCCGCACGATGTACGACGCGTCTCGCAGCCAGAACGCGTGATACTGGAACTCGTTCACCGTCTGCACGTAGTCGTTGCCCCGCCGGTCCCGCGCCATCAGGTCGTAGACCAACGACGCCCGGAACGTGTTCACCACCTTCGGCTCCGCCAGTGCCACGTCCATCCCGCGGTCCGCGATGGCCGTCCAGAACGACATCGTGCGTGCTAGCGCCCCGGCGTAGTCGGCATCCCGGACCCGTGCCAGGACCGGGTCGTCCGGTGCCAGGGGCGTGTACGGCAGCCTGACGACGAGGGCGGCCGAGTCCCCCGGCGCCAGTGGCATCCCGTACACCGTCGCGCCCACCGGCGACGTCGGCTGCACCCGCAGCCGGCGAGGCGCCACGCTGTCGGCCTGTGTGCCGCCGGCGCCCAGCGCGAGGCGCAGCTCCGGCGCCGGGTCCGTCGGGTACAGGTAGAACACGCGCCCGCCGCGCAGGAACGCGCCGCGCGCGAAGCCGTAGGTCCACGCCGTGTCGAACGGGACGCCCGGCTGCTCGTACTGGCCTTCACGCTGCGCGTGAACCGGGCGGCGGAACCGGTTGTCGCCGATGCCGTTGCCGGTCGTTGACGGGGCGTCGTAACGCACGGCGAAGCCGAGGCGGGCGAACACGTCCCGCGCGCCCGTGTTGCGCATGGTCACGCGCACGAAGTCGACGACGGGGGTCGATGCGTCCACCAGCGTGTCGCCCGGGAGCGTCGCCGCGAACATCGTGACCCGGTACGCCACGTCGCCTCGCCGGAACCCGTACTGGACGACGGGGAGCCAGCCGTCACGGAGCGTCCGGATGCGCTGGCGCACCGGCGAGAGCGTGGGGCCCGCCAGGAGCATGAGCTCGCCGGAGCCTGTGTACAGCCAGCCCTCGGGCGTGATCTCGGTGCCGCGGCCGTCCATCACCCCGATCTCGTCCGTGGGCCGGCTGTAGTACGAGAACGGGCCCGCGCTGTCCATGGCGGGATCGGCCATCTGGGACTGTGCCGTCAGTGCGCGAGGCGAAATGGCCAGGCCCAGCAGGGCGGTCAAGCCGACCAGGCAAGCCGAGACCTTCTGTCCCCGATCGCACCACCTTCCGGAGTTCTTCATGAGATGTCCTTTTCGCCGTTGACAGGCTTCGCCCGCGTGGCTTTCTTGACCCTTCATTCTTCCTGTGTCCGACTCCCTGAACCTCGAGGGTTGACCCCATGAGTGACAACGCCAGGGCCATTGTGGAACTGCTTCAGGTCTACGGTCTCCGTGTGCTGGCGGCCATTGCCATCCTCATCATCGGTCGCATTCTGGCGGGGCTGGTCCGTGCAGGCGTGCACAAGGCCCTTGCCCGCGCCAAGGTCGATGTAAGCGTCGCCCGGTTCCTCGGCAATCTCGGCTTCGCCCTGGTATTGACGTTCGCGGTCGTGGCCGCCCTTTCGAAGTTCGGCGTCGAGACGGCGAGCATCGTCGGCGTGCTGGCGGCCGCAGGCTTCGCCGTGGGCCTGGCCCTCCAGGGCTCGCTGGCGAACTTCTCCGCCGGCGTCATGATCCTGCTGTTCCGGCCCTTCCACGTGGGCGATTACGTGCAGATCGCCGGCGTCGGCGGGACGGTGAAGGAGGTGCAGCTCTTCAACACCATCCTGGCCACCCCGGACAACGTCATGGTCGTCGTGCCCAACGGGAAGGCCTACGGCGACATCATCAGCAACTATTCGGCGTACGACACCCGGCGCATCGACCTGGCCATCGGCATCAGCTACGACGCCGACATCGGCAAGGCGATGGCGGCGGCGCACGACGTGGTGAAGGGTGAGGCGCGCATCCTGCCCGATCCCGAACCCATGGTGGTGGTGTCCGAGCTGGCCGATTCCAGCGTGAACCTCATCGTGCGCGTGTGGACGCAGGGCGCCGACTACTGGAACGTGAAGTTCGACATGCAGCGCGCCCTGAAGGAAGCGTTCGACGCCAGCGGGATCGAGATCCCCTTCCCGCAGCGCGTGGTCCATCTCATCGATCAGAAAGGGTAACGCCATGCCATCTGCACGGCCCATCTCGGCATACACGCTCCGCCGGGCCACCCTCTGCGTCCTCGCCGTCGCGGCGAGCGTGCTCGCGCTGGCTGGTCCCGCGCAGGCGCAGGAAGAGAAGCAGGACACGGCAAAGCAGGACACCCTCGCCATCGGCAAGTGGTATCCCGAGGCCGACGCCGGCATCAACCTGACCCAGAGCGCCTACAGCAACAACTGGAATGGCGGCGACCGCGGCTCCGTCGTGTGGGCCGGCATCGTCAACGCCGCGCTGCAGCGGCGCTTCAACGGCCGGCTGGCGTGGAGTAACACCATGGTGCTGGCGTACGGGCAGACGGCCCAGCAGACCAAGAACGATGCCGGCGAGCTGGTGTGGCAGTCCCCGACCAAGTCGACGGACCGGATCGACATCGAGAGCCTGATGCAGTTCACCCTCGGCGGGTGGGTCAACCCCTACGTGGCGGCCCGACTGCAGAGCCAGTTCGTCGATGCCTCGGACTCGGCCGGCCGCACGCTGAACTTCCAGCCCATGATCCTGACGCAGTCCGCCGGTATCGCCCGCCAGGTCTTCGACACGGACACACGCTCGCTGCTCGTGCGCCTCGGCTTCACCATGCGCGAGAACCGCCGCGCCGTGTTCGTCAATCCTGCGCCCGACCGGACTACCATCGCCCGCACCGGCCTGGACGCCGGCACCCAGCTCCTGGCCAACTACAACGCCAGCGTATTGCGCAAGAGGGTGACCTGGAACGCCAAGCTCAGCTTCTACAAGCCGTTCTTCTACTCCGGCAATAGCGTGTTCGACAAGCTCAGCACGGCCCAGCTCATCGCCGCCGGCGTCGATCCCGATGTGCGCAGCTACACCACCGCCACAGACATCGACTGGGAGAACATCTTCACCACCCAGATCACCAAGCTCCTGTCGATCAACATGTACGTCCGCTGGGTCTACGATAAGTACGACAACAGCGTGAAGCCGGCGCTCAACACCGCCGGCGACCTGACGGACCCGGCCGGCGTGCAGGCCGCCATCCGCAAAGCGGGGCAG
>JARRJS010000138.1:0-10917 GCA_037388885.1 Gemmatimonadota bacterium
GCTGGTCGCGCGCGTCGAGCTGGCGCGCGCCGTGGGCCGGGCCAAACGACGGGCGGGTCTGCCGACATTGGACCCGCGTCGGGAGGCAACGGTGGTCCGACGGGCCGCCGCCCGGGGCAGGGCGGCGGGACTGTCGGCCGAGGACGTGCGGGACATCTTCTGGCAGGTGATCGGGCTTTGCCGTCGCGCGCAGCTGGACGAAGCGGAAGCAGAATGAACGAGCTGCGGACAGTGGTGCTGGCGGGCCTGGGCCTGATCGGCGGGTCCCTGGCGCGCGACCTCACGCGTGCCGGCATCCGGGTCCTGGGCATGGACCGTGACGCCGGCGTTGTCGCGGGCGCTCGTGCGGTGGGTGCCATCGCCGAGCCGTTCGACCCGAACGGCAACGGAATGAAGAACGTGGACGCCGTGGTGCTCGCGGTGCCGGTGCAAGGTGCCCTCGAGCTGTTGCGCAACCTGGCCCCGCGCCTGGCTGATGTGGCGTTGGTCACCGACGTGGGGAGCACGAAGTCGTCCATCGTGGCGACCGCCGAGGCGGTGGGCCTCGGCTCCCGCTTCGTCGGCTCCCATCCCCTCGCCGGAGACCACCACTCCGGTTGGGCCGTGTCCCGGAACGACCTGTTTCACGACGCGTCCGTCTTCCTGTGTCCGGCGACCGGCGCCTCGGCCGAGACCATCGCACAGGCCGTGGACCTCTGGTCCGCCGTGGGCGCCACGACCCAGGTCATGGACCCCGCCGAGCACGACCGGCGCATGGCCTGGACCAGCCACCTGCCCCAGGCGGCGGCCACGGCCATCGCGCGCGTGCTGGACGCCGCCGGCTACCGGCCGCGGGACCTGGGACCCGGCGGTCGCGACACCACGCGCCTCGCCGCCAGCTCACCCGACCTGTGGACCGAAGTCGCCCTGGACAACACCCCCGCCATGCTGGAAGCGCTGGGCGCCCTGGAAATGGACATCGCCGAGCTGCGGCGCGCCCTCGGCCAGGCCGATGCCGAGCATATCCGCGCCATCTTCGAGGCCGGGCGTGTGTGGGCGGAAGGCGAGCGCTGAGGGGGCGTGTCTCAGCGTGAGCCTGTCGTGCCCGCGGCCATGGCCCCCTCTGCGGTCTCAAGCAGTCGGGCGATGCGCCGTGCGGGCGCCAGGTAGCCGGTGGGCAGGTTGCCCAGGATGGCCACGGCGACGCCGTTGTCCGGGTAGAAGTAGAGCACGCCGCCACCGCCCATGGCGCCACCCGTGTGGTACACGACGCGACGGCCCGCTGAATCCGTCTCGACCCGCCAGCCCAGGGCGTAAGGGCCGAGCGTGCCGTCGTTCAGCTTCTGACGCGTCCACATGCGTTCCGTCATGGAGTCGGACAGCACGCGGTGTTCAGACACGGCCAGCGCCCAGCGTACCAGGTCCGAGGCTGTAGACAGCAGGCCGCCGCCCGCCCACTTGTTGCTCAGGTCCACCTCGGGCGCCTTCGTCACCACGCCCAGGCTGTCCTCCAGGTAGAACGACGCGTGGTGCAGGATGATACTGTCCTTCTTCTCCGGGCCCACGCTTGTCAGGCCCGCCGGCCGGATGACGTGCTCCGCTAGGTAGTCCAGGAACGGCTCGCCGGAGGCCCGGCGCACGGCGGCGCTCACCAGCGTGAACCCGTAGGTGGAATAGCTGTAGCGCTCGCCGGGCATGAACAGCAGCGAGTCCTGAGCGAACACGGCGATGGGCGCGATGACGTCGTCGTAGTGGACGTCGCTCTCGAACTCGTCGCCCTTGTAATGCCGCAGGCCCGACGTGTGGCTCATGAGCCGCCGGAGCGTGACCGGCCCGCGCTTCTGCGGGAACTCGGGCACCCAGCGCTGGATGGGTGCGTCCAGGTCCAGCTTGCCCTGCTCCAGCAGCTGCATGGCCGCCACGGCCGTCAACGTCTTGGAGATGGACGCAATACGCCAGCGCGTCTGCGGGCGGGCGTGCACCATGTGCTCCAGGTCCGCGTAGCCGAAACCTTCCGTCCACACCAGCGTGCTGTCCACCGCAACCGCGGCGGTCATTCCGGGCACGTGGTGCGCGTCCATGAACGACACCAGCACCGCGCGTGTCGAGTCCAGCGCCTGGCGCCGCGTGAGCTGCTGCGCCCCGGCTCGCCCCGGGAGCAGCGCGGCGGCCGCGACCGTCAGCGCGAATGCGATGGTCCGGGACGGTGCCCGTCTCCGGCCGCCTCGCCCCGGGTGGCAGGTCGCAGGTAACAGGTCGGAGCTCCCGGTTCTGACGGTTCGCGGGGGGACTGCTGCCTTCACGGCGTTCATGGTGCGGTTCCTCCTGTTCGGCATTGGTTCAATGCGGACTCTGCCTGCCCGTGCTCCCTGCGCTCCGCAGCCGCCTCCCCGCCTCCTCCAGCGTTTCCTTGCGCTTGCAGAAGGCGAAGCGTACCAGGTCGCACCCATCCTCCGCGTGATGGAAGAAGCTGGAGCCGGGCACCGGTGCGACGCCGACGTCTGCCGCGAGCCGGCGGGCGAAATGGTCGTCGTCCTCATCGCTCAGGTTCGAGAAGTCGGCGAGGACGTAGTACGCACCTTCCGGCGGTGCACAGCGGAATCCGGCCTCGATGAGTGCGCTGACCAGCACATCCCGGCGCTCGCGGTAGCCGGCGGCGAGGTCGGCGTAGTAGTCGTCGTCGAGGGTCTCCAGCCCGTCCGCGACAGCGTCCTGGAGGGGGGCGGGCGCGCCGACGGTGAGGAAGTCGTGCACCTTGCGGATGGCGGCTGTGAGGTCGGCCGGCGCCAGGATGGTGCCGACGCGCCAGCCGGTGACGCTGAACGTCTTGGACGCGCCGCTCACCGTGACGGTGCGCTCGCGCATGCCGTCCAGCGAGGCGAGGGGGATGTGCTGCCCCTCGTACAGGATGTGCTCGTAGATCTCGTCGGTGAATGCGATGGCGTCGTGGTGGATGCACAACTCCGCGATGGCTTCCAGCTCCCGGCGCGTGAACACGTGCCCCGTGGGGTTGTTGGGCGTGTTCACGACGATGGCGCGGGTACGCTCGCTGAACGCCGCCGCCAGCCGGTCCAGGTCCAGCTCGAAGCGCAGCGATCGGCCTTCCGTCACGCGCTCCATGGGCACCCAGACCGGCTTGGCGCCGCACAGGATGGCGTCGGGCCCGTAGTTCTCGTAGAACGGCTCCAGCACGACGACTTCATCGCCCGGATCCACGACCGCCAGCAACGCCGACGCCATGGCCTCCGTCGCGCCGCACGTCACCGTGATCTCGCGGTCGCCGTCCACCGCCATGCCGTAGAACCGCTCGTACTTCGCCACCAGCGCCGCCCGCAGCCGTGGCGCGCCCCACGTCACCGCGTACTGGTTGACATCCCGCGCCACGGCGTCCGCCGCGGCGTCCTTCAGCACCTGCGGGGCGGGGAAGTCCGGGAAGCCCTGCGCCAGGTTGATGGCGTCGTGCTCCATGGCGACCCGTGTCATCTCGCGGATCACCGATTCCGTGAAGCCGTGGGTGCGACACGAAGGGCACGAAGAACAGCAGGTCGCACGAAGAACGGCGATCGGGTAGGGACGGGGGCGAGGAACGGTGAATGAAAGTTGGGGCCTCCGCCCCACGACGACCGCCGAATCCGAACGAAGACGACCACGAAGACGAAGACGAACCCGACAACCCAACCCACCCCACGAACGCGGATTCGAACTCGAACTCGAATTCGAATTCGAACTCGATAAAGAGGAGCTCAACGATATGACGGACCACTTCGGGAGCCGCTCGACACTCAAAGTCAACGACCGTAACTACGAGATCTACCGGCTGGACGCGCTGGAAAAGCGCGGGCTGAACGTCAGCCGGTTGCCCTTCGCGCTGCGCATCCTGCTGGAGAACCTGCTGCGGCATCAAGACGCTTCGGCAGACGCCGGGGCGGACGTGGAGGCGCTGGCGAAATGGGACCCGCACGCGACACCCAGTCGGGAGATCGCGTTTACGCCCTCTCGCGTGCTTCTGCAGGACTTTACGGGCGTGCCCGCGGTCGTGGATCTGGCGGCCATGCGGGACGCCATGGCGCGCATGGGCGGCGACCCGACGAAGATCAATCCGCTGCAGCCGGCGGAGCTGGTCATCGACCACTCGGTGCAGGTGGACGAGTTCGGCACGCGCATGGCGTTCGAGACGAACTCACGCATCGAGTACGAACGCAACCGGGAGCGGTACGCCTTTCTGCGCTGGGGCCAGGGCGCGTTCGACAACTTCCGCGTCGTGCCGCCCGAGACGGGCATCGTGCACCAGGTCAACCTGGAGTACCTGGCGCGCGTGGTGTTTGGTGCGGAGGACGCCGACGGCACGCTGCGCGCCTACCCCGACACGCTCGTGGGCACGGACTCGCACACCACGATGGTGAACGGGCTGGGCGTGCTGGGCTGGGGTGTGGGTGGCATCGAAGCGGAAGCGGCCATGCTCGGTCAGGCCATCTCCATGCTCATCCCGCAGGTGGTGGGCTTCCGGCTGGAGGGCGAGCTGCCGGAGGGCGCCACGGCCACGGACCTGGTGCTGCGCGTCACGCAGATGCTTCGGGAGAAGGGCGTCGTGGGCAAGTTCGTCGAGTACTACGGGCCGGGCCTCGAGACGCTGCCGCTGGCGGACCGCGCCACCATCGGCAACATGTCGCCCGAGTACGGCGCCACGTGCGGCATCTTCCCGGTGGACGCGGAGACGATCCGCTACATGCGCTTCACCGGGCGGGAAGACGGCGCGCACCTGACCGAAGCGTACATGAAGGAGCAGGGCCTCTTCCATACGGCCGAGGCGCCGGAAGCCGAGTACTCCGACACCCTGGCCCTCGACCTGTCCACCGTCGAGCCGGCCATGGCGGGACCGAAGCGGCCGCAGGACCGCATCCCGCTGTCTGGCGCGAAGCGGGCGTTCCTGGAGGCGCTGCCGGTCCTGTCGGGCAACAAGGTGGCGGCGGGGGGTGGCGTGTCCGCCGCGGGCGGTGAAGGTTCGCTGGCGCTGGCGCCCACGGAGGCGCGCCGCAGCGTCCGCGTGCGCATGGACGACGCCGAGTTCGACGTGGGCGACGGCAGCGTCGTCATCACTGCCATCACAAGCTGCACCAACACGTCCAACCCGTCGGTCATGGTCGCCGCCGGGCTGCTGGCGAAGAAGGCCGTGGAAGCGGGCCTGCAGCGGCGGCCATGGGTCAAGACCAGCCTGGCCCCCGGCTCCAAGGTGGTCATGGACTACCTCACGGACGCCGAGCTGATGCCGTACCTGGAGGCGCTGGGCTTCAACCTGGTGGGCTTCGGCTGCACCACCTGCATCGGCAACAGCGGGCCGCTGCCCGCCGCGGTGTCCGAGGCCATCAACGAGCACGACCTCGTCGCCTGCTCCGTGCTGTCCGGCAACCGCAACTTCGAGGGCCGCGTCAATCCCGACGTACGAGCCAACTACCTGGCCTCGCCGCCGCTCGTGGTCGCCTACTCCATTGCCGGGCGCATGGACATGGATCTCTACAACGAGCCCCTCGGTACCGGCAAAGACGGACACTCGGTCTTCCTGAAGGATATCTGGCCGTCGCGCATGGAGGTGGCGGAGGTCGTCCGCAAGTCCGTGCGCCCCGAGATGTTCACCAAGGAGTACGCCGAGGTGTTCGAGGGCGATGTGCGTTGGCGCGCCCTGCCCGTGCCCGAAGGCAACCGCTATGCCTGGGATATTGACTCCACATACGTCAAGGAACCGCCGTTCTTCCAGGACATGCCCCTGGAAGCGCCCGAGGTGCAGGACATCACCGGCGCCCGCGTGCTGGTCAAGGTGGGCGATAGCGTCACGACGGACCACATCTCGCCCGCTGGCTCCTTCAAGAAGGACTCGCCCGCCGGAAAGTATCTCATGGAGCGCGGCGTCCAGCCCAAGGACTTCAACTCCTACGGCTCGCGCCGCGGCAACCACGAGGTCATGATGCGCGGCACGTTCGCCAACATCCGGCTGCGCAACCAGCTGGCGCCCGGCACGGAGGGCGGCTTTACCCGCCACCTGCCCGACGGCGAGCAGACGTCCATCTACGACGCCGCCATGCAGTACCGCGACGAGGGCGTCCCGCTCCTGGTCATCGCCGGCAAGGAATACGGCACCGGCTCGTCCCGCGACTGGGCCGCCAAGGGTCCCGCGCTGCTGGGCGTGCGCGCCGCCCTCGCCGAGACCTACGAGCGCATCCACCGCTCCAACCTGGTGGGCATGGGCGTGCTGCCGCTCCAGTTCCACGACGGCGAGAGCGCCGCGTCCCTCGGGCTCACGGGCGAGGAGGAGTACGATATCGTCGGGCTGGCGGATGCGTTCGCCGCGACGGCGCCGCGGGAGGTGACGGTGCGTGCCACGGGACCCGACGGGGCGAAGGAATTCCGCGCCTTGGTGCGGTTGGATACGCCGCAGGAGATGGAGTATTACCGGCATGGCGGGATTCTGCAGTACGTCCTGCGGAACCTGCGTTAGCAGAATACCTGGCCCTTCTCGGTTGGTGGGGTGAGCTGAGTTCGCGGGCCGGGACAGTGACGGCGAGACGGGTGCCCGAAGGATTGGGCGCCTGTTTCTTTACCGGGGTTGAGGCGGGTTCGGGGCGTCTGTTCCGCTTGAAGGGAGACGGGGTGATGGGGAGCGCCGGCCGGCGCGAGCTTCCGGCGAGTGCCGGCCGGTTCAGCCGCAGGGCCGGGCCGCTTGTTTCCTTCCCACGTCGCCGGACATATTTCACCCTGACGCCGCATCACTCAGGTGAAGCGGCCGCGGGCCGTGGGGGCAGGCGGGCCACCGAACCCCCGGGATCATCCGCACGCGTGTCGGGGTTACGACATTCCCATGACTGAGCATCAATCGCCACCGCGCTGGCTTCGGATACGCCACCCGGCGTGGGTGCTGCTGCTGTCGGGCGTCGCCGCGTGCGCGAGGACGCCGCCGCCGGACGGCGCCGTGCCCGCGGAGGCGGGGTGCGTGTTGGCTGCGGCTCCGGCGGCGAACGCGACCGGGAGGCGGGGGGCCGCGGGGACCGGCGCCTGGTCGTCCGCCGGTCCCGGCGCGCCGGCGCTGGTCGTGGGTCTGCCCGGCAAGGTGGACCCGGCTCACGCGCCCGTCCCGCGGACCGAGGCCGAGCGAACGGTGTTCGCGCAGATGTACCAGACGCTCGTGGCGGTGGACTGCCGGGGCGAAGTGCGGCCGGCCCTGGCCTCCTCCTGGGAGGCGGCCGACCAGGGCCGCCGCTGGACGTTTCATCTGCGGCCCGCCCGGGCGTGGAACGGGGCCGTAGTGGGAGCCGCGGACGTGGCGCAAAGCATGGTCGCTGCCGGGATCGATGCCCTGCGAGCCATCGCCGTCGTGGACGACCGCACGCTGGAGCTGGAGCTGAGTGTTCCGGTGACGGCGGCGTTCTTCGCGAGGCCGGCGCTGGCCGTGACTCTTGCCGACAGCGCCGAAGGTTGGCCCATGGGGACCGGGCCTTACCAGCCGACGTCGTCCCCGACGTTTGGAACCTCAGGTACGGTGTGGCTGGTGTCGGGCTCCGGGGGCGAGGTGGAGTTCCGGACGGTGGCTGGCGATCCGCGGAATGCCGTGGACGCCGGCGTGGATCTCCTCGTCACACGGGATCCGGCTACGATCGAGTACGCTGCCGCGACGGGCGGCTACCGATCGGCTCCGCTGCCCTGGAACCGTGTTTACCTGCTCCTTGCTCCCGGTGACCCCTGGCAGGGCCGGGTCGTCGCGCCGACGGACGGGGGGCTGGAGGCTCTGGCCCGGGACGCCGTGCGTGAGCAGGCGCGGCCGGCACCGTTCAGCGTTGCCGACGTGGATCGGTGCGCGCCGGTGGCGGTCCCGGAATGGCCCGACACGGCGGTTGTGGAACGTCGGGACACCACCAGAGCCCGGACGGCCCCCGGCGCCGGCCTCGAGTCGCCACCCGGCGAGCGGCCGATCGTGTATCCAGTTGGGGACGCGGCGGCTTCCGCGCTGGCGCAGCGCCTGGTGGCACTGGCCCGCGCGGGAAACGGACCGCCGTGGGTCCCCGCGGCCGGGACCGGATCATCGCTCATCGCCCGCGGACTCCCCGCCGAGGCATTCGACGACGCGCTGGAACGCGGCGACGGCACGGCCTTCCTGTTCGCCGTTCGCCACACGGCTGCCGCCGACCCGTGTGATCTAGTGGCGGAGGTGGAGCGGCGGGCTCCCTGGGCGCGGGTTTCGGAGCTGGTGCCGCTGGTGGAGACGCGGGCCACTGCTCTCCTGCGGGACGGCGTGGCCGGTCTGGCGGGCGTGACCGTGGACGGGGCGGGCACGCTGCACCTGCGTCCTGTTTTCGGTACGGGGCCACGGCCATGACCTTCCGCGGCCGCCTCCTCGCCGCCGGGCTCCTCCTGGCCGTCGCGCCGCTGGCGTTCTTCGGCGTGCGCGCCCGCCACGACGTCGCCGCCCGCCTCCGGGCCCTGGACCAGCGACGGGTGGATGGGTTGGCCACCGTGATCCAGGAGGAGCTGGCGCGCCAGTCGGACGCCGTAGGGGTGCGCCTGGACCGCCTGGCAGAGGCCATGGCCGGCGACAACCGTCTGCGGGTGGCGCTTCGCGGCCGGGGCGCTGACCGGGCCTGGCTCCTGGACTACGCCGGCCGCGCGATGCGCCTGTCTGGCCTCGGTGTCCTGCGCATCCAGGACGAGGACGGCCGGGTCCTCAGCTCCGGTCACTTCCGTAACGAGTACGACGTCGTCGATCCGGCGCTGCCGGCGGCGCTCCGGCGCGCGGGCAACGCGGGGGCACTCGTCGCAATGCCCACCGCGTCCGGCTCCATTCTCGCCCTGGCCCGGGCGCGGGCCGTGCGCATCGGCGCCCGGGACCTCACGCTGGTGGGCGGCGTCGCCGTGGACCAGGCGTTCCTCGACCGCCTCGCCCGCGGCACCGGTCTGGACGTGCGGCTGATCGGCGCGCCCGGGGTCGGGCCTGGGCCGGCCGCCAGCGCCAGAGCCGCGGTTGGTCCCGCGCACGCCAACGCGGTCACGACGCCTGCGCCGGGCACAGTCAGCACCGCACACGGCGTCGAAGCTGCTCCGCAAATCCCGGGCGCCACCAACGCCGGGTACGTCCGCACCGTCCCCATCGCTGCCGTGAACGCCGTCGGCGAGACGCGCGTGGAGATCCGTGCGTCGTCGGGACCGCTGCAGACCGTGCTCCGGGGCCTCGACCGCTGGCTCGCCCTCACGCTGGCCGCCGCCGTCGCCTTCGCGCTCCTGCTGGCGCTCCTCGTGTCCGCCCGCCTGAGCCGGCCCGTGGCGACGCTGGCCGGCAAGGCTGCGCGCCTGGACCTGGACCGCCTCGACGTGTCCTTCGCCACCCGTCGCGGCGACGAGATCGGCACGCTCTCCCGCGCGCTGGACCGCATGACGGCCCGGCTGCGGGCCAGCGCCACGCGGGCCCGGGAAGCGGAGCGGCGCGCCACCATCGGCGACATGGCCCGCCAGGTGAACCACGACGTCCGCAACGGCCTGATCCCGATCCGGAACGTCGTGAGCCACCTGGCCCAGCTCGCCCGGGAGCGGCCCGACGAGTTGGCCACCGTGTTCCGCGAGCGCCAGCAGACGCTGGAATCCAGCGTCGCCTACCTCCAGGAGCTGGCGGCCAACTACGCTCGCCTGTCGCCGCAGGCGGAGCGGCGCCCGTGTGACCTCAACGCCATCGTCCGGGACGTGGCGCGCGAGGCGGCCGAAGGCACGCGGCTCGAACGCACGCCGGGGAGCGAGCCGGAAAACGAGCAGGACAGTGAGCCGCCGACCGAGTCACCGACCCCGGCCGTCGCTCTCGATCTGGACCCGCGCCTCCCGGCCGTGGAGGCCGATCCGGTGGCGCTCCGCCGCATCGTGGAGAACCTGGTGGTGAACGCCCTGGAGAGCCTCGAGGACGGCGGCGGCCGGGTCACCGTCTCGACCGGCGCCGCCGAAGACGCCCTGGTGCTCGAGGTGACAGACACGGGCCGGGGGATGCAACCGGACGAGCGGGAGCGCATCTTCCAGGACTTCTACACGACGAAGGCGGGCGGCACCGGCCTCGGGCTCTCCATCGTTCGGCGGATTGTGGGCGACCTGGGCGGCCGCATCGCCGTCGACAGCACGGCCGGCGCCGGCTCGCGCTTCACGGTGCAGCTGCCCGCCCATCCCCGACGCAGCCCGGAGGCGAACACGTGACCCGGATCCTGGTGGTGGACGACGTGCAGGCCATGGCGGAGCAGTACGCCTACGACCTCCAGCGCCTGGCCGGCTGGCACGTGCGCATCGCCACGTCCGGCCCCGACGCCCTGGAAGCGCTGGCCGACGAGACCATCGACTGCGTCGTCCTGGACCTGGAGATGCCCGGGATGGATGGCTTCGAGGTCCTGCGCCAGATCGCGCTCCGGGAATGGGACGTGCCCGTCGTCGTCTATACCGGCACCGGCGACTACGACCGCTGCGTTCGCGCCGTTCAGCTGGGCGCGTTCGGCTTCATCGACAAGGCCGAGCCCATGCAGCGGGTGGTGCAGGAGGTTCGGAGTGCCCTCGAACGCGGCCGCCTCCAGACGGAGGTGCGGACGCTGCGTGCCCGCCTGGACGTGGAGAGCACGCTCGTCGGCGGCAGCGCACCCATGCGTCGCCTCCAGGAAGAGATCCGGCGCCTCGCCCCCATCCCGTCCCCCGTCCTCGTCCTCGGCGAGAGCGGATCCGGCAAGGAGCTGGTGGCCCGGGACCTCCACGCCATGGGCGCCGCGCCCGACGAGCCGTTCGTGGCCGTCAACAGCGCCGCCCTCCCCGAGAACCTCGTGGAGAGCGAGCTCTTCGGCCACGAGCGCGGCGCCTTCACCGGCGCCGCCGAAGACGCCCTGGTGCTCGAGGTGACAGACACGGGCCGGGGGATGCAACCGGACGAGCGGGAGCGCA
>JARRJS010000139.1:0-7607 GCA_037388885.1 Gemmatimonadota bacterium
GGTCATGCCGGCCAGCTTGTCGTACATGCGGAAGTAGTTCTGGATGGTGATGGTGGCGAACGTCTGCGTCTCGCCCTGGACGCTCACGCCCTCCTTCGCCTCCACCGCCTGGTGCAGCCCGTCGCTCCAGCGGCGGCCGGCCATCTTGCGGCCCGTGAACTCGTCCACGATGACGACCTGGCCGTCCTCCACGATGTACTGCTCGTCCTTGTGGAAGAGGGTGTAGGCCTTCAGCAGCTGGTGGATCGCGTGGATCTTCTGGCTCTTCTCCGCGAACTCCTTCTCCAGCGCCTGGATCTGCTCCCGCTTCTCGTCCACCGACAGCGACTCGTCCTTCTCCGTCTCGCCGGTCTCCACCGAGATGTCCGGCACGACGAACGCGTTGGGGTCGTTGGGCGACAGCTCGTCCAGACCCTGGTCCGACAGCCCGACGTTCTGGCCCTTCTCGTCCATGGCGAAGTAGAGCAGCTCGTCCACCTCGTCCAGCGCCTTGTCGCGCATGTAGAAGCCTTCGGTCTGCTGCACCAGCTTCTGCAGGCCGGGGTCATCGGCGAACAGCTTGAGCAGCCGCTTGTTCTTCGGCGCGCCGCGCTTCGCCGCCAGCAGCTTCTGCCCGATCGCGCCGTCGTCCGCGTCCTCGTCCTTGTCCAGCTCCTTCTCCGCGTCCGCCACCAGCTCGCTCACCACGCGCGTCTGCTTGCGGTACAGGCTGTTCACCATCGGGTTGTAGCGCCGGTAGATGTCCGACTCCTCCTGCCCCACCGGTCCGCTGATGATCAGCGGCGTGCGCGCTTCGTCAATGAGGATCGAGTCCACCTCGTCGATGATCGCATACGCGTGCCCGCGCTGCACCCGCTGGTCCAGCGACAGCACCATGTTGTCGCGCAGGTAGTCGAACCCGAACTCGTTGTTGGTGCCGTATGTGATGTCCGCGTTGTACGCCGCGCGCCGCTCCTCCGTGTTGGGCTCGTACAGGTCGATGCAGTCGACGGTCAGGCCCAGGTACGTGTAGACGGTGCCCATCCACTCGGCGTCGCGCTGGGCCAGGTACGAGTTCACCGTCACCAGATGCGCGCCGCGGGCCGCCAGCGCGTTCAGGTACAGCGGCATAGTGGCAACCAGCGTCTTGCCCTCGCCCGTCGCCATCTCCGTCGCCTTGCCCTGGTGCAGCGAGATGGCGCCGATCAGCTGCACGTCGTACGGCACCATGTCCCACGTCATCTTCTGGCCCGTGACGACGATCTCCTTGCCCAGCAGCCGGCGACACGCCTCCTTCACCGTCGCGAACGCCGCCGGCATCAGCTCGTCCAGGACCTCGCCCGTGACTTCCTTGAGCTCGTCGTCCAGCGCGTTGATCCGGCCCGTAAGGTCCTCGCGATCTACAGGGTCCTCCGCCTTCCGCTTCTGCTCCCGAAGATCCGCCAGGTCCGCCTTCAGCGCGTCCGTGCGCTCCGCCAGCTTCGCGCGGAACGTGTCGGTCTGCGCCTTCAATTCGTCTTCCGACACCGACTGCAACCGCTCGGCGATCGCGTTGATCTCGTCCACCAGCGGCTGCATCTGCTTCGCCGCACGCTCGTGGCGCGTGCCGAAGATCTTGGTCGGCAGCTTGATCAGCCAGCGGAAAAAGTCTTTGATGAGCTCTAGCATCGTTCGTCCTGCCTGGAGACTACAGTTCGCACGTCATACCCATTCGGCCCTGCAACGGTCCGGAGGATCGGCGATCGACGATCACCGTGACGCATACAGCCTCTCCCGCCGGATGATCTCCTCCACGGCCCGCGGCACCAGGAACCGGATCGGCTGGTGAGCCTTCACGCGTCTCCGAATCTGAGTGGACGACACGTCCACGCGCGTCACACGCACCGTCTCATACTCCACATCGAGGGGCGACGCCATGTCGTCGGGGGACAGGTTGTCGCGGTCCATGACCACCAGGCGCGCCAGCCGGCACACCTCTTCCGGCTCGTGCCACGTGTGCAGCTCCCGGAACTGGTCCGCCCCGATGATGAAGTGGAGTTGCGCCGCAGGGAACGTTTCCCGCAGCTGCCGCAGCGTATCCACACTGTACGATGGGCCCGCGCGCCGCAACTCGACGTCGCTGACTTCGAAGCCGTCCGCACCCGCCAGCGCCGCCCGCAGCATCTCCAGCCGCAGCGCCGCCGGCGTCAGCGGCCCCCGCTTGTGCGGCGGCTCGGCCGCCGGCACGAACAGGACCCGGTCCAGCGACCGCGCGGCCTGCACATCCTGCGCCGCGATGAGATGCCCGATGTGCGGAGGGTCGAAGGTGCCGCCGAGAATGCCGAGAGAGCGAGGCGCGCTCGAGTCGAGGGTCATGAGAGTTTTCCGAGCGCCGCCGCATCGAGTTCGAGTTCGAGTTCGAATTCGAATTCGATGGGCGTGAGCCGGCGTTCCGGCGGGCAACGTCCTTCAGGCTGCCCGCAACGCTCCCGGAGCGCCCATAGCCGCGGGCGCGCCCGGCCGACCTGTGTGCGAGTGCGGGTGCGGGTGCGCGACCCGAGCCCGAACTCCCCGATCCGGGACGCTCGCCCGTGCCCATGCCCCTGCCCCCGGACCATACCCGACCGCGGAGGATCCAGAACGCCCTGTGAGCTTGCCATGGAAGGAATGTATGTGCCGACAACGTCGCGAACCACGACGAACGCTGCCAAACCCTGACCCTCGAACTCGAACTCGAACTCGAATTCGAAATCAGCCCGTACCGGTCCCGGTCGTGTCCGCCACCACCCCCATGGCCCGCAGCTGCTTGGCCGCGTCGCTGTCCGGGTAGTCCTTGAACAGCTGGTCGCGGGTCGAGGTCATCTCCTCCTTGTAGCTCAGCCTCTGGTAGATCTGATACAGGCGGAGGAGCGACTTCGGCGCGGCCGGGGTGTCGGGGTACTTGTTGACGACGGCCTCGAAGTAGATGATGGCCGAGTCCAGCGCCTTGCGCCGGTAGTACCAGTCGCCGCCCTCGTAGACCTTGCTCGCCAGCTTGTCGGTCATGGTGCGAACTATTTTCTTCGCGCTGTCCGCGTAGGGGCTGTTGGGGAAGATCTGGATCAGCGTCTGGCAGTTCTGGATGGCGTCGTTCGTATACGTCTGGTCCAGCTGCGGATTGGGCGACAGCGCGTTGTACGACCGGCACACGCCGAACCATGCGTCGTCGGCCATCGAGTCCTGCGACATCTCGTTGGCCAGCCGCGAGAACTCCGACGCCGCCGTGATGTACTCGTGCTTCTCGTAATGCGCCTGCCCCAGCTTGAAGCGGGCCTCGGCGATGCGCGGATGCGTCGGCGCCACCACCGCCAGTCGCGACAGGTACTCGATGGCCTTCGACCATTTGTGTGCATCGTAGGCGGCCAGGCCGCGCTCCAACAGCTGGTCGGCGTTCAGCTGGTACAGCGTGGCCTGGTGGCCGGCGCAGCCGGTCAGGCCAATGCCCGCGCTTGAGGCCAGGGCGAAACCCAGCCCCACCGCCAGCAGAGTTCGTCGTATGCGTTTATGTCCGAAGGTCACGTCTCGTTCATCTCGCAATCACCGGTCGAACCCCGCCACCGCGCCCTCCCCCGACGGGGTGACGGGGTGACAGGGAGACGGGGAGCGTTGCGCCCCACGCGCCGCGGTCCGCCCCATGCGCGGCGCCCGGCCTCATGTGCAGGGGTGCCACGCGTCGGCGTCCCGTCGCAATACCCCGGCCACCATGTCGCTTGTTCCGCCCTAGAGCCTGCGCAAGCTATCGGAACCGGCGTCGCGCCACAACGGGGGGCGCCCGGGCGCTCGACTCACCAGCGGCGACGACGACCGCGACCGACTTGCGCGCGCGGCGCACGCCGCCATCCCTTTTCACCGCGCCTCGATCCGGGCATATTGAGCGCATGAACGGCCCGATGTCCTTTGCCAGCGAAGCGCCACGTTTTGACGCCGCCCGGCTCGATAGCCTGTGCCGCGAAGCTGGCGTCCGCTTCGTTGCGGCGTTTGGGTCGCGGGTGACAGGTCGTCCGCCGCCGACGGCCGCCAGCGACCTCGACCTCGCCGTTCTCTTTCACACGCCGGTCGAGGCGAAGGCGTTCTGGACATTGCGTAGTGCGCTCATGGAAGTGTTTACCGACTACTCGCTCGACCCTGTGTCGTTGAACGGCGCAGATCCGCTGTTGCGTTGGGAGGCCGTTGGTCCGGGCGTGCTGATCTGGGGCGACACGGACGATTTTCTCCGGTATCGCGCGTACGCCTACCGCGACTTCATCGACTCCGCCGACCTGCGAACGCTCGAACAACGGCTGTTCGAGAAGAAGCTCGACCACCTGCGCGAGAAACTCGATGCTGCGTCCTGAGCTCGTGCGCCGCAAACTGCAGCTGATCCTCGAGGACCTGGACCGGCTGGCCGACCTCCACGTCGAGAGCTACGAAGCGCTGGTAGGCGATCCGGTCAAGCTGGCGGCGGTCGAGCGCATGCTCGAACGCGTCGTTACCCGCGCTATCGACGTCAACGAGCACATCATCAGCGAAACGGCCACCGGCGCCGAAGAACGCATCACTCGCCTCAGCTACCGGGATACCTTTCTCCGCCTCGCGGACCTGGGCATCTACTCGCGGGAATTCGCCCAAGAGATCGCCTCGAGCGCCGGCCTTCGAAACATCCTTGTCCACGACTACAACGATATCGACCACCGCGTTCTTTACGGCTCCATCGCGCGAGCCCTCGACGATTACCGCCAATACATCGAAGCGCTGACCGCGTTTGTCGAACCTTGAGGCGACCGATGACCGTCGACCGCCGTCCGTTCGCGGCGCCAGCAGGATGCCTGCACAAGCGCCGGCATCGGGGCACACGCAGATTTCCGAACTCGAATTCGAATTCGAACTCGAATTCGTCCCCTCCGGGGCCGCCTTGTCGTGTCGGATGAACCGGCCTAACTTAGGGCCTGCGTTCGGCAGGCATGGCCGCCGATCTTCGTTTCACCGCTCATCATGGACAGCATGAAGCACCGGTCTCGCCCGGCCGCCGTCCGGCGTGCCGTCACCCTGGCAATGCTGCTGGCAGCGGCCGCGCTGACCGCGGCGGCGCCCGCCACCGCGCAACAGCCGGTCCCGCCCCCCGGCACGTCCGCGTCCCAGATCCAACAGCTGATCAACGGCCAGGGGCTGCAGAGCGCGGTCATCAGTCGCATCCGCAGCTCGGGCCTGACCCCGGACCAGATCCGGCAGCGGCTGGCGTCCATGGGCTACGACCCGTCCCTGCTGGACGTGTACATGAGCCAGGACAGTATCGCGCCGCCGCAGCCCGGCACGGATGTGCTGAACGCCGCGCGCGCGCTGGGCGTGCCACTGCCCACAGAGCAGCCGGTGGCGGCGGAAAGCGCGCAGGTGGCGCAGGGCCTGCGGGCCGTACCGTCTCTCATGCCGGACTCGTCGGCGCTGGAGCGCCAGCTCGGGTTGCGCGTGTTCGGGCTCAAGGTCTTCGCGCGTAGCACGACCGAGTTCGAGCCGATGGCCATGGGCCCGGTGCCGCCCAGCTACGTGTTGGGCCCCGGCGACGAGCTGGTGCTCATCCTCACGGGCGACGTGGAAAAGGCCTACACGCTGGACATCACGCGCGAGGGCTTCATCGTCATTCCGCAGGTGGGCCAGGTCTGGGTCAACGGCCTGACGCTCGCGCAGCTCCGGGACCGGCTGTATGGCACCCTGGGCAAGGCCTACTCGGGCATCAAGCGCGGGCCGAACGCCACCACGCATTTCGAGCTGAGCCTGGGCCGGCTACGCGCCAACCAGCTCTTCCTCACGGGCGACGTGCAGCGGCCCGGCTCTTACCTGGCCAGCCCCATCGCGTCGGTGCTGAACGCTCTGTACCTGGCCGGCGGACCCACGCCGGACGGCAGCTTCCGGGACGTGCGCATCATGCGCAACGGCAAGGTGGTCCGGGACGTGGACCTGTATGACTACCTGCTGCACGGCAACAACCTGGACGACGTGCTGCTGCAGCCGGGCGACGTCGTGTTCGTGCCCGTGCACGGGCCGCTGGTGGCCATCCGCGGCGAGGTGACGCGGCCGGCCATTTACGAGCTGAAACCTGACGAGACGCTGCTGGACCTGATCCGCTTCGCTGGCGGCCTGACCACACCCGCTTCGCTGCGCCGTGCCCGCATCACCCGCGTGCTGCCGCCGGCCGAGCGTACGCAGCCGGGCGTGGACCGGGTCGTGCTGGAGGTGGACCTGGGCGCCGTCATGCGCGGCGAGCAGCCGGCGCCGGCCCTGCGCCCGGGCGACGACGTGCGCATCTTCGCCATCCGGCCCGAGGTGCGGAACGTCGTCACTATCGAGGGCGCCGTATGGCGGGAATGCATGACGGCCGCGGCGAGCCTGCCGCCGTCCGACACCCTCTCGACGCGTGGCGCGCGCCGCAGGGACAGCCTCGCCGCGCCCATCCCGGCGGATTCCATGGTCACGGTGCCCTGCACCTTCCGCCTCACGCCGGGCATGCGCGCCTGGGACCTGATCAACGCGGCCGACGGGCTCAAGCCCGACGCCTACCGCGCCAGTGCGCAGATCCTGCGGCTGAACCCGGAGGACTCCACACTCAGCGTGATCCCGTTCTCGCTGGAGATGAGCGCCGACAGCACGCCGGTGGCCAACCCGGTGCTCCAGGAGTACGACGCGGTGCGCGTGTTCTCCCGCACGCACTTCCAGGACGACTTCGATGTCGCCATCTCCGGCCAGGTACGCACGCCGCTGAAGACGCCGTACCAGGAGCACATGACGCTGGGCGACCTGATCCTGCAGGCGGGTGGCCTGACACCGGATGCCGACCTGACGGTGGAGATCGCGCGACAGCCGATGGACCCGCAGGCCCGGCGCGCCGGCCACATCCGGGACCTCCTCCACGTACACGTGGACTCGTCCTACATCGTGTCCCGGGAGGGCCAGCGCTACTATCCCGGCGCGGCCGTGGGCATTCCATCCGCCGGGCGCATGCCCGGGGACAGTACGGCGGCCGAATTCCGGCTGCAGCCCCGCGACCACGTCTACGTGCGCCGCCTGCCGCGCCTGGAGCCGGAGCGCATCGTGCAGCTGTGGGGCCAGGTCAACTACCCGGGCCTGTACGCCCTGCGCTCCCAGGACGAGCACCTGTCCGACCTGCTGAACCGCGCCGGCGGTCTAAAGGAGACCGCTTACCCGGACGGGTTCCGGCTCTACCGCCAAGGGCAGCTGGTGAACGTGGACCTGCCCGCCGCGCTCAGGCGCCCCGGCTCGGCGAACGACGTCGTGCTGCTGCCCGGCGACTCCATGGACGTGCCGGAGTACAACCCGGTGGTGGTGGTGCAGGGCGCGGTCAACTCGCCTGCGGCGGTGCTTTACAGGAAAGGCGCCGGGCTCCAGTACTACATCGACAACGCGGGCGGGTACGCGCGCGATGCGGACCGATCCGGCGTGCACATTCGCTACGCCAACGGCAGTGGCGCCGCCCGGCGTAGGATCGTCTTCTTCCGCACCTCGCCCCAGCCGGGGCCCGGCAGCGTCGTCACCGTGCCGCTGGTGCCGCCGTCCGATCGCACGGACTGGGGCGCCACCATCGCCCACGTCGCCCAGATCTCCGGCACGCTGGCCACGCT